>DASWAT010000192.1:0-31928 GCA_036390995.1 Actinomycetota bacterium | reverse complement strand
GCCAGGGCGGAGCCGTCGTGCTGGTCGCCCAGGACACGGAGCGCACGCAGGACCCTGGCCTCCGCGTCGGGCATCGACTCGCCCTCCGGGGCCTGGGCCTGCCGCGGGGAGCGGCGGAACCGTTCGTAGGGGTCGGGATCGAGGGCCGCCGCCTCCTCGGTCGTGAGCCCCGTCCAACGGCCGTGATCGAGATCGATCAGATCCGGCCACGGCGTGACCCGGACACGGGCCGGGTGCGCGACGAACTGCGCGGTCTGCATGGTGCGCAGCAGGGGACCGGCGTACACGGCGGCCAGGCCCTTGCCGGCGAGCGCGCGGGAGGCCTCCGCGGCCTGGACGAACCCGCGATCGTCGAGCGGAGGATCCATTCGCCCGGAACCTGCCCTCGGCGTTCAGGCTGGTCCGGCCGTGACGGACGAGGTAGATCGTGGTGCTCATGCTCCTCCTACCCGTCGGAAGAAGGCCACCGCGGTCCGGCGGCGCTCGTCGTTGGTCTCGTACTTGGGCGGTTCGTACCCGTCCACCGCGATGGTCTCCGGCCACGAGATCCGAGGTTCGATCGCTTCGACGTCGATGCCGAGCGAACCCGCCTCCTCCTCGAGCCGGCGGAGCTCGGCCCGGAGGCGCTTGGCCTCGAGCTTCAAGGGCGGCACCACGTCCTTGTCCAGCTCAAGGTGTCGCTCGTAGGTGAGGGCCTCGACCCGCTCCGCCCGGGCGTCGCGCTCGCGATCCCTCACCAATCGGAAGCGCTGCACCGCAACCCCGCCCGCCGAGCGGGCCAGCATCACGATGAGCCGCTGCACGCGTTCCCGCTTCGGGAGGTTCGGCGGCACCCGGATCTCGAAGGGCGCATCGGCGGCCTTGCGTCCCAGTGCCAAGGCCGTCCGAGCAAGGTCGCGGTCGTCCCGGTCCGGGTAGACGCGCCGAAGGCGTTCCCAGTCATCGGCCAGCAGATGGACGGAAGGGCTCATCTCGGCCCGTCCCCGGCACGCGCGATCGCGTCCTGAAGGGCCGCGATCCGCGCCCGATAGGCATGGATGTCGGCATCGAGGCGAGGGATCAGCCACTCGCTCGTCACGGCGATCTCCCGTCCGCGCATACGCGCCATGAGCTCGCGTCGTTCCGTGGCGTCGCGCCGTTCGAACCGCGCGTAGCGGACACCAGGCTCTGCCGAACGGACCATCCGGAGCGATCCCTCGAGCTGCTCCTCCGTCACGCCCGCGCCGTCCCCGGCCATCTCCGGGGTCTCGCCGTCCGCGACCGCCTCCGCCAGAAGCGCGAAGAGGCCCGCGTAGAGGAAGAAGCGGAGCTCGGCCTCGTCGTGATGGGCGAGAGCAGCATCGATCGGGACCTCGGTCGCCACGTCGGGAACGGTGAGGTCGCCGAGCGCCTTCACGGCCTCCTGGAGGACGTCCGCCGCGCGTGTCATGCCGTGACCTCCGCAGCTCCCTCTGCGGCGGGTCGCACGGCAGCGACGATCCCATCCAGCCGTTCCCGCCACCGCCTGGCCCGCTCCTCGGCGTCGGCGGCCGAAGCGGCGGATCGGTCCCGCTCCTGCTCGGAGCGTGCGAGCCCCGCTCGCAGGCTCTCGATCGTGGATTCGAGCCGCTCGTCCAGCATCGCCTCGAGGTCGTGGAGGCTGCGGTCCAAGCGCTGGCGGAAGTCCCAGCGGAACCTCCCGCAGTGCTTGTCGACGAGCTCGGGGATCCTCCGGCGCACCTCCTTCTCGAAGAGCCGCCGCGCGGTTCCCGCCGGCAGGAACCGGCGCACGTCCGGCAGGATCGACTCCATGATGGTGGGGGGCTCGAAGAACGCGTACGTGAAACGGGTCCGCCCGGTGACCTCGGGCGGCCCGGAGGTCGAGGTGAGCTCGATGCCGAGGAGCTGCCCGCACGCCTGCACGGTTTCACGCTCCACGCGGTCGGCCTCCTCCACGAAGCGAGCCATCACCGTCCGGAAGCCGAGCTGCAGCTTCTCCTCCTCCTCGGTGCGCCATCCCTCGAGGTCGGTCCGGAGCGTTTCGCGAAGGAGCTCGTTCAGGGCCTCGGACCCCCGGCGGATCGACGCCGGATCGCGCAGATGCTCCTCGGCCACGGCGGACAGGTGCGTCTCCTCCCGAGCGCGGAGGAACCGGAGGTCCTGCTCCAGATCCGCGGTGAGCAGCTCGAGCTCGTTGCGGAGCAACGCTCGTACGTCGCGACGCGCCGTCCGAGCGTGCTGGAACACGCCCTCGATCCGCTCGCGCACCTCCGCGAGCTGGGCCCACGACAGGCGCGCCGTCCGGAGCTCCACGTCGATGGCGTTCCGTTCCCCTTCGGCCAGGCGGAGGGTCCGGCCGCCGATGGACGCGAGGATCGTGCGCCCCTTGTCCTCGAGGAGGAACCGGCGGAAGTCCCGCTCGAAGGTCGCGAGCCCGGAGGCGTCGAGCCCGACCGTGTCGCCGGCCAGCTTGGCCTCGAGCGCGTCGCGGGCGCTCACCGCGTACACCGTCACGTCCCGGCCAAGTGCGTCGCGAAGAGCCTCCTCGGTGAAGATCAGCGCGTCACAGCGGTCGGTCTCCGAGAGGTGGTCGACCTTGTTCAGGACGAAGAACGTGCGCGCCGCCTCCGCTCGGACCTCGTGGAGGAACTCGCGCTCGGACGCCGAGATCGGCGGATCGGCCGAGGTGAGGAAGACGGCGGCGTCGACCTCGGGCAGGAAGCGGCGAGCGGTCTCGGAGTTGTGTTGGTAGATGCTTCCGACGCCCGGTGTGTCCACGAGGGAGACGCCGTCGGCCAAGAGCTCCGAGGTATGCGTGAGGATGGCGTGGTCGACGCCGCGCCGGTTGCCGGGGTTCTCGCGCTCGGTGACGTAGGTGGGGAGATCGTCGGCGCCGACCTCGAGCTCCCGCCCGTCCCGGAACACGATCCGGGCATGGACCTGCGGTCCCCACCTGACGAGGGTGATCACCGACGTGAGCGGCACCACGGCCGCCGGGAGCAGGGGTGCTCCCAGGAGCGCGTTCACGAACGTGGTCTTCCCCCGCTTGAATTCCCCGAGGAGCACCACGTTGAACCGGTTCCTCGCCAGATCGTCACGCAGTGCCTGGGCTCGCTCGAGGACGTTCCGGCGCTCGCGTTCGTCGGCCAGCTCCGCGAGTGCGCTCAGCGTCCGGAAGAGCGCGTCCCGCTCCTCCGAGAAGGTTGCCTCGCCCATATGCAGACGCTCCTACCTCCACGTCGGTAGGAGCTATCAGCCCTTCCGGGCGGTTGTGTGGGGCGAGCTCCATCGCCCGAATGCGCAGTATATGCCGGCGCGCGATCATGTCTCCGCAGGGCAGCAGGCAAGCGGTCCGCCTTCTTTCGATTCGGCCGGCGCCGCGTACCTCTCGGCGCGCTGAGCGGGGGGCTATCGGCCCGGGCCGACGCAGCGGCGTTCCCCCTATAATCCGTCCGTTTCCGCCGATAACAGCACGTTTTCCGACATCGACCTGGGGAGGTTCCATGCACGTCCTGGCCGCCGAGGGTGAGGCCATCAAGGCGGTCTTCGGCTCGTTCGAGGACAGGGCGCTGTGGGTGGTCCTCGTGATCTCCCTCATCGCACTGGTGTTCGCCTACTACCTGGTCCGCGAGGTCCTCGCCGCCCCCGAGGGCACCGAGAAGATGCGCGAGATCGCACGGGCCATCCAGGAAGGCGCCAAGGCCTATCTGAACCGGCAGTTCAAGACGCTCGGCGTGTTCCTGGCGCTCCTCACGATCGTGATCTTCTTCATCCTGCCGGTCCCGAAGGACGCCGCGCACGGAGATCTGTTCATCCGGTTCGGCCGCTCGGTCGCGTTCATCCTGGGCGCCGCCTTCTCGGCGACCACGGGGTACACGGGGATGTGGCTGGCGGTCCGTGCGAACGTCCGCACGGCCAACGCCGCTCGTGAGTCGGGTCTGCGCAGCGCGCTGCGGATCGCGTTCCGCGCCGGCGGCGTGGCGGGGATGTTCACGGTGGGACTCGGCCTCCTGGGCGCCACGGTGATCATCCTGATCTACAAGGGAGATGCCACCAGCGTGCTGCTGGGCTTCGGCTTCGGTGGGGCGCTGCTCGCGATGTTCATGCGGGTGGGCGGCGGCATCTTCACGAAGGCCGCCGACGTGGGCGCCGACCTGGTGGGCAAGATCGAGAAGAACATCCCCGAAGACGACCCGCGCAACGCGGCCACGATCGCGGACAACGTGGGTGACAACGTCGGCGATTGCGCCGGGATGGCGGCCGATCTGTTCGAGTCCTACGAGGTGACGCTCGTGGCGGCGCTGATCCTGGGGGCGGCCGCGTTCCAGAACTCTCCGAAGGGCGCGATCATCGGCGTGATGTTCCCGCTGTTCGTCCGTGCGGTCGGGGTCATCACCTCGATCGTCGGGATCTTGCTGGTGTCGCCGCGGCGCGAGGACGAGCCGGGCATGCGGGCCATCAACCGCGGCTTCTTCATCTCGGCGGCGCTGTCGGCCGCCATCGTGTTCGTGATCTCCGATCTGTACATGGACACGTGGCGCCCGGCGTTCGCGGTGCTGTTCGGGCTGGTCCTGGCCAGCGTGATCCAGGTGCTGACCGAGCACTTCACCTCGACCCGCCGCCACCCCGTGCAAGAGATCGCCGAGCAGACCCAGACCGGTCCGGCCACAACGATCCTGTCGGGCTTCTCGGTCGGTCTGGAGTCCACGGTCTGGGCGATCCTGGTGATCGGCGGCGCGATCATGGCGGCGTTCCTGCTCGGCGAGAGCACCGCCGAGCGGCTGTACTTCATCTCCCTCACCGGGATGGGGATGCTCACCACGGTGGGCGTCATCGTGTCCATGGACACGTACGGCCCGGTCTCGGACAACGCGCAGGGCATCGCCGAGATGTCCGGCGAGTTCGAGGGGCGGCCGGCCGAGATCCTCACGGGGCTCGACGCGATCGGGAACTCGACGAAGGCCATCACGAAGGGCATGGCCATCGCCACCGCGGTGCTCGCGGCCACGTCGCTGTTCGGCTCGTTCGAGGAGGCGTTGAAGGGCGCCGGCTTCATCTTCCGCGGGATCCGGGTCGACCGGCCGGACGTGCTGGTCGGCCTGCTGATCGGCGGGGCCGTCGCGTTCCTGTTCTCCTCGCTCGCGATCCGGGCGGTCGGTCGTGCCGCCTCCCAGGTGGTCGTCGAGGTCCGCGACCAGTTCCGCGAGCACCCCGGGATCATGACCTATCAGGAGAAGCCCGACTACGCGCGCGTGGTGGACATCTGCACGCGCACGTCGCTGCGCGAGTTGCTCACGCCCGGTTTGCTGGCCGTGCTCTCTCCGATCATCGTGGGGTTCGCCCTCAAGGCCGAGGCGCTTGGGGCGTTCCTGGCGGGAGCCATCCTCACCGGGCAGCTCCTGGCGGTGATGCTCTCGAACGCGGGCGGCGCCTGGGACAACGCGAAGAAGTACGTCGAGGAGGGCCACTACGGCGGCAAGGGCAGCGAGGCCCACAAGGCCGCGGTCATCGGCGACACGGTCGGCGACCCGTTCAAGGACACCGCGGGACCCGCCCTGAACCCGCTGATCAAGGTCATGAACCTGGTCTCGCTGCTGATCGCCCCCTTGGTGGTCGAGTACGCGGACAAGGACGCCGCACGGATCGTGATCGCGGTCGGGGCTGCGGTGGTGCTGGCGGTCGCGATCGGGATCTCGAAGGCTCGCAAGTCGGAGCTGCTGGTGCAGGAGGCTCCCGCCGAGGGGGCGGCGGTCACGACGTAGCCCGGCCGTCGGTTCG
This sequence comes from Actinomycetota bacterium, assembly GCA_036390995.1. Taxonomy (GTDB): domain Bacteria; phylum Actinomycetota; class UBA4738; order UBA4738; family HRBIN12; genus DASQQQ01. Next base: position 26,171 of record DASWAT010000192.1, on the reverse strand, counting down.
CCGCCGACGCCCGAGCCTTCGAACGGAGAGATGGGGCTGGCGCGGAGACTTCGGGGGTTCTTCACCCGCTTGACCGAGTCCGACGAGCAACGGCTCGCCGACGAGATCGAGCGGTGGGCCGAGAAGGTCCCCGGCACGGCCCGGATCGCCGACGTCGCGGTTCGCGACCGGGCCAAGATCGCCGGCGTGGTGAAGCGGATCACGGTTCGGCCGATGGAGGGGTCCGAGTCGCTGGAGGCCCTGGTCTCGGACGGCACCGGTGAGATCCGGGTCGTGTGGATGGGCCGGCGGTCGATCCCGGGCCTGAAACTCGGAACCCGGATCGTCGTGGAGGGCGTGATGGCCGAGCAGCGCGCCGAGCGCCGGATGGTGAACCCGAGCTTCGAGTTCGCTGCCTGAACGTCGTCCCCCGCGGTTCTCCCGGGACCGTCCGTTCGGCCTATTCCATCTCGGAGGGCGGCGGGGCGATACTCGGACGCGTGAAGGTGCTTCGGATCCTCCTCGCCGCCCTGGTGGTGGTGGTGGTCGCGGGAACGATCGCCGGCGCCGCTCCCGGACTTCATCGGAAGCCCGCGTCGGTGCCCTCCGTAGTGCCCGCGGAGAGCGAGAGCCCCGAGCCCACCGAGACCGAGTCACCAGAGCCGGCTGAGACGGAGACGGAGGGTCTCGAAACGAGTGCCGCCTCCGACGGGAGCGGCACCGCGCCCGACTTCTCCAAGTGCGACGGGCTCACCGGACTCGACAACGCGATCTGCCGCCACGAAGCGCTCCTGAAGATCCACCGGGACAACCCGGGGCTGGCGAACTCGCTGGTGCACCTGCAGGGGAACCTCGCGAAGCACGCTGCGGAGGCCTCGGGAGCCCACGGCGCATCCGGTTCCCACGGCTCGCCGGGCTCGGAGGGAAGCTAACGGATCCGGAGGTCCACGTCCCACCTCCCGCCGACTAGTCTGGTGCGGACTAGCTAATCGTCGACGTCGACCGGCGCCGATCCAGGCACGCCCTCGCCCACGATCGCGACGCGCAGCGCCGTCTCGGACTCGGCGGATGAGAGCGCCAGGACCTCGTCGCCGGCGGTGACGAGGGTCTCGGGCTGTGGGATCACGACGTGGCCCTCCCGCAGGACGGCCACGATGGCCGAGTCGGTTGGCAGCCGGAGCTCGTAGAGCGGCCGGCCCGCGTTCGGGGACGACGCGGGGATCGTGAGCTCCAGCAGCCCCACGCGGCCCCCCTCCAGGCGCAGCAGCCGGACCAGGTCGCCCACCGTGACCGCCTCCTCGACGAGCGCGGTGAGCAGGTGGGGGACCGACACGGCCACGTCCACCCCCCACTGCTCGGTGAACATCCACTCGTTGCGAGGGTGGTTCACCCTGGCCAAGACCCGCGGCACCGCGAACTCCTGCTTCGCCAGCAGCGAGATCACGAGGTTGTCCTCGTCGTCGCCGGTGGCCGCCACCACGACGTCGGCCGTCTTCAGGCTCGCCTTCTCCAGCACCCACGGTTCACACCCGTCGCCGAGGAGGAACTCGACCTCGGGGGCCCACTCGTGCGCCTCCTTCAGCGTCTCGGGCAGCTGCTCGATGACCGTGACCTCGTGCCCGCGGGCGTGCAGATCCGAGGCCAAGTGCCGACCCACCGCCCCGGCTCCGGCGATCACGACACGCACGTCAGTGCTCCGCGACGGGGGTCAGGAGCTCGTCCAGCGTGGCGAGCGCGTCCTTGTGGACGATCAGCGCGGCGAAGTCTCCCTCCTGGAACGTGCTGGAGGGGATCGGGATGAACCCGTGCCCCCCGCGATCCACGCCGGCCACGAGGATCTTGCCGTCGAGGTTCAGCTCGCCCACCTTCTTGCCCACGAGGTGCTCGGGAACCTCCAGGCGCATCCGGAACAGGTCTCCGCCGGCGAGGCTCTCCTTGATCTCCTCCCGGGGGTGGGCCAGCATCAGCATGATCTGCTTCACGCCCCACGTCGTGGTGGCCACCGTGGGGATGTTCAGGCGCTCGTAGATCTCGGCGCGCCGCGGGTCGTAGATGCGGGCGATGACCTTCGGCACGTGGTAGTGCTCGCGGGCCACCCGGGCCGAAACGATGTTCGAGTTGTCGCCGTTCGACACGGCGATGAAAGCGTCGGCCTCCTTGATGCCCGCCTCCTCGAGGACGTCCCGGTCGAAGCCGAGTCCCACGATCGTGCGCGCCTTGAAGTCGGGGGGCAGGCGGTCGAAGGCGCTCGCGCGCTTGTCGATGATGACGACGTCGTGGCCGGCCCTCCCGAGCTGGATCGTGATCTCGGAGCCGACCCTCCCACACCCGACGATGATCGCGTGCATCCGGCCCGTTAGGGTAGCCGACCGGGGGGCTCGGTGGCGTGGGCTCGCCGCCGCTTGCCGAAGTAGTACGGCACCACGGCGATGTCGACGTGCTCGTACCGGCCGAGCGCGGTGGCGATCTTGCGGCTGGTGCGGTCGTGGAGGAGCCGCTGGCGGAGCGTGGCGTAGTCCCGCCGGGGCATGACCACCGTCACCTCGCTGTCGTGGTCCACCAGCTCCGAGACGTAGGTCTCGACGCTCCGGGCCACGTTGCGGTCCCAGCACTCCACCACGTCGAGGGTGACCGGGAGGCGCAGGTTCATCCACGCCGCGATCAGCGCCTCCTCGCGATCGGGGTCGGCGGCGGCGTGCACCGCGCGCACCTCGGTCGCACCGAGCGAGATCGCGTAGCGGACGGCCCGGATCGAGGCTCGGTCCGGCAGGTCCACGGGGACGACGACCTCGTGCCTCGACCGGGGCACGACCCGAAGGCGGAGCCCCCGGCCGTCGGGATCGGTGGCGACGTGGCCGGGACCGGGGTGATCGCGCACCAGGGTGACGCTCGCGTTTCGGACTGGCAGCAGCGCCCGGGCCATCTGGGCCCCGAGCCGGCCCCGTCGCAGCCGATCGATCGCCCGGGTTCGAGCCGGGCCGGGGATGATCACGTTGACGCCCGCCGACTCGGGCAGCGCGCCGACGAACCCGGCCAGGCAGCTCGCCCGGTCCCCGTCCGCGGCCACGACCTTGAGCGGCACCTCGATCCGGAGCTCGGACCAGCGCCGCCGGAGGGCCTCGGGGTCCTCGCGCCCCTTCACGAAGTGCACCGCCTGCACCTCCCGGGCCCGCAGGGTCTTCGCGTACTGGAGCGCGTGGATCGTCTTCCGATCCAGGTCGTCCACCACGACGACGGCCGTCGGATGCCCGGCCCCGTCGGCGCCGAAACGGGGCAGGTCCTCGTCGAGCTCCTCGTGCTCGCGCTCGTACGTGTGGTTCATCCGCACGAGCAGCCACACCGTCACCGGGACGAACAGCATGACCGCCCATGCCCCGTGCCAGAACTTCGTGATGGCGATCACCACGTCGACCACCGCCGTGGTCAGGGCGCCGATGCCGTTGATGAGCAGGCCGTGCTTCCAGCCCGGCTCGCGGAGCCGGAGGTGCCGGCGGGCCATGCCGGCCTGCGACAGCGTGAATGAGGTGAACACGCCGATCGCGTAGAGAGGGATCAGCCGGTGGACGTCGGCACGGAACGCGACCACCAGGATCGTGGCCGCCACGGCCAGGCCGACGATGCCGTTGGAGAAGACCAGCCGGTGTCCACGCTTCGTGAGCTGGCGAGGCATGAAGTGGTCGGTGGCGTGGAAGTTCGCCAACCGGGGGAAGTCCGCGAACGACGTGTTGGCGGCGAGGATCAGGATGAGGGTCGTCGCGATCTGCAGCATCAGGAACAGGGCGTAGCCGACGGCGCCACCGCCGAAGATCGCCCGCCCCACCTGCGAGATCACGGTCTTCGTGTCGCTCGGGACGACCTGGAGCTTCACCGAGAGGAACGAGAGGCCTAGGAACATCACGCCGAGCAGGCTCCCCATCCACATCAGTGTCGTCCGGGCGTTCCTCCACTCCGGCGGCTTGAACGCCGGCACGCCGTTCGAGATGGCCTCGACGCCCGTGACCGCGGCGCCGCCCGATGCGAACGCGTGGAGGATCAGGAACAAGGTCACTGCACCCGCGCCGACGTCGGCGTCGGACGGTGCGGGGAGGGGGTGCAGCCCCCCGGTGAACGCCCGGAGCACGCCCACGCCGAGCAGTCCGAACATCATGGCGATGAAGAAGTACGTGGGGACCGCGAACATCCGCCCCGATTCTCGGACGCCGCGGAGGTTGCCCCAGGCGATGAACCAGATGCAGAAGACGGAGAGCTCCACCCGGTATGGGTAGAGGGACTGGAACGCAGAGGTGACGGCGGCGATGCCCGCGGCGGTGGACACCGAGACCGTCAAGACGTAGTCGGTGAGGAGCGCCACCCCGGCCACCTGCGCCGTGAGCAAGCCCAGGTTGTCCTTCGTCACGATGTAGGCGCCGCCGGCGCTGGGATAGGCCTTGATCGTCTGCCGGTACGAGAACAGGAGCACCGCCAGGACGAGCAGGATGCCGATCGTGATCGGCATGACCGTGGCGAAGGCTGCGGCGCCGGCGATCGGCACCCCGACCTTCAGGATCTCTTCGGTCGCGTAGGCGACGGAGGACAGGTTGTCCGAGGCGAAGACGGCGAGAGCGGTCGGTTTGCCCAGCCGCTCGTGCGCGAGGGCCGAGGTCGGAAGGGCGGGTCCCAGCACGGCGCGCTTCAGCGAGTAACCGGTGCCCGGGGGCTGCAGTCTGCGACGCGGCGCCGGGACGGTGCCGATGTCTGGGGTCGACTCCCTTGTGATCGCCACGTGTGACCTCCCGATCAAGAGTGTCGGTCGGGCCGCGTAAGCGACGCGTGAAAGGGCCGTCCCGGTGCGTGAAGATCCCGTAAAAGTGGCTAGCGTGAGGTCGTGCGCACGCTGACGGGATCGGCCAGAACCTCGTCGGTCCGCGCCGCGGTGGCCGCGGTGGTGGCTCCGGCTCTCGCGACGGCCGTCGCCCTCGTCCTTCACGCCGGGGGGATCGGGGCGGCTTCGATGCTGCTGCTCGCGGTGGTGGCGGCCGCCGCCATCGGTGGCGTGCCCGGCGGGCTGGGCGGCGCGGTGATCTCGTCGCTCGCGCTCAACTACTTCTTCACGGACCCGCGCCACACACTCCGAGTCGATAAGGCGGACGACGTAGTCGCCCTCCTCGTCTTCCTCGCCGCCGCCCTGGTGGTGGGCTCGCTGCTTGCCCGAGCGCTCGAGGAGCGGGCCCGGGCCACACGCCGGGAGCGCGAGACGCGGCTCCTCAGCTACCTGTCCTCGAAGCTGCTCTCCGGCGAGCCCGTGGACCGGGTCCTGCGCGACTTCGCCACCGCCTTGTTGGAGCCGTTCGGCCTGGTCCGGTGCGAGGTCCATGCGAAGGCCGGCGAGTCGGTCTGGGACGCGACCGCCGCGCGAGACGGCGATGACGGCCCCACGATGTTGGTGCCCGTCGTCGTCGCCAACGTGGCCTTGGGGACGCTCACGGCGGTCCGTCGGAGCGGTCTTCCGGCGCTCGGAGACGTTGACCGGCAGCTCCTCGACGCCTGTGCTCGCCAGGTGGCGGTGGCCCTGGAGCGGGCCCGGCTCGACGAGCAGGTGCAGGGAGCGCGGATGGACGCCGAGTCCAACCGCCTGCGCGCGGCGCTGTTCTCCTCGGTCACGCACGATCTGCGAACCCCACTCGCGTCGATCAAGGCCGGCGTGACCGGGCTGCTGGACGAGAGCGCGCATCTGGACCGGGCTCAGCGACGCGAGCTGCTGCTCACGGTGGAGGAGGAGACGGACCGGCTGAACCGGCTGGTCGGGAACATCCTCGATCTCGCGCGGATCCGTGCGGGTGCGCTGGTCCCGGCCAAGCAGCCGATCGCGCTGGAGGACGTCATCGCCTCCGTGCTGCATCGGTTGGGTCCGGCACTTCGCAAGGTTGAAGTCCGGACGATCATCCATCCCGATCTTCCCGACGTTCCGGCCGATCCGGTCCAGATCGACCAGGTGCTCACGAACATCCTGGAGAATGCGGCGAGGTTCTCGCCTCCCGGCGCCGAAGTCGCCCTCTCGGCGAAACCGTGGCGGGGCGCCGTACAGGTCAGGGTGAGCGACCACGGGCCGGGCATCCCCGTGGAGGACCGCGACCGGGTCTTCGAGGCGTTCTACCGTCGTGACGCCGAGCCCGAGCGGCGCGGGAGCGGCCTCGGGCTCGCGATCGCCCGAGCGGTGGTCCTGGCCCACGGTGGGAGGATCTGGATCGAGGGGGCGCCGTCGGGGGGTGCAGCCGTGGTCTTCGAACTGCCGGTGCAGGACTCGGCGCCGGTTGCCCAGGAGGCGCAGGAGCCGGCGCCATGACGCGGATCCTCGTGGTGGACGACGAGCCGCAGATCCGCCGGGCCCTGCGCACGAGCCTCGCGTCTCATGGATACGACGTGCAGACGGCCGGAACCGGCGAGGAGGGAGTGGTCGGCGCGGCGGAGGGCGGTCCGGATCTCATCTTCCTCGACCTGGGGCTCCCCGACCTGGACGGTACCGAGGTGATCCGTCGGGTCCGGTCGTTCTCCGACGTGCCGATCATCGTGCTGTCGGTCCGTGACCGACAGGCGGACAAGGTGGCCGCGCTCGACGCGGGCGCCGACGACTACGTCACGAAGCCCTTCGGGATGGAGGAGCTCCTGGCACGTCTGCGGGCCCAGCTCCGTCGAGCCCAGCCCGAGGAGGCCGGTCCGGCCGTCCTTCGGTTCGACGAGCTGGAGGTGGACCTGGCTCGCCGGCTCGTGACCCTGGAGGGCGAGCCGCTTCACCTCACGAAGACCGAGTACGCCCTGCTGGAAGCGCTGGTCACGAACCCGGGGAAGCTGCTCACCCACCAGTGGCTGCTCCAGAAGGTGTGGGGGCGAGGGTACGCGGAGGAGAGCCAGTACCTGCGCGTCTACGTCCGCGCGCTCCGGCGCAAACTGGGGGACGCTGCCTCGGCGCCCAGGCTGATCCTCACCGAGCCGGGCGTCGGGTATCGGTGGATCGCCGGTCCCGAGCCCGGCCCGTCGTAGCATTCCTCCCATGTCCCAGACGACCGTCCCTCGGACCCACGGCGCCGGGGGCGGCTACCTGAAGCGGCTGCTGGTCGGCCGGGCCGTCTCCAGCCACAAGCTCGAGCACACGCTGCTGCCGAAGATCCTGGCCCTGCCGGTGTTCTCTTCCGACGCGCTGTCCTCTGTCGCGTACGCGACCGAGGAGATCCTCGCCGTGCTGCTGAGCGTCGGGGTGGGGGCGGCCGTCTACTCGAAGGTCCTTCCCATCTCGATCGCGATCGCGCTCCTCATGGTGATCGTCGTGACGTCGTACCGGCAGACCGTACGGGCGTATCCGAACGGCGGCGGGGCGTACATCGTGAGCAAGGACAACCTCGGCGTGGTGCCGGGACTCGTGGCGGCTGCGGCGCTGCTGGTCGACTACGTCCTCACGGTCTCGGTGTCGATCGTGGCCGGGGTGTTCGCGCTGGTCTCGGCGGTGCCGTCGTTGAACCCGCACAAGGTGATCCTGTCGCTTGGCTTCACCCTGTTCATCATGCTGGCGAACCTCCGAGGGGTTCGCGAGTCGGGGACGCTGTTCGCGATCCCCACGTACGCCTTCATCCTGTCGATCCTCACGATGCTCATGGTGGGTCTCACCCGATGCGTTGGCGGATGCCCGGCTGCCGATCCCGTGCCGCCACTCCACGAGTTGGCGACGCCCGCCACGGCGCTCGCCACGATCCCGCTGTTCCAGATCCTCCGCGCGTTCGCGTCGGGATCCACGGCGCTGACCGGCGTGGAGGCCATCTCGAACGGCGTCCCCGCGTTCCGTCGCCCGCAGGCTAGGAATGCGGCGGAGACCCTCACGATCATGGCGTGCATCGCCATCACGATGTTCGTCGGGATCTCGTTCCTGGCCAGCCACATGCACGTGACGGTCAGCGAGGAGCGGTCCGTCGTGGCGCAGATCGCGCACACGACCTTCGGGGGAGGATTCCTGTTCTACGTCGTCCAGACGTTCACGACTGCGATCCTCGTGTTGGCCGCCAACACGTCGTTCCAGGACTTCCCCCGTCTGTCGGCGATCCTCGCGCGGGACCGCTTCATGCCGCGCCAGTTCCAGAACCGTGGAGACAGGTTGGTCTTCTCGAACGGGGTCATCGTGCTGGCCGGCCTGGCCGGGCTCCTCGTCTACGTCTTCGACGCGAACCTGTCCCGCCTCATCCAGCTGTACGTCGTCGGCGTGTTCACGTCGTTCACGCTGTCGCAGACCGGGATGGTCCGCCACTGGCTGAAGGAGAAGCACAAGGGGCCGGAGGGGCAGCGAGGATGGCAGCGGGCGATCGTCATCAACGCGATCGGCGCCTGCGCCACGTTCGTCGTGCTCATCGTCGTCCTGGCCACGAAGTTCGTACACGGTGCGTGGATCGTGGTGGTCGCGATCCCCATCCTCGTACTGCTGTTCATGGCCGTCCACCGGCACTACTCCTCCGTCATCACGCAGCTCCGGAAGGGCACGGTGCGTGTGGGCGAGGTCGGCGCGAACCACCTCGTCCTCGTGGTGCGCAGCCTCGACCCGGCCGCGGCGGAGGCCGTGGGGCTCGTGCGTTCGATCCGTCCGACCGAGCTCCACATCGTCTATCCGACCAACGACGGCATCCCCATGGGATTCCAGGAGCGGTGGCGCGAGTTCTCCATGGGCGCGCAGGACCTCGAGCCCCTCCCCGTGCCGAGCGGGAGGCTCACCGAAGCGGTCCGCGCCTACATCCGCGGCATCGACCGCGCACCGCGAGATTTCGTCAACGTCGTGATCCCGGAGGTGATCGAGGAGGGCCTGACCGCGTACCTGCTCCGCCGATGGCCCCTCGTCCGGCTGAAGGCCGGACTGCTCCGCGAGGCCAACGTGGTGGTGACCGACGTACCGGTGCACCTCGATGCGGGACGGGTGATCGGGGTGGACGGTCGCCCGCTCATCCCTTCTCGCACGGTGGGGCTCGTGTTCGTCTCGGCCGTGAACGACGCGAGCATCCGAGCCGTGAACTACGCCCAGTCGTTGGAGGCCTCGGAGACGCGGGCGATCTATTTCGACCTCGATCCCGACGCCGCGCACCGCATGCAGGAGGAGTGGGGGGAACGGGGCTTGCGGGTGCCGCTCGACATCGTGGAAGCTCCCTTCCGGGACCTCACGGGGCCGATGCTCGACGAGGTCCGGCGGTTCACCGAACGGGAGGACACCGTGGTGATCGTCGTGCTACCCGAGTTCGTCGTTCGGCGGTGGCGCCACTTCCTGCTCCACAACCAGAACGCCCTGTTCGTGAAGCGGCTGTTCCTGTTCGAGCCGCGCGTGGTCCTGTCCAGCGTCCCGTTCGCCCTGGAGCACGTGTGAAGCGGGGAGCTGGGATGACCTGCATATCGAGCCGCTGACCACGACCCGACCAGACCAGTCGGGTCAGGGCGCCGGCCGCGCGGTCCACCGGTAGCCGACCCCCGGCTCGGTGGCGATCACGGTGGGTTGGCGCGGGTCCGGCTCTACCTTCTTGCGGAGCTGGCTCACGAAGACGCGGAGGACATCCACGTCGTCGCCGTAGCCCGCACCCCACACTTCCTCGAGTAGCCACCGGTGGGTGAGCAGCTTGCCGGGATGGCGGCCCATGGCCTCGAGGAGCGACCACTCGGTCCGGGTCAGCCGCACGTCCCGCCCGGCGCGCGTCACCCGGCGACGCCCCAGATCGACGTCGATGTCGCCGATGCGATACCGGCGGTCCCCGGCCGTGGAGTCCTCGGTCCGTCGGAGCAGCGCCCGGATCCGCGCCAGCAGCTCGTCGATGCCGAACGGCTTGGTGAGGTAGTCGTCGGCGCCCAGGTCCAGGGCCGCGACCTTGTCAAGCTCGTCCTCGCGGACGGAGAGCACCAGGATCGGGACCGAGCTCCACCCTCGGATCCGCCGGCAGACCTCGAGCCCGTCCAGCTTGGGGAGGTTCAGGTCCAGGACCACCAGGTCCGGCTGCGTCCGCTCGGCCAGGGCCACGGCCTGCTCGCCGTCCGCCGCCGATTCCACCTCGTAGTCACGAGCGGCCAGGGCCCGGCTGAGGGCCCGCCGGATCCCGATCTCATCATCGACCACGAGGACCCGTGGTCGCTTCACGTCACCCATCGAGGGAGCGAGAAGGCGAACGTGGCCCCTCCACCCGGCGTGTCCTCCACCCAGATCTCCCCGGCCATGAGCGAGAGGAACCCCTTGGCGATGGCGAGCCCGAGGCCGGGACCCAATCGCTCCCCTCGCTCCTGGAGGCCGTAGAACGGGAAGAACAGCTGGGTCCGTGCGGTGACGGGGATCCCCCCGCCGTGGTCGATCACGCGGACGGTCGCCCGGTCGGGCTCGGGTCGCACCTCCAGCTCGACCACCGGCTCCCCTTGGAGCATCGCCGCCTTGGCCGCGTTGTCGATCAGGTTGAAGACGACGCGATCCAGGAACGCGGGATCGGCTTCCACGAGCAGAGGCGATCCGTCGAGGCGCGAGACCACGCGGACCGCCGGGAACCGGCGGGCAAGATCCTCGGTCGCCGCCTCCAACACCTCGACCAGATCGACCACCTCGATCCGAGCCCTCAGGACGCCCGCCTCGATCCTCGACATGTCGAGGAGGTTCGCGATGAGCGCGTTCAGCCGGTCGGCCTCACGGTCGATCGTCTCCAGGATCTCCCGGTGATCCGCGTCCTCCCTGCGCACGTCGGCCGATAGCAGATCGGTGGCCGAGGCCTTGATCGCGGCGAGTGGGCTCCGGAGGTCGTGGGAGACCGCGGCCAGGAGCGCCTTGCGCATCCGCTCGCTCTGACGGTAGATCTCGGCCTCGGTCGCCGAGCGCAGGAGCCGGTCCCGCTCGAGCACCAGGGCGAGCTGGTCCGAGAGCGACCGGAGCACGCGGCTCTCGGCGGGCGAGAGTGCTGGCCGGTCGCCGCACAGGACGATCAACCCAAGCGTCCGTCCACCCACCGACAGGGGCAGCCGTTCGGGGGCCGGACCGGACGCGCGCGGATCCCACGTGGGCTCGACGTCCTCCGATCCGGGACCCACGGCGACCCGGCGCTCGAGCCCTCGGCCGGGCTCTTGGACGAACAGGGCCCCCGCCCGATAGCCGAAGTCCCGCGTCAGCAGATCCAGGAGGGTCCGGTACGTCTCCAGGCCCGGCCCCTGCACCACGAGGATCCGGCTGAGCTCCTGCAGGGTCCGGAGCTCCGTCTCGCGGGCCTCCGCGGCGTCGGCCCGCTCCCCGGCCCGGGCGATCAGCACCGCGATCAGCACGGACAGTCCCAGGAAGACGAACAGCACCACGACGTACTCGGCCCGCCCGATGACGAACGTGTCGTAGGGCGGGATGAAGAAGAAGTTGAACGTCAGGAACCCCAGGATCGACGCCGCGATGCCCGGACCCAGCCCGCCCACCGCGGCCGCCACGACGACCGGCACGACGAACCCGAACCCCTTGCTGAGCGGCGTGATGTCCCCTCGGAACGGCAGGAGACCGGCCACGAGGCCGAAGGTCCCGACGATCGCCACGACGTAGCCGGCGGCGCGACGCCGGGGCCGGGCGCCCTCGCGGAGGAGCTCGAAGAGCGTGGGCGTGCGGGACGAGCTGAGGCCGCCGGGCCGCGCCCCGGGATCCGCAGACGTGATGTCCACCTCCTCATCGGCGGGGAACCGCATCCGACCGCCCTCGGACGAAGGATGGCACAGACCCGGCGTCGCACCCTCGTGGGAACGCCGCTCCGGTCCGGTCTTCACGACTCCCGTATGCGGACCGGCTGGTTCTTCACAGATCCTTCATGTCCGCCGGGCTAGCCTCGATCGCGGAGGTGGTCATGGCGGACGTCGTGATGATCGGCATCTCGTTGGTCTTCTTCGCGCTGGCCTTCGCCCTGGTCGTTTGGCTGGACCGGATATGAAGCTCACCGACGCCCTCGAGTTGATCCTGTCCGTGGCCCTGCTCGTGTACCTCGTGTACGTCCTGATCCGGCCCGAGAGGTTCTAGCCGTGGGCACCACGGCCGTGTACGCGATCCTGCTGATCGTCCTGACCCCGCCGCTCGGCGCCTACCTGTACCGCGTGTACACGCGCCCCGAGCGAGGCCGGCTCGAGAGCCTCGTCTATCGCGCCATCGGCGTGAACCCCGATGCCGAGCAGTCCTGGAGGCGGTACGCGTCCTCGGTGCTGTGGTTCAGCGCGGTCAGCATGCTCCTCGTCTACCTGGTCTTCCGTCTCCAACGGTACCTGCCCTTGAACCCGCAGGGTCTGCCGGACGTCAACCCGTACGTCTCGTTCAACGCGGCCGCGAGCTTCATGACCAACACGAACTGGCAGGTCTACGGGGGCGAGACCACGCTGAGCTTCCTGAGCCAGATGCTCGCGATCACGTTCCAGAACTTCCTCTCGGCTGCGGTGGGGATGGCCATGCTCGTCGCGATGATCCGGGGGTTCACCAGATCCGAGGACGGGAACCTCGGCAACTTCTGGCGCGACACCGTGCGGGGCACGCTCTACGTCCTCCTGCCCCTCTCGGTGATCGTCGCGATCGTGCTGATGAGCCAGGGCGTCGTCCAGACCTTGGGGGGCTACCTCCAGGTGCACGGCATCCAGGGGTTCGGCCAGGTCCTTGCCCGGGGGCCGGCCGCGAGCCAGATCGCGATCAAGCAGCTCGGGACGAACGGGGGCGGGTTCTTCAACGCGAACTCCGCGCATCCGTTCGAGAACCCGACGCCGCTGTCCAACTTCGTCGAGATGTTCGCGATCCTGTGGATCCCGGCAGCCCTCACGTACACGTTCGGCAAGATGGTCGGAAGCGCGCGTCAGGGTTGGGCCCTCTTCGCCGTCATGTGGGTTCTGATGGTCGTCGGCATCGCCATGACGATGCCCGGAGAGGACCACGCGACGCCCGCCATGCGGGCCGCCGGCATCTCCGCCTCCGCCCCCAACCTGGAGGGCAAGGAGCTCCGGATCGGGCCCGACGGGTCGTCGCTGTGGGCCGTCGCCACGACCGACGCGTCGAACGGCAGCGTGAACTCGATGCATGACTCGTACCAGGCCCTCGGCCAGCTCGCGCCGATGTTCAACATGGGGATCGGCGAGGTCGTCTGGGGCGGGGTGGGGAGCGGCCTGTACGGGATGATCTTCTACGTCGTCATCGCGGTGTTCATCGGCGGGCTGATGGTCGGCCGAACCCCCGAGTACCTGGGGAAGAAGATCAAGGCCGGCCAGGTCAAGCTGGTCGTCATCGCGGTCCTCGTCCCGTTCCTCGTCACGCTGGGATTCACGGCGGTGGCGGTCGTGCTCCCGGCCGGGCTGGCGGGACGGCTGAACGCCGGGCCGCACGGGTTCAGCGAGATCCTCTACGCGTACCTCTCGCAGGGGAACAACAACGGGTCGGCGTTCGCCGGACTCTCGGCGAGCGGGCCGTGGTACTCGATCACCGGCGGGATCGCGATGCTGGTGTCGCGGTTCGTGCCGCTCCTGGCCGCGCTTGCCCTCGGCGGCAGCGTCGGCCGGGAGAAGACCGTTCCGTTCTCGGCCGGCACGCTCCGGACCGACACGCCGCTGTTCGCCGGACTGCTCATGGGCGTCGTGGTGATCATCGGCGCGCTCACGTTCCTGCCGAGCCTCGCGCTGGGTCCCATCGTCGAGCACCTGACCCAGGGGAGGTTGTTCTGATGGCCACCCTGACGTCGCCACCGCCGCGGCCGGCGTCACCGGTCCGGCCGGCGCGCGCCGCGCGGGATCGGCCGCTCCTCGATGCACACATCGTGCGGCGCGCGGTCCTGGACAGCGTGCGGAAGCTCGACCCCAGGACCCTGCTCCGGAACCCGGTGATCTTCGTGGTCGAGGTGGTCTCGGTCGTCGTGACCATCCGGATCGTCACGGACGTCACGAGCACGGGACGCGTCGCGTTCGATACGGCGATCGGCCTCGGACTGTGGTTCACGGTGCTCTTCGCCAACTTCGCCGAGGCGATGGCCGAGGGGCGGGGCAAGGCGCAGGCGGACTCCCTCCGCAGGACCAGGGCCGACCTGGTGGCCCGCCGGCTGACCAGCGACGGACGGGAGGAGGACGTCCCCGCGGCCGAGCTCCGAGCGGGCGACCTCGTGATGGTCTCGGCGGGTGGGTTGATCCCCGGGGACGGCGAGATCGTCGAGGGCATCGCCTCCGTCGACGAGTCGGCCATCACCGGCGAGTCCGCGCCGGTCATCCGGGAATCGGGCGGCGACCGCTCGGCCGTGACCGGCGGGACCAAGGTCCTCTCGGACTGGATCAAGGTGCGGATCACGGCGCAGCCGGGCGAGTCGTTCATCGATCGGATGATCGGCCTCGTCGAGGGCGCTGAGCGCCAGAAGACCCCCAACGAGATCGCCCTGTCGCTGTTGCTCGTGAAGTTCACGATCATCTTCTTGATCGTGATCGTGACCGTGCAGCCGTTCGCGATCTACGCGGGCCGCCGGGTCAGCGACGCGGTGCTGATCGCCTTGTTCGTCTGCCTGATCCCGACCACGATCGGGGGCCTGCTCTCGGCCATCGGGATCGCCGGGATGGACCGGCTGGTGCAGCGCAACGTCCTGGCCATGAGCGGCCGCGCGGTGGAGGCGGCGGGCGACGTCTCCACGCTGCTCCTGGACAAGACGGGAACGATCACGCTCGGGGATCGGCAGGCCGTGGGGTTCATCCCCGCCCCCGGCGTCTCCGAGCGCGAGTTCGCCGAGACGGCCCAGATCGCCTCGCTGGCCGACGAGACCCCCGAAGGTCGGTCCATCGTGGTTCTGGCCAAGGAACGATACGGCATCCGTGAGCGCCATCTGCTGGAGGCGCGCGCCGAGTTCGTCCCATTCACCGCCCAAACCCGCATGAGCGGCGTCGACCTGGACGGCGAGCAGATCCGCAAGGGCGCGGTGGACGCCGTCGAGGGGTGGTGCAGCCGCGAGCTCCCGCCGGAGCTGGCCACCGAGGTCGAGCGGATCGCTCGGGCCGGTGGGACGCCTCTGGCCGTGGCCAGGGACCGCGCTCCCATCGGGGTGATCGAGCTCAAGGACATCGTCAAGCGAGGCCTGGCGCAGCGGTTCGCGCAGCTCCGCTCGATGGGGATCCGCACGGTGATGATCACGGGCGACAACCCCCTCACCGCCGCTGCGATCGCGCAGGAGTCGGGCGTGGACGACTTCCTGGCCGAGGCCACGCCCGAGACGAAGATGGCCCTCATCAGGAAGGAGCAGGAGGGCGGCACCCTCGTCGCGATGACGGGGGACGGCACGAACGACGCACCCGCGCTGGCCCAGGCCGACGTCGGCGTGGCCATGAACACGGGCACCTCGGCGGCCAAGGAAGCCGGCAACATGGTCGACCTCGACTCGAACCCCACGAAGCTCATGGAGATCGTCGAGATCGGGAAGCAGCTACTGATCACGCGAGGGGCCTTGACGACCTTCTCGATCGCGAACGACGTATCGAAGTACTTCGCGATCATCCCGGCGATGTTCGCGGGGACCTACCCCGCGCTGAACGCGCTGAACGTCATGGATCTTCGAACGCCGGAGTCGGCCATCCTGTCGGCGGTCATCTTCAACGCGATCATCATCGTGGTGCTGGTGCCGCTCGCGCTCCGAGGCGTCCGCTACCGCCCGATGGGCGCCGAGGGTCTGCTCCGTCGCAACCTGCTCATCTATGGGCTGGGCGGGATCGTCGCGCCGTTCATCGGCATCAAGCTGATCGACCTCCTCCTCGCGGTGGTGCGTTTCCCATGATGCGCAACGTGATCCGGGCCCTTCGGGCCACGGTCGTGCTCGCGATCCTCACCGGTCTGGTCTACCCGCTGGTGATGACCGGCGTCGCCCAGGTGGCCTTCCGAGGCAAGGCGGACGGTTCGCTCGTCCGTGCGGACGGAAGGACGGTCGGGAGCTCGCTGATCGGGCAGGCGTGGACGGGGTCCAAGTGGTTCTACGGCCGGCCATCCGCCACGGCGACGCCGTACGACGCGGCGTCGTCGTCGGGATCGAACCTGGGACCGCTGTCCAAGACCCTGGCCGACCAGATCGAGGAGCGGGTCGCGCGCATCACGGACCTCGAAGGGCCGTACCACCCCGGGCTCCAGCCGTCGGACATCCCCGTGGACCTCCTGACGGCCTCGGCCAGCGGGCTGGACCCGGACATCTCGCCGGCGGCGGCGGCCTTCCAGGCCCCGAGGATCGCGGCGGTGCGGGGCATCCCGCTCGCGGTAGTGCAGCGCTTGATCGACCAGCACACCGAGGGACGAACGCTCGGCTTCCTCGGCGAACCGCGGGTGAACGTGCTCGAGCTGAACCTGGCGCTCGCCCAGATGGGTCGAGGATGAAGGTCTTGAAGACGCGGGTGGTGCTGCTCCTGGGACGGCGGCCATCCGTCCGGTGGAGCGACGTGCGCTCCGGGATCCGCCGAGACGACGAGCTCGTCGTGCTGAGCCTGGGCTATCCGGTGACGAGCGCTCAGCACGCTGCCCTGGACCAGGCCCAGAGCCTGGCCGAGCGGACCGGCGCGTGGTTCGACGCGATGCTGATCACGTCGGTTCGCGAGATGCTCGCGGTCGTCCGGCCCGACGACCGGATCCACCTGGCCGCCGGCCGACTGGAACGCAGGAGGCTACGAAGGGTGCTGCCCGGCCTCCCGGCCTGAGCGCTGGTGCCGCTCTCGGCGCCGGTGGGCGATCACGTGGATGTCTAGATCCTCCGCCCTGCGGATCAGCCGGCTCACGAACGATCCACGCGTTAGCTCCTGCCACCAGGATCGCAGCGGCTCGCCGACGACGATCTGCGTGACGAACTGCCGATGCGCGAGGCCCAGCACCGCCTCCACGGGATCGTCGGAATCGAGGACGTGGAACGTCCCCCTCAGGTCGCGGACGAGACGGTCGGTCTTCTCGAGCCACGACCGCTGATCTCCCTCGCCCCCCTCGCGGACGTGCACCACGACCAGGTCCCCTCTGGCACGCTGGGCCAGCCGTGCGCCGCGGCGGATCAGGTCCTCGGAGAACCCCGGTCGCGAGACGCACACCAGGACCCGTTCGCGCGTCTCCGGGACGTTCGTCTTGGACCACTGTTCCAGCAACGACTCGTCGACCTGGTCTGCCACGCGCATCAGGGCCAGCTCGCGCAGGGCCGTCAGGTTCTCCGATGTGAAGAACCGCTGGAGGGCGAGCTCGGCCTTCCGGGGATCCGGGTAGACGTTGCCGTGGATCATCCGACGCTGCAGCGCGTGGGGAGACATGTCGACCAGCTCGATCTGATCCGCCAGGTCCACGACCCAGTCCGGGACGGTCTCCCGCTGGCGGATCCCGGTGATGTCTGCCACGACGTCGTTGAGGCTCTCGAGGTGCTGGACGTTCACGGTGGTGATGACCTCGATGCCGTCCGAGAGCAGATCGACGACGTCCTCCCACCGCTTGGCCCGGTGGCTGCCCGGGATGTTCGTGTGCGCGAGCTCGTCGACCAACGCCACGTCGGGATGGCGCTCGACGACGGCCCTGGGGTCCATCTCCCGGAACGATCGCCCCCGGTAGGTGAGCTCGCGCGGAGGCACGATCTCCAGACCCCCAAGGAGCTGAGCCGTGACCGGCCGCCCGTACGTCTCGGCCCAGGCCACCACCACGCTGGTGCCGCGCTCCCGGCGACGGTGGCCCTCCGAGAGCATGGCGTACGTCTTGCCGACACCCGGCGCCGCGCCCAGGTAGATGCGGAGCGGTGCCCGCTTCGCGGCGACGGCCGCCTCGGCGCTCCAGGCCGTCGCGATGAGCGGCTCGGGGACCTCACGGCCGACCAGCGCCTCCACGGACTCGCTCGCGACCGCATGCTCGGATGCCTCTCCCACGCGGGGATTATCGCCTCGTGGCGCCGTCCCTGCGGGACCGTCCCAGGGCTCTCGGTCGGTTGGATATGCTCTCCATAGCTGGTCGACCGCGTTCCCTGCCGTCCCGTTCGCCCTGGAGCACGTGTGATGGATCGAGCCGAGGCGCTCGCGTTCTGCCGCGAGAAGACCGAGAAGGAGACCACCGTCCGGCATCTGATCTCGGTGGAGGGCGTGATGCGGGGCCTGGCGCGCCGGTTCGGCGAGGACGAGGACCTGTGGGGTCTCACGGGGCTCTTCCACGACCTCGACCAGGACCAGACCGGCGAGGACCTCGACCGGCATGCCTTCCTAGCGGCCGAGTGGCTCCGCGAGGCCGGGGTGGACGAACGCGTGGTGAACGGGGTGCTCGCGCACGCGCACGAGCGGTACCGGACCGACCTGATGTCGAAGGCCGTGGTCCACGCCGACGCCGTCGCCGGGCTGCTCGTGGCCGCGGCGCTCGTTCGGCCGGAGCGGGCCGTGGGCATGAAGGTCTCGAGCGTCAAGAAGAAGTTGAAGGAGAAGGCCTTCGCGCCGGGCGTCAACCGCGACGAGATCACGGGGGTCGAGGACTCGATCGGGCTGCCGCTGGACGAGTTCGTCTCGGTGGCGATCGAGGGTCTGCAGCTCGTCGCGGCCGAGATCGACCTGGCCTGAGGGCCGCGCCGCCCAGGGCGTCGTGGGCACGGTCCGGCTACAAGACCCCCCCGTCGCCGCGACGGCGCTCGGCGAGAACGGCGGACAGCACGGCCCCGTACACGAACAGCTGCGCCGTGATGTTCAAGATCGCGAGGATGCCGATCACCGCACCGAACCCTCCGTAGACCGCGGACGCCCGCCCGACCACCCGCGCCGCGTACCAGGCGCCGGCGAGCTTCAGCCCCGTCCACCCCGTCGCCATGACGATCGCTCCCGGAAGCAAGGTGCCGAACGACGGTCCGCTGCCAGGGGCGAGGACCCGGTAGGACAGGAGGAAGGATCCGGTGTCGATCACGGCGGCGCCGAGGATCCCGGCAGCTCGTACGGCCACCCCGAGGCCCGCGCCGCCGCCGACGCCGGCCAGGAGCCCGGTGGCCGTGACCGAGGCCAGCGCCACGACGCTCAAAGCCCCGAGAGCCCCCAGCGTCCGCAACCGCATGAGGAACGGGTTGCTGGCTCGAGGGAGCCGCAGGATGCGGGCCAGGGAGGTCCGGGCCGCGCCGACGATGCCCATACCGCTCCACAGCAGCCCGAACAGAGCTACCACCCCGGCCGTGGCCCTGCCGTCCACCACGGCCCGGATGTTGCGGGCGATGAGGTCCCCGAGCCCGGGGATCGAGCCGGTGAGTCGCGTGGTCCATTCACGCTGGGCGGTCTCGTTGCCGGACAGGAGGAACCCGATCACCGACAGGGCGAGCAGCAGCAGGGGGAAGATCGAAACGAAGGCGTAGTAGGTGAGCGCCGCGGCCATCTGGCCGCCGTTCTCCTCTCCGTGCCTCCTGCCGACGTCACGCACGAGACGCACGAGCGGTACGCGCTGGATCCCTGCCCACAGGGTCCGGGCCGTTCGAAGGGGTGCCCAGGAGCTCGGCGCGTTCATGGCACAAGCATTCCACGGGGGAGGTCCCGGCAGTCGTCGGGCTCGGCGTCCGACCGGTTCAGCGTCCGACCGGCTCTTCCTCCGCCGGCTCCTCCGGCTCGGCCCGGATCACGGGCGGGGGATGGGCCCGCAGGTCCCGGACGCGCCGCCCGATCCACCAGGCGATCGCCAGCACGAGGGCCACCGCCAGCGCCCAGGAGAACGGCCGCATGACCCGCTCGACCTCGTCCCAGCGCTCGCCCAGCTGGTAGCCGAGGACGGCCAGCCCGAAGGTCCACGGAAGGCATCCCAGTAGGGTGAACAGGCTGAACTTCCAGATGTTCATCCGGGCCACGCCGGCCGGCAGGCTGATGAAGGTCCGGACCACCGGCAGCAGCCGCCCGAGGAACACGATCCGCTGCCCGTACCGTTCGAACCACGTGTGGGCCCGGTCGATCTCGTGGGGCCGAAGCAGCAGGTATCGCCCCCACCGGTCGATCAGGGGCCGCCCGCCCGCATACCCCGCGCCGTAGGCCAGCCACGAACCCACCAGGTTCGCGAAGGCCCCGACGAGCGCAACGGCCACCAGGTCGAGCTGGTGGCCGCTCCCCACGAACGCCGCGCTGGCGAGCGCCCCGGCGAACAGCATCGTGACCTCACTGGGGATCGGCACGCAAGCCGACTCCAGCACCATCAGCACGAAGATCGCGACGTACCCGTAGCGGGCGATCTCCTCGGTGACGAAGCTGTTGAAGAGGGCGAGCACGCGGACTCCGTGAGGGTGCGGCGGGAATGCACCGAGGGTATCACCGGGTTCCGATGAGCCGGGAGCCTGCGGCACCCCGAGCCCCGGGGCAGCCCATAATCCCCGGGATGACGGCGGGTGCTGGTACCCTGCGCCGGGAAACCTCTCCGGCCGCCGGGCCACACCCCTCTCGACACGAAGGAAGCAGGACGTGCTGGCATGACGAAGACGCTGGTCGTCGTGGAGTCGCCGACGAAGGCGAAGACGCTCGAGCGCTATCTGGGCGCGGACTTCACCGTGCGCGCCTCGTACGGTCACATCCGCGACCTGCCGAAGAGCAAGCTGGGCGTGGACACCGAGCACGAGTTCGAGCCCGAGTACGTCGTCCCGGACACCTCCGAGAAGGCCGTCCGGGAGCTCCGCTCCGCCCTGAAGAAGGCGGACGACCTCGTGCTGGCCACCGACTTCGACCGTGAGGGCGAGGCCATCGCCTACCACGTCGCAGAGGTCCTGAAGGTGGATCCCACCACCGCCAAGCGCGTCACGTTCACCGAGATCACCCGCGATGCGATCCTCGCCGCTTTCCAGGAGCCCCGGGGGATCGACCTGCGACTCGTCGAGGCCCAGCAGGCCCGTCGGATCCTCGACCGGCTCGTCGGCTACCGACTCTCGCCGGTGCTGTGGAAGAAGGTGCGGCCCGGCCTGTCGGCCGGCCGCGTGCAGTCCGTGGCAGTCCGGCTCATCGTCGAGCGCGAGCGCGAGATCCGTGCGTTCGTCCCCGTCGAGTACTGGAGCATCGACGTCCGGCTCACGCCGGAGGACGCCGAGTCTCCCTTCACCGCCCGGGTGATCGAGGTTCCCGAGGGCAAACTCGCAGCCTCGCCGGACAAGAAGGGCATCACGTTGCCCGGCGAGGCCGACGCCCAGACCCACGCCGAGCTCCTGCGGCGAGCCGCCTACCGCGTGACCGAGGTTCGGCAGAAGGAGGTCAAGCGGACCCCGGCGGCTCCGTTCACCACCTCCACGCTGCAACAGGAGGCGGCACGCAAGCTCGGCTTCTCCGCCCGCCAGACCATGCGGATCGCCCAACAGCTGTATGAGGGCGTCGACCTGCCCGGCGAGGGCCGCGTCGGCCTCATCACGTACATGCGGACCGACTCCACGAACATCGCCGAGACCGCGCTCCGTGAGCTGGCCGAGCTGGTGCGGACGCAGTACGGGCAGGAGTACGCGCTGAAGCAGCCGCGGAGGTACCGCACGAAACAGCGAGGTGCCCAGGAGGCGCACGAGGCGATCCGGCCGACCTCCGCCCTTCGAGCGCCCGATCGGATCGGGGCCGCACTCGACCGCAACCAGACCCGGCTGTACCGGCTCATCTGGCAGCGCACGGTGGCTTCCCAGATGGCCGAGGCCCGGTTCGACCAGGTGAGCATCGACATCGAGGGCCAGGTCGACCAGCTGCGGTACCTGCTCCGCGCCACCGGCCAGACCCTGAAGTTCGACGGGTTCCGCCGCGTCTACTTCGAGGGCCGCGACGACGCCGCCGACGAGGACGCCGAGTCCACGCTGCCGCGCCTGTCGGCCGAACAGGTCCTGCGGCTGCTCCAGGTCCTGCCCGAGCAGCATTTCACGCAGCCGCCGCCGAGGTTCACGGAGGCCTCGCTGGTGAAGACGCTCGAGGAGCGCGGGATCGGGCGCCCGTCCACGTACGCGTCGATCATCTCGACCATCCAGGACCGCGGCTACGTGCGCCTGGAGGAGAAGCGGTTCTTCCCTGAGGACGTCGGCGAGGTGGTCACGGACCTGCTCGTCGAGTTCTTCCCGGACATCGTCGACGTGAACTTCACCTCGAAGATGGAGGAGGAGCTCGACGAGATCGCCGAGGGGAAGATGGGCTGGATCCAGGTGCTCGACGAGTTCTACGGACCGTTCGAGCGGCTCATCGAGAAGAACGTGGACGAGATCCAGCGGTTCGAGGAGACGCTCGACGAGCTCTGTCCCCTGTGCCCCCAGGAAGGGCGTGAGCCCGGCCAGCTGGTGATCAAGCTTGGCAAGTACGGCAAGTTCATCGGCTGCAACAAGTACCCCGAGTGCAAGTACATCCGGAACCTGAACGGGCAGGAGCGCAAGGAGCCGGAGGTCCTCGACGAGCTTTGCCCCGAGTGCGGGCGGCCCCTGGCCAAGAAGCACGGACGGTTCGGCCCCTTCGTCGGGTGCACCGGCTACCCCGAGTGCCGGTACATCAAGAAGGAGGAGCAGAAGACCGGCGTGAAGTGCCCGAAGTGCGGCACCGGCGACCTGGTCGTGAAACGCGCCCGTCGCGGCAAGCGCACGAGCCTGTTCTACGGATGCAACCGGTACCCGGAGTGCGACTTCACCGTCGGCCAGAAACCGCTCCCGCAGCCCTGCCCGAACTGCGGCTCTCTCGTGGTCCAGCAGAAGGACGGCAGCGCCAAGTGCACCGCCTGCGGGACCATGGTGGAGACGGTCGAAGCATCCGCTGTGGAGGGGTAGTTGGCCAGCATCGCCGACGAGGTCGCGCAACTCCGCGGCACGAAGTCGACCTCCTTCCGGGACCTGCTCACGCACCGGCCGTTCGCCCGGCTGCTGGCGGCGCAGACCATCTCCTCCCTGGGGGACTGGGTCGGCTTCACGGCGGTCTTGGCCCTCGTGCTGCGCGTGGGTGGCCCCTTCGCGGTCTCCGGCGTCATGACGGCCCGCATGCTTCCCTCCATCCTGTTCGGGCCGATCGCGGGTGCCCTGGTCGATCGCGTGGACCGCAAGAAGATGATGATCATCGCCGATCTCTCCCGGGGTGCCCTCTACGCCTCGATGCCTTTCCTGAAGAGCCTGTGGGCCATCTTCCTGCTGTCCTTCGTGATCGAGTCGCTCGCGCTCGTGTGGACGCCGGCGCGGGACGCCTCCCTTCCGAACCTCGTTCCCCGAAGGCAACTGGCCAACGCCAACTCGCTGGGTCTGGCCACGACGTACGGAACGCTGCCGTTCGGCGGGGCGATCTTCACCTTCCTGGCCGGCATCTCGGCCCTGGTGCCCTACTTGAAGGACAACGCCGAGTTCCTCGCCTTGTGGCTGGACGCGGCGACGTTCGGTTTCTCGGCGCTGATGTTGACGGGCGTTCCCATCCGCACGCCGGCAGCCCACGCTGGCGGCAAGCTCGACATGTCGAAGGTCTGGCACGACATCGTGGACGGCGTGCGGTTCCTGCGGGAGAGCGGCTTCGCCTCGGCGATGACGATCGGGATCGTGACGGCGTTCTCCGCGGTGGGGGCCGTCCTCGGTATCGGCCCGATCTTCGCGAGGGACACGCTCCATGCCGGAACGGCGGGGTTCGGGGTTCTGATCACCGCCTTCGGGATCGGGATGGGGATCGGCATGGCGGCCGTGAACAAGCTGGTGGAGTACGTCGAGCGCGACATCGGCTTCGTCTGGTCGATGGTGGCGGCAGCCGGGACGCTCATCGTGCTCGCGGCGATGCCGAACCTGCCGCTCGCCGCACTCCTCACGGTGCTCCTGGGGTTCTTCTGTGGCTCCGCCTGGGTCAGCGGGTACGTGTTGCTCCAGGAGAACGTCACCGACGAGTACCGAGGCCGCACGTTCGGCTCCTTGACCGTCATGTCGCGCCTGGGCCTGTTCCTGTCGTTGACGGCCTTCCCTGCGCTGGCGGGGTTCGTGGGCTCCCACAGCTTCGAGATCGGGGCACAGCCGATCGACCTGTCCGGGACGCGGGTGGCGCTGTGGGCCGCCGGCCTGGGTGTCATCCTTGCAACCGAGGTGACACGTAAGGGATTGAGACGTTTCCGGCTGAGCCGGCCGAAGCCGCTCGGGCTCGTCCCGAAGCTCAAGCGGCCGCCCACGACCGGCCTGTTCATCGTCTTCGAAGGTGTCGAGGGCGCCGGCAAGGGCACGCAGATCCGGCTGGTCAAGGAGTGGCTGGAGTCCGAGGGAGTGGACGTCCTGGTCACGAGGGAGCCCGGCGGCACGGAAGTGGGCGAGAAGCTGCGCGCCCTCCTCCTGGATCACGAGACCGGCCACGTCGAGCCTCGGACCGAGGCCCTCCTGTTCGCCGCGAGCCGCGCGCAGCACGTGGCGACGGTGATCCGTCCCGGGTTGGCCGAGGGCAAGGTGGTGGTCTGCGACCGCTACATCGACTCGAGCCTCGCGTACCAGGGGTGGGCGCGCGGTCTCGGGGAGCAGGACGTGCTGACGCTCAGCGTCTGGGCCACGCAGGGGCTGTTCCCCGACCTCGTGATCCTGCTGCACATCGAGCCGGAGGCCGGGCTGCTCCGATCGCTCGAGGAGCCCGACCGCATCGAGATGGAGTCGGGCGACTTCCACGCGAAGGTCGCCGATGCCTACCTGAAGATCGCCGAGGAGCATCCGGAGCGGTTCGTGGTGATCGACGCGGACGACACGCCGGATCGGGTGCACGCGCAGGTGAAGGAGGCGCTGCGCCGCGTGCTGAAGGACCGTGAGGAGGACCGGGGTCCAGGCGGAGGCTCGGGTGAGTGAGACGACGGGTATCCCCGTGGTGCCGGTGCTCCAGCGCGTGCCGGGACAGGAGCAGGCCATGTCCTTCCTCCAGCAGGCCGCCGCTCGCGCCCACCACGCCTACCTGTTCGCCGGCCCCGAAGGGGGTGGCAAGTCGCTCGCTGCGCGCGCGTTCGCGGCGGCGCTGCTCTGCAAGGAGGGCGGGTGCGGCCGGTGCCGGGACTGCCGGCTCGCACTGGACGACCGGCACCCGAACGAGTTCCTCGTCGAGCCCGAGGGCCGGGACATCCACGTCGACACCATCCGGGCCGAGGTGTGGCATCCGGCATTCCGGACCGCGCCCGAGCCGGGCCGCAAGGTGTTCGTCATCCGCGAGGCCGACCGACTGAACCCGGCGGCGGCCGACACCCTGCTGAAGGTCCTCGAGGAGCCGCCGGCGGACGCGGTGCTCCTGTTGCTCTCGGCGCGACCGCAGGAGCTGCCCGAGACCATCCTGTCCCGGTGCCACGTCGTGACGTTCCAGCCGCTCGCCGAGGGCTTCGTGGTGGAGACGCTCACGGGCGAGGGTGTCTCGCCCGACCGGGCTCGCCTGGCGGCTCGGCTCGCCGGCGGCAACCTCGGGCGGGCCCGGCGGCTGGCCGCGGCGGAGGACGGGCTCGCGTTCCGCGACGTCGCGATCGAGGCGCTGGAGCGGGCGGCGCACAGCGCCTCCGGCGGGCTGGACGCCGCCGAGCTCGTCCTGTCGGCCGCCGAGCGGTACCGCAAGGGGCTCAAGGACCAGCTGGAGCAGGAGCTCGCGCCGTTCCTCGACGAGCGCGGCCGGCCCGAGGAGGCGTACCGCGGCGCGATCCGGCGGTTGGAGGAGCGGCACAAGCGTCGGGTCAAACGGGCCGAGCGCGACTTCGTCGACTGGGTGCTCCTCGCCGTCTCGTCCGTGCTCCGCGACCGGATCGCCGGCGCGGTCGGAGTGGGATCCGACCTCCTGGTGAACCTCGACCTGCCGCCGGCGGGCGCCGACGTTGAGGGGGCCGCGGGGGGGCTGGCCGCCGTCGAGGAGGCGCGGGCCGCCCTGGCCGAGGACCTGAACCTCAACCCGCGCCTGATCCTGGAGCACGCGTTCCTGCAGCTCGGGGGGGTTCCGGGGTAGACCGGGGCGATGCGCCAGATCCTGGCGCGGTCGGGCGAGTGAGCGGTGATCCTCCTGCTCTCGACGTATGAGGAGGATGAGTACTGCCGCGCGCTGCCGAGTGCGGCGCGTCCGCCTACATCCCGGAGGCGGTGTTCGGCCCCGACCGGCTGGAGGCCGCGTGGACCACCGCGACGGGCGGTGTCGCGACCCTTAGCTCGGCGCATCGGGTCTTCCCGGAACCGGGACCCGGCCGGTGACGGTGGTGCCTCCTACAGCGGTCTCGAGGTCCGTGCGGCGCCTGGGGCGGGCAGCACGACCGCCGGTCGCGTTCCGGTGCCCGAACATGCGATGGTGGACGGATCGTGACCACGCCCACC
>DASWAT010000191.1:0-7920 GCA_036390995.1 Actinomycetota bacterium | reverse complement strand
CGCGGCTTCGACGGCCAGGCGCTGCACGGTGATCTGCACCTGGTTCAGCGCCGCGCACGCACCAGGCAGCGAGCCGTACCGCATCGGCCGGACGCCGTTCCCGTCGACCGCGCACGCCACCTCGACGCAGGCGTCCGCGGGGAGGTTCTCGATCGAGCCGCCGTTGCGGACGTTCCCGTACACGATCCGCCTGGTCCCCGTGACCATGCTGTCGATGATCGGCGCGGCGAACTCCCCGCCGTGCTCCAGCCCGGCCCGCCGAGCCTCCTCGACGATGTCCTCGTTCGTGTAAGACGCGTCGGCCGAGCGACAGATCTCGAGGTAGTCCCAGCGTCGGTCGAGGTACTCGGCCGTGATCTCGGGCGTTCGGCGGAACCACGCCCAGTACTCGCTCGCGTGGTGGCTCGATTCCGTGTGGAAGTACCCGGTGAGGAGCATCAGCTCACTGCGGACGCGCTCGATGCTCTCGTACGCGTCGTCCGAACGCGGCAGCAGGGGCTCGGTCCCCTCGATGTGCCGGGCCTTCATCACCTCGCGGATCCGGGGGATGAGATCCTCGTCCCCGCGGCGGAACGTCGTGAACCACGCCGTGTGGTTGACCCCGGCGCAGTCGAACGTCACCTCGTCGTACGGCACGCCGAGCTCGCGCGCCAGGAGCTCGGAGGTGCCCTGCACGCTGTGGCACAGGCCGACGATCCTCACGCCGAGCCGGTCGGTCGCCCAGCAGTTGATCGCCATGGGATTCGCGTAGTTGAGGAGCCAGGCGTCCGGACAGATCTCGAGCATCGCCTCGGCGATGACCCGGAGCGCCTCGACCGAGCGCAGGCCCCGGAAGATCCCACCCGGCCCGAGCGTGTCGCCGACGGTCTGGTCGATGCCGTACTCGCGCGGGATCTCGATGTCGAACGCGTACGAGTCGACCCCGCCGACCTGGAACACCGTGAGGACGACGTGGGCGCCTCGGAGCGCGGAGGGCAGGTCGGGGGCGACCTCGACGCGGGCGGGGAGCTTCGCATCCTCGATGAGCGTGCGGACGTTCACCGCGGTGCGCTCGGCGGCCGGAACGTCGATGTCGTAGAGCACGAGCGTGCTCGACGTGAGAGCGGGGAACGCGAGGATGTCCCTGGACAGCTCGAGGGGGAACACCCATCCCCCGGCGCCGACGATCACGATCCTGGGGCCGTCCGCGGGCATGGCCGCCTCCTTCGCTCGAGGTGCCTGGCGCATGAATCCTACCCCGGTCCGTCGAGGACGTGCACGTTCGTGATGGAATCGGGGCCATAAACGCCAGATGTGCGCAGGCTCCTCACCGGTACTAGAATCACGCGGGTGCCCGCGCGGCGGGCCGCGTCGGAGGGAAGGCCATGGACGAGCCCATCGCGGATCTCGACACGCCGTCCCTCCTGATCCACCTCGGCGCGCTCGAGCGCAACATCGCCGAGATGCAGGAGGTCGCGAACGCGTGCGGCGTGGCCCTACGCCCGCACGCGAAGACGCACAAGTGCCCCGACATCGCGCGGATGCAGCTCGACGCGGGGGCGGAAGGTATCACGGTGGCCAAGCTCGGCGAGGCCGAGGTGATGGTCGACGCGGGGATCGACGACGTGCTCGTCGCCTACCCGATCGTCGGTGAGCGCAAGCTCGCGCGCCTCCGAGCCCTCGCCGAGCGGGCGAGTGTGTGTGTGACGACCGACTCGGTCGAGGTGACCGAAGGGCTCGGCCGCGTCGGGCGCGACCTCGGCAGGGACGTGCCGGTGCTCGTCGAAGTCGATACCGGCCTGCACCGCGTGGGGCGTCCGCCCGGCGCGCCCACCGTCGAGCTCGTGAAGGAGCTCGCAGGCGTGAAGGGCGTCGAGGTGCTCGGACTGCTCACCCACGCGGGGCATGCCTACCGGTGCTCGAGCGCCGAGGAGCTCCGGGCCGTGGCGCAGCGCGAGGGACGCGACCTCGTCGAGACCGCCGAACTCTGCGCTGCGGAGGGGATCCCGATCCGCCAGATCAGCGTGGGCTCGACCCCGACCGCCGGGATCGTGGCGGGCGTCGCCGGCGTGACCGAGATCCGCCCCGGCACCTACGTGTTCAACGACGTGCAGCAGATGCGGCTCGGCGTCGCGACGGAGGCCAGGTGCGCCGCGCGCGTGCTCACGACCGTGGTGGCGCATCCGACGGACGAGCGGTTCGTGCTCGACGCGGGGACGAAGGCGTTCACCTCCGACGGCGGCGACGGCCCCCCGTTCCCCGGCCGGGGCGTCGTGGCGGGACGGCCCGGGCTCGTGCTGGACTTCATGAGCGAGGAGCACGCGGTCGGCCACCGTACCGGGAGCGATGACGTCCTGATCGGCGAGCGCCTCGAGGTCGTCCCGCTCCACGTGTGCTCGACCGTGAACATGTTCGACGAGGCGTTCGGCGTCAGCGGCGGCGAGGTCGTCCGGACCTTCTCGATCGCCGGACGGGGGAAGATGCGCTGATGCGGGGCCTGCGGGGCAAAGGGGTGCTGGTCGCCGGCGCGAGCCGCGGGATCGGCGAGGGCGCCGCCCGCCGCTTCCTCGAGGAGGGCTGTCGCGTGTTCATCTGCGCCCGTGGCGCCGCCGGCGTCGAAGCGGCCGTCCGCGAGCTGCGGGCGCTCGGCGAGGTCGAGGGCATGGCCTGCGACGTGAGCGATCCACGCGACGTCGATCGCCTCGTCGAGGCGGCCGACCGGTTCCTCGGCGGGATCGACGTGCTGGCGAACAACGCCGGCGTCGCATGGCAGGAGCCGTTCCTCGAGATCACGCTCGAGCACTGGGACGAGGTCCTCGACATCAACCTGCGGGGCATGTTCCTCGTGGCGCAGAAGGTGGCGGCGCGGATGGTCGCGCGCGGCCGGGGCGGCGCGATCGTGAACATGTCCTCGACGAACGCATTCGAGGGCGAGGCCGGCTATACGCACTACAACGCCTCGAAGGGCGCGATCACCATGCTCACGCGGACGATGGCGACCGAGCTCGGGGCACACGGGATCCGCGTGAACGCGCTCTGCCCGGGCAAGATCGCGACGCCGCTCCAGGGCGAGGCCGAGGATCCCGAGTACACCGCCCGGTACGAGCGCGAGAAGATCCCGCTCGGCCGCTCGGGCACGGTCGAGGAGGTCGCCGCGGCGTACGCGTTCCTCGCCTCGGACGAGGCGACGTTCATCACCGGCGAGATGCTCGTCGTGGACGGCGGGCAGCTCGCGATGTGAAGGAGGCACCGTGACGAACGGCACGCCGCTCGAACGCCTGCGGCAGATCGCCGTACCCGAGGGCGCCGTTGGGCTGTCGTGGCTCGGGCAGGCGGGCTTCATCCTGCGTTCGGGAGGGACGACGGCGCTGGTCGACCCGTTCCTCGCGCCGCACGAGGGCAGGGTGTACGAGAGCGGACTCGCAGCGGCGCAGGCGGAGGGGATCGACCTCGTGCTCTGCACGCACGAGCACGTCGACCACTTCGACGCCGAGAGTGCGCCGGCGATCGCGCAGGCCTCACCCGGCGCGGTGTTCGTCGTGCCCACGCCGATCGTCGACATGGTGACCGAGGCCGGCATCGCCGGTGACCGGGTGATCGGGCTCCAGCCCGGCCAGACCCTGGACATCGCCGGGCTCGTCGTTCGCGCGGTGCCGGCGATGCACGGGGTGACGATGGAGGACGCGTACGGGTTCGGCGAGTCGCTCTCGGGCGGGCTGGTGCGGTTCCTCGGCTACGTGGTGGACGCCGGCCACGTCCGCCTGTATCACGCGGGCGACACCATCCACTTCGAGGGCATGGAGACGACGCTCCGGCAGCTTGCGATCGACGTCGCGATGCTGCCGATCAACGGGCGCGACCCCGGCCGTGAGGCGCGCGGCATCGTCGGCAACCTGACCGAGCGGGAGGCGGCGTGGCTCGCGAGGGAGATCGGGGCGAGCGTGGTGCTGCCGATGCACTACGACCTGTTCGAGCGGAACCGCGGCTACCCGGCGCACCTGGTCCAAAGCGTCGAGCGCGACAACCCGGGCGTGCCCGTGCTCGTCCCCGTGCGGGACCAGCCGTTCGTGTGGAGCAGCGGGAGGACGTGATGAGGCAGCTCGTGTACCTGGGCCCGCGGCGGATGGAGCTGCAGGAGGCCCCGGAGCCCGTCCCAGGCCCCGGCGAGGTCGTGTTCCAGACCGAGGCCGCGGCCGTCTGCGGTTCGGACCTCCACGGCTTCCGCGAGGCCAGCCCTCGGCGGATCCCTCCGCTCGTGATGGGTCACGAGGGGGTCGGGACGATCGCGGCCGTGGGTGAAGGCGTCGACGCCGCGCGGGTGGGCGAGCGGGTGGTGCTGAAGCCGATCCTCGCGTGCGGCGCGTGCGAGCCCTGCCGCGAGGGCCGCCCCAACCTCTGCGTGAACGGCCGCCTGGTCGGTCGCGAGCTGACGGGCGCGTTCGCCGAACGGTTCGTCGTCCCGGTCGAAGCCGTCGTGCCGATCTCGCCGGACGTGCCCACCGATCTGGCCACGCTCACCGAGCCGCTGGCGAACGCCGTCCACGTGACGTCGCGCTCGGTGCGCCCGGGCGAGGACGTCCTGGTGATCGGGGCCGGTCCGATCGGCATCCTCATGGCGCGGATGGCGCTCGAGCGGGGAGCCCGGCGCGCGTTCATCACCGACCCGATCGCGCGCAGGCGCGAGCTCGCCCGGGCCCAGGGCGTCACGCCGCTCGAGGGCGACGATCCGGAGGCGGCGCTCCTGGAGGCGACGGACGGACGGGGCGCGGACGTCGTGATCGACGCCGCGGGGTTCGAGGCCACCTGGGCACTCGCGCTCCGGGCGGTCCGGCCGGGCGGCCGGATCGAGGTCGTCGGCCTGGGGTCCCCCGGCGGCCGGATCGACTTCTTCGCCGTCGCCGGGAAGGAGATCGCCGTCACCGGCTCGTTCGCGTGGACGGACCGCGACTTCGGCCGCGCCGCCCGGCTGATCGAGCGCGACGCGATCGATACCGTGGGCTGGTTCACGACGATGCCCCTGGCGGAGGGTCAGCGCGCGTTCGAGGAGCTGGTCGACACGACCGACCGGTTCAAGGTGGTGCTCGTACCGTGAAGCTCGTGTCGTTCGAGGGCGGCTTCGGGCAGGGCAGATGACCGAGCGCCGCAAGCTCCGCTTGGGCCCGGACGCGCCGTTCCGACGGCTCGTCGGGGTCGGGGGGATCGGCGGCGGCATCTTCCTCGCGCTCGAGGGCCATCGAACGCTCGGCCGCAACGAGAGCCGGCCGGCGCGCTTGCTGGACGTGCGGGACTACTGCAAGCTCCACATCGTCGCGCACCACGTCGCGGTGCTCCTCGGCGCCGAGCCCTCAGGCACGCCGTTCCGAGTGGTGCCGGTCGGCAACGTGGGCGACGACGAGACCGGTCGTCGACTCGTCGCCGAGATGGCGGAGGCCGGCATGGACACGTCGAGCGTCCAGACCGTCACGGGCTGCCCCACGTTGTTCAGCGTCTGCTTCCAGTACCCCGACGGCAGCGGGGGCAACATCACGACGTCGGATTCCGCCGCCGCGACGCTGGGCGAGGCCGACGTCGCCCGCGTCGCGCCGCTGCTGGACGCGCGAACCATCGCGCTCGCCGCGCCCGAGGTCGGGCTCGGTCCCCGCCGGCGCCTGCTCGAGCTCGCGACCGAGCGCGGCGGGTTCCGTGTCGCCTCCCTCACGTCCGCCGACGTCGAGGACGCGCGCGCGTCCGGCCTGCTCGGTCTCGTCGACCTCCTCGCGCTGAACGAGGAGGAGGCGGCGATCCTCACCGGGCGCGAGATGGACCCCGAGGCCCCCCAGCCGTTCCTGGATGCGGTCGCCACGTCGCTCGAGGCCGGGCGCCCCCGGATGCGGATCGTCGTGACCGCCGGCGCACGCGGCGCGTTCGCCTTCGAGGAGGGCCGCTGGGTCGGCCGGCGCCCTCCGACCGTGGAGGCCGTCAGCACCGCCGGGGCCGGTGACGCGCTCATCGGCGGCGTGCTCGCGGGGCTCGCGTCCGGCGTGCCGTTGTTCGACCCAGGGGCCCCCGAGGGGAGCTTGAGCGGCGCGCTGGACCTAGGCGTCGCGCTCGCCGCGCTGAGCGTCACCTCGCCGCACACGATCCATCCAGGGGCGGATCTCGAGGCGGTGCTCACCTTCGCCGAGGGCAACGGGCTGCGACTTCGCCCGCCCTTGGCCGACGTCGTCTGAATAGGAGGAGCGATGGACTTCGCCACGCTGCGCGAGGAGGTCTGGTGGACGAACACCCAGCTCCCCGCGAACGATCTCGTCGTCATGCACAGCGGCAACGCGAGCGGCGTCGACCGCGAGACCGGCCTGGTCCTCATCAAGCCGAGCGGGGTCGACTACGACCGCCTGCGCCCCGGAGACCTCGCCGTCGTCACGCTCGAAGGGGAGCCCGCGGCGGCCGGAGCCGTTCCCGACGGCGTCACGACCCACCTGCGCCCGAGCGTCGACACGCCGCACCACCTCGCGCTGTACCGGGGCGACCCGGCGATCGGCGGGATCGTCCACACGCACTCGAACTTCGCGACCGCGTGGGCGGCGTCGGGCCGACCGATCCCCTGCGCGCTCACCGCGATGGCGGACGAGTTCGGCGGCGACGTGCCCTGTGCTCCGTACGCCGACAACGAGGGCGATCACATCGGGGACGCGATCCTGGCGCACCGGACGCGCGCGCCCGGCATCCTGCTCGCGAACCACGGCGTGTTCACGTTCGAGACGACACCCCGGAAGGCCCTGAAGGCGGCGGTGATGATCGAGGACGCGGCGAAAACGATGTGGCTCGCCACCCGGATCCGCACGCCGGCGCCGCTGCCGCCCGACGAGATCGAGAAGTGGTGGGCGCGCTATCACGCGACCTACGGGCAGGTGACGTGAGGTGGCCATGGTCGATCCGAAGGACCTCGAGCGCTGGTGCCGGATCCCGGTCGACGAGCTGGCATCGCACCCGACGCGGATCCCCTACCGGATCGTGGCCGACCCCGTCGAGATGGGCCATCTCATGGCCCACGAGCTCGCCGAGCTGATCACGGAGCACAACGCCGAGGGGCGTCCGACGAGGGCGATCGTGCCGTGCGGGCCTTCGTCGTGGTACCAGCCGTTCACGGAGGAGGTCAACTCGCGGGCGATCTCCCTTCGGGGCCTCACGGTGTTCCACATGGACGAGTGTCTCGACTGGCAGGGACGGCCGCTGCCGGCGGGCCATCCGTACAACTTCCGAACCTTCATGGAGCGTCACTTCTACGGGGGCGTCCGGCCCGAGCTCGCCGTGCCGGAACGACAACGGTTCTGGCTCCTCCCCGCGACGGCGGACGAGGTCGCGGCGGCCATCGCGGAGGCGCCTCTCGACGTCACGATCGGCGGGTGGGGGCAGGACGGCCACATCGCGTACAACCAGGCGCGACGGGATCCCTATCGACCCGTGACGCTCGAGGAGCTGGCCGGGTCCTCGATCAGGATCCAGGAGAACAGCCCGGACACGGTCATCGCCCTCGCGAACCGGACCTTCGGATCCGCGTACCATTTCGTCCCGCCGATGTCGATCACGCTCGGGATGCGCGAGTGCCTGTCGGCTCACCGCATCCGCGTATACAGCGACACGGGTTCCTGGAAGCAGACCGCGTTCCGTGTCGCCCTGTTCTCCGAGCCCACGCCGGAGTACCCCATCACGCTCCTGCAACGGCACCCCGATGCGATCGTCACGGCCACCCTGGACACCGCGCGACATCCGATCGGCGAGCATCCGGAGTGGGAGCTCTCCTGATGGACGAAGGGGCACGGGCGGCGGTTCTGGCGCGCGGGCTGGTGCGGACGTTCGGGCGGGTTCGCGCCCTCGATGGGCTCGACCTCGTGGTCGAGCCGGGCGAGGTCCTCGGCCTGGTGGGACCGAACGGCGCCGGGAAGACCACGTTCATCCGCG
>DASWAT010000190.1:0-5020 GCA_036390995.1 Actinomycetota bacterium | reverse complement strand
GCCGCGCGGAGCTGCACCAGCTCGGCCAGGACGGCCACCGCGATCTCGTCGTGGGCGACGCGCCCCAGGTCGAGCCCGGCCGGCGCGTGCACGCGGGCGAGCGCCTCCTCGGGCACGCCACGGTCGCGGAGGTACCCGAGTACCGCCTCGGCGCGCTTGCGCGACGCGACCAGCCCCACGTACGCGGCCGGTGTCTCGAGCGCTCGCTGGAGCGCGTCCTCGTCGTAGTGCCCCTGCGTCGCCACCACCACGAACGAGCGCTCGGTCGCGGCGGCGGCATCGAGGTCGAGCGACGTGACCACCCGGCCGGCACCCGGGTAGTCCTCGGCCCGCCCGCCGTCGTCGACCACGACCGTGGGCCATCCCAGGGCCGAGCCTAGCGCGGCCAGCGCGGCCACCGCCGGCGAACGTCCGATCACCACGAGCGACGGCTGCGGCAGCACGGGTTCCACGTACACCTCCAGGGCTCCCTCGCTCTGGCACGCGATCGGCACCGAGACCACGTCGGGTCGCTGCATCGCCTCGAGCTCGTCGGGGGTGCCGAGGAATAGCAGCCGCGGCGTCCCCTCCTCGAGGGCCTTCAGGGCCTCCCGCACCACCGTGGGCTCGGCGCACGCCCCGCCGAGCCATCCTCGCACGTGTCCGCCGGTGCTCACGAGCGCGGTCGAGCCGACGTTGCCCGAGGACGGGGCGCGCCGCCACACGACGGTGGCCAGGACGAACGGCTCGCCCCGCCGGGACAGCTCCGCCGCGAGCGCGAGGACGTCCTGCCTCACGCCCCGGCGCCCGCCTTCGCCGTCTGGATCGCCTCCCAGACCTTCGCCGACGTGAGCGGCATGTCGATGTTCCGGACGCCGAGCGGCCACAGCGCGTCGATCACCGCGTTCACGTACGCGGCCGGCGATCCCACCGTGGCCGACTCGCCGACGCCCTTCGCGCCGATCGGATGGTGCGGCGACGGCGTGACCGTGGCGAGCGTCTCGAACCGCGGCGTCTCCCACGCCGTGGGCAGGAGGTAGTCGGTGAAGTTCGCGCCGAGGCAGTTGCCGTTCTCGTCGAACGTGATCTGCTGCATCGCGGCGATGCCGTAGCCCTCGGTCAGGCCGCCGTGGATCTGGCCCTCGACGATCATGGGGTTGATCCGCACGCCGCAGTCGTCCACGGCCACCATCCGGCGGACCTTCCATACCCCGGTGTCGGGGTCGACGTCCACCACGACCGCGTACGTGCCGAAAGGGAACGTGAGGTTCGGCGGGTCGTAGTAGTACACGGCCTCCAGGCCGGACTCCATGCCGTCGGGGAAGTTCGTGTACGCGGCCAGGGCGACGTCCTGGATGCTCACGACCTTGTCCGGCGCGCCCTTGACCGAGAACTTGCCCTTCGCGAACTCGACGTCCTCCTCGGCCACCTCGAGCAGGTGCGCGGCGATCTTCTGCGCCTTGTCCCGGACCCGGCGCGTAACCATCGCGGTGGCGGCACCGGAGACCGGCGTGGACCGCGACGCGTAGGTCCCGAGGCCGTACGGTGTGTTGTCCGTGTCGCCGTGCATCACCTTGATGTCCTCGGGCTGGATCCCGATCTCCTCGGCCACGATCTGCGCGAACGTGGTCTCGTGGCCCTGGCCCTGGGTCTGGACGCTGATCTTCAGGATGGCCTTGCCGGTCGGGTGGATCCGCAGCTCCGCGCCATCGTTCATCTTCAGGCCGAGGATGTCGTAGTCCTTGTGCGGCCCCGCGCCCACGATCTCGGTGAAGCTCGCAAGGCCGATCCCGACCAGCTCGCCGCGAGCCCGCGCCTCGGCCTGCTCCTTGCGCAGGTCCTCGTACTTCACGGTCTCGAGCGCGAGGTCCATCGCCCCGTGGTAGTCGCCGGAGTCGTAGACGAACCCCGTGGCCGATGTGTACGGGAACTGGTCCTTGCGGATGAAGTTCTTCCGCCGGAGCTCCGCGGGATCCATGCCGAGCTCGTACGCGGCGTTCTGCACGAGACGCTCGATCATGTAGGAGGCCTCGGTGACGCGGAACGAGCAGCGATAGGCGACACCGCCGGGCGCCTTGTTCGTGTACGCGCCGTCGGCGAAGACGTACGCGGTCGGCAGCTGGTACGAGCCGGTCACGATGTGGAAGAGCCCGACCTTGAACTTCGAGGGCTGGGCGTCCGCGTGGAAGGCGCCCTCGTCCGCCAGCAGGGACGCGCGCAGGCCGAGCATCGTGCCGTCCTCCTTGAGGGCGAGCTCGCCGTGCATGTGGAAGTCACGCGCGAACCCGGTGGAGATGAGGTTCTCGGTGCGCTCCTCCATCCACTTCACCGGACGCCCGATCAGCAGCGAGGCCGCCGTGGCCACGACGTAGCCGGGGTAGACCGGCACCTTGTTCCCGAACCCGCCGCCGATGTCGGGGGAGAAGATCCGGATGTTCTCCTCGGGCAGCCCGGCGACCATCGCGAACACCGTGCGGATCGCGTGCGGCGCCTGCGAGGTCATGTAGATCGTGGCCTGGCCGGTGGCCGGGTTGACATCGGCGACGCAGCCGCAGGTCTCCAGCGGCGCCGGGTGCGACCGCGGGTAGAACGTGTCGAGCTTCACCACGACGTCGGCGTCGGCGAAGGCCTTGTCGGTCGCCTCCTTGTCGCCGGTCTCCCAGTGGTAGATGTGGTTGTCCTTCTGGTCCTCCTTGTCGGTGCGGATGACCGGGGCGTCGGCCTCCAGCGCGCGCTGGGGCGTGACGATCGGCTCCAGCGGCTCGTAATCGACCTCGATCAGCTCGAGGGCATCCTTGGCCACGTAGGGGTCCTCGGCGATCACCGCCGCGACCTCCTGTCCCTGGAACCGCACCTTGTCCGTGGCCAGCACGGCCTGGGTGTCGTACGACATGGTGGGCATCCAGGCCAGGTTGTGCTGGGCCATGAGCTCGCCGGTGACCACCGCCACCACGCCGGGGACCGCGGCCGCGGCCGAGGTGTCGATCCCGTTCAGCTTCGCGTGCGCGTAGGGGCTGCGCAGGATGGCCATGTACAGCATGCCCGGGAGCTTGATGTCCTCGACGTAGTTGCCCTTGCCCCGGATGAACCGGTCGTCCTCCTTGCGCTTGATGCTGTGGCCCAGTCCGCGGATCTCTTCGGCTTCCGTTGCCATCGCTTCGCTTCCTCCTCAGGCCTGCGCCGGCGCCTCGGCCGGCGTCTCGGCCCGCATCCGGGCCGCGTGCTGGACCGCCTTCACGATGTTCATGTAGCCGGTACACCGGCAGATGTTGCCGGAGATGGCCCACCGGACGTCCTCGTCGGTAGGGGCCTGGTTGCGCTCGATCAGCGCCTTGCCCACGAGCATCATCCCGGGCGTGCAGAACCCGCACTGGAGCCCATGCTCCTCCTTGAACGCCACCTGGATCGGGTCCAGCTCGCCGTTTCGCTGGAGCCCCTCCACCGTGGTCACGGACCGGCCGTCCGCCATGACGGCGAGCAGCGTGCAGGACTTCACGGGCATCCCGTCGAGCAGCACCGTGCAGGCGCCGCAGCTCGTCGTGTCGCACCCGATGTGCGTGCCGGTCAGGCCGAGGGTCTCGCGGATGAAGTGCACGAGGAGGAGCCGCGGCTCGACGTCGCCGGTCCGCTCGACCCCGTTGACGGTCACCGTGATCTTCATCGTTCCCTCCTCAGGCCGCCCGGGCCATCTCGACGGCGCGGGCCAGCCCGCGGCGGACGTACACCTCGACCATGTGGCGCTTGTACTCGGCGGATCCCCGGATGTCGGTGATCGGGCTGGCGATGCCGGCGGCGCGGCGGCCGGCATCGGCGAAGAGCTCCTCGCCCGGCTCTTGGCCCGCCAGCACCGACTCGGCCTCCGCCGCGCGAAGGTTCCTCGTGCCGACCGCGGTGAGTCCGATGCCGGCTCGGCCGATCTTGCCGTCGTCCATCTGGACGTGGACGGCGGCGGCCACCGTGCCGAAGTCGCCGACCTTGCGCTCGAGCTTCAGGTAGGCGCCCCCCACGGGTCCGGTGGGCGCCGGCACGCGGACCTCGGCCAAGATCTCGTTCGGCTCCAGGACCGTGGTGAAGATGTCCCGGAAGAAGTCGTCGGCGGTGACCTCACGCTCGCCCCGGGCGCTCCGCAGGACGAACGTGGCGCCGACCGCGAGCATCACCGCGCCCCAATCGCCGGCCGGATCGGCGTGCGCCAGGGAGCCCGCCACCGTGCCCAGGTTGCGCACGATCGGGTCGGCGATCTGCGGCGCGGCCGCGGCGAGCACCGGGTACCGCGCCCCGACCATGTCGGAAGAGACCACCTGGTTGTGGCGGACCAGCGCTCCGAGCCGGAGCGTGCCGCCCTCCTCGGCGATGCCGTCCATCCCCGGGATCCGGTTGATGTCGACGAGGTGCGACGGCGCTGCGAATCGCAGCTTCAGGAGCGGGATGAGGCTCTGGCCTCCGGACAGGACCTTCGGCTCCTCGAGCGAGCCGAGCAGCCCGAGCGCCTCCTCGAGCGTCGTGGGTCGGTGGTACTCGAACCGAGCTGGCAGCATGCGGACCTCCCCTGGGACCTACGAACGGGACGGAACGCGGGATCGGAGGGCGTGGCGGGGCCACGGCGTGCAGCCGCGCGAGGCCGAAGCCGCGGGTACTCCGTCGGACGTCACGAACCCCCACCTGCGCCGTCCACCGCGGACGGTGGGGGTCATTTGACCCCGCACGGTCTCGTTCGGTCAAGACGACGCGCTTCCGCGGGCAGCCCGGGAACGGGCGGCGCTGTCAGCAGCCGGTGATGGTCACCGGGATCCGCCGAGTGGTCCGGGGCCGAGCTTCGCCCAGCTTGCCTGGTCCGGACACGTGGACGCGGGGGCGCCGTAACGCCCCCGCGCCGGTGCATCGGTGCAACGCTCGGTCGCTACACCAGGATCATGATCGGACCGGTCGAGATCGGGTCCGGCGTGGCGCCGAGGAAGTCACCCGCCGATCCGGTGACCGTGATGCCCGAGTACGTGACCGACATCAGGTACAGCGTCTGCCCGTTCGGACAAGCGAAGTC
>DASWAT010000189.1:0-22904 GCA_036390995.1 Actinomycetota bacterium | reverse complement strand
GGGTTGTTGTTGTCGGCCCTCCGCCCGGGTACGCTCCAGCGCGCTTTGTCCGAAGGACGTCACCGCCCGACAACCTCCCAGCAGCGGCACCTCCCTCCCGCCCTGTGGATCGTCCCAGCGGCCCTGGTGGCCCTGGGAGTGGTCCTGTTCCTGGTCCTCCGCAGCGGCGGAGCCGGCGGCGGCATCCTCGGGGGCGGGACGCCCGATGACACGATCCCGAAGCTGACGTTCCACACCTCGAAGGTCATCGCCGTCCCGGTGACCGACAAGAAGGCGAGCGAGCTGGAGCACGTCGCCCGGCCGGTTGCCGCCGCCGTCGCAAGGAGCATGACCGCCCTGTATACCGAGGCGTTCCTCGACCCCTCCAACTGGCGGGACGGCAGCTACGACAACGTCTGGCCGCTGTTCGACGAGCGGGCCGCGGCCGCGGCGCAACAGCAGGGGCAGACGCTCACCCTCGGAACCTCCGCCGGAGACACCTACGAGACCGTGGGCCGGCCGAAGGGCAAGGTCGCGGTCAAGGTGCTCATGGACGAGAAGGATCAGGCCGCGACGGCGGTCGCCATCGTGAAGTTCCAGGCGCTCGCCACCGGCAAGGACGGCACGCTCACGATGATCGTCAGCAAGGGTCAGTACTTCCTGCGCCCCGGCTCGGACGGCTGGACCGTGTACTCGTTCAGCGTCTCGCGCCACGACGAGGAGCGGGTTCCGAAACCGGGGCCTTCGGGGAGCCCATCGGCGGTGTCCTCGTGAAGCGGCGGGCCGCCCTCGTGGTCCTGGCCCTGGTGGCCTGGGTGGCCGGCTCGACGCTCGGAACCGTCGCGCCGCCGAAGGCGGCGCAGGCCGCCCCGCTCATGCAGATCGGGCAGGCGCATGCCGGGTACGTCCCCACGCTCGACGGGACCAGCCCGATCTTCATCCTGTTCATCGGCAGCGGCGCCCGGCCCGGTGAGGACGTGGAGCACTCGCTGGCGGACTCGATCCACATCGTGTCGATCAACCCGGCCAAGCACAAGGCGGCGATCCTCGGCATCCCCCGGGACTCGTGGGTCGAGATCCCCGATCACGGCTCCAGCAAGATCAACTCCTCGATGGTCTACGGCGGCCCCGAGCTCCTGGTCCAGACGGTCGAGGCCGTCACCGGCATCAGGCTCGACTACTGGGTGCTCACGACCTTCTGGGGCCTGCAATCGATGGTGAACAACGTCGGCGGGCTCACGATCGACGTGCCCTTCGCGATGCACGACTCGTACTCGCTCTCGGACTTCGAACCTGGCGTCCAGCAGTTCGACGGACGTGACGCCTTGGCGTTCACGCGAGACCGGCACAGCCTGCCGGAAGGCGACTTCGGCCGGTCCGAGAACGCCGGCCGGCTCATGCTGGCCGCGCTCGCGAACTTCCGGAAGCAGTTCACGAAGGACCCCAGCCGCCTGCTCACGTGGGTGAGCGCCGGGCTGCGCAACGTCAGCGGGAACGTGCCGCTGGACCAGGTGCTCTCCCTCGCGTTCACGGCGTCCACGATCAACCCGAAGACCGTGGAGAACATGGTCGTCCCCGGCTCCACGGGGATGGTCGGGGGGATCTCCGTCGTGAACCTCACCGGCGCCGACCAGGCGATCTTCGACGACATGAAGAACGACGGGCTCGTGTCGAAGAAGAACATCCCGCGGAGCCCGAACGCCGGCCTGCTCGGCGGGTAGGCGAGGCCGCGCGGCGCCCGGCGTCCGGTCAGCGCGTGAGCACGTAGGTGACGTACGCCACGTAGAACGCCCCCTGGATCAACAGCAGCGGAGCCGTGAACCGCCTTCGCATGCGGATCGTGGCGTACAGCAGCGACCCCGCCGCCAGCGCGATCGCCGCCGCCACGAGCGCCTCGTGCGCCAGGTCCCACGGTGTGAGCAGCAGCCCCACCGTCACCGGGAACGAGGACTGGAACACCATCGCACCGGTCATGTTTCCGAGCGCAAGCGTGTCCTTCCCCCGCCGAACCCACAGCACGCTGTTGAACTTCTCGGGCAGCTCGGTGGCGAGCGGCGCGACGAGCAGCGCGAACACCAGGTGCGAGACGTGGAACCGGCCGCCGATCACGTCGACCGCGAAGACGAACAGCCGGGCGCCGCCGATGATGAGCCCGAGCGCCAGGGCGACCTGGACGAAGCTCGGCCATTCCGACGACCGTTTCGACCAGGACGGGAGCGAGGGCCGGAGGCGCCGGAGCCACGACCACACGTACAGCGGCTTGACCTCCCCTTGAGCCTCGGTCTGCGTCTCGGGGTCGGGGGATGCCCGGAAATGACGCCGGACATAGAACACGTAGCCCACCACGAGGATCACGGACAAGCCCCAGTGCAGCGGACGGACGTGGACGAGCCCGGCCACCATCGCCAGCGCGTACATCGCGAGGAAGTAGCCGAGGTCCTGGCGCAGCACGGCCGCGTTCCCCTTCAGCTCGAGGCTCCGACCGTTCGCCCGTGAGTAGCCGAACACCGCGACCGCGATCACGAACATCGCGAGCGTCGTCAGCATGAGCGGCGCTCCGAGGATCGCCCCGATGCCGATCTCCTCACCGGACGCATGGCCGGACAGGATCGCGATCAACGGCAGCAGCGTCTCGGGCAGGGCCGTTCCGACGGCGGCCAGGACGCTTCCCACCGCCCCCTCGGAGAGCCCGAACCCCTCCCCGATCCACTCGACCCCGTTCGTGAACAGCTCCGCCCCGCCGAGGATGACGAACAGCGAGGCGACGAGCTCGGGCCACTCCACGGGGCGGCATCCTCCCACACGGCGGCGCGGCTCGTCCGAGCCGGGCGTCTGCTACGCTCGCCGGGCTCGAAGGGGAGTAGTCCGAAGCGAGCTCCGTCGTCACCACGGCCGCGCCGCGGCCCGGCGGGCTCCTCGCGGCGCGGGGACGAGACCTTCGGCTGGCGACTGACGGGCTGAGGAGGCCTGCGTGACCAGGCTGAAGGACGAGCTCCGGGACGTGCACCCCACGCGTCAGCGCATCTCGATCGGGATCGCGGTCGGCCTTACCCTTCCCGGACTCGTCCTTCGCTTCTCGGGGGCCCACCCGCCCGATCCGCTCCAGGCGCTGCTGTTCGGCGTCGCCATCGTCGGCGCCGCCTTCCTGCTGTCGTGGGCGGCCGAGGTCGCACAGCTCGACATCTCGGCCGGACTGGCCATCGCGCTCCTCGCGTTCATCGCGGTCCTGCCCGAGTACGCCGTGGACATGGTGTTCGCGCTGAAGGGCGGGAACGCCGTCCAGGCCTACGGCGCCGCCTGCAAGCCGCCGGGGAGCAGCGTCGAGGCCGCGTGCTCGCTCGCCCTGGCGAACATGACCGGCGCGAACCGGCTGCTGATCGGGATCGGCTGGTCGATGGTCGTGTTCATCGCCTGGTCCCGCTGGCGGGCACGCCGTCTGCCCGAGCGCGAGGTCGTCTTGTCCCGCGAACACTCCGTGGAGGTCGCCTTCCTCGGCCTGGCGACGGTGTACTCGCTCACGCTCCCGCTGAAACACTCCGTGACGCTGTGGGACTCGTTGATCCTCGTGGGCATCTTCGTGGCCTACACGTGGCGGATCTCTCGCGCCCCGGCCGAGGAGCCCCACCTCGTGGGCCCCGCGAGGTACCTCGGCACCTTCTCGAAGCGAGGCCGGCGTGCCTCGGTGGTCGCGATGTTCGTGTTCTCCGCGGTGGTGATCCTGCTCACGGCCGAGCACTTCGCCGAGGCGCTGGTCGCCACCGGCCGCGACTTCGGCATCAGCCAGTTCCTCCTGGTCCAGTGGCTGGCCCCGCTCGCGTCCGAGGCGCCGGAGCTCCTCGTGGCCGGCCTGTACGCCTGGCGTCTGAACACGAACGCCGGCCTGGGCACGCTCGTGTCCTCGAAGGTGAACCAGTGGACGCTCCTCGTCGGGACACTGCCGATCGTGTTCGCGATCGGCGTGGGCGGATTCCACGGTCTCCCGATCGATCCCCATCAGCGCGAGGAGCTGTTCCTCACCGCGGCCCAGTCGTTCTTCGGGCTCGCGGTGCTGGCCA
Organism: Actinomycetota bacterium; assembly: GCA_036390995.1. Lineage (GTDB taxonomy): Bacteria > Actinomycetota > UBA4738 > UBA4738 > HRBIN12 > DASQQQ01. The sequence continues at coordinate 18,870 of DASWAT010000189.1, read as the reverse complement.
CGCTTTCGATCTCCACCCGGGAGGCCACGCTCCTGTTCGGGCTGTTCTGGGCCCAGTTCGTGATCGGCGCGATCGTGCCGTCCTCCTTCGGCGGCAAGGAGCTCGTCATCGTCGGCGTGACGTATCTCGTGCTCGGCACGGTGATCTTCGCGAAGGATCGGGAACGGCTGCCGCAGCTGATCCGCGACGGGCTGCGCACGCCGTACCACCACCTCACGAAGGACTGACCGGGCGCCGTCACGCGCCCGGCCGGTACCATCGCGTTCGTGGATCCCCACGCGTTCCTCGAAGCCGTCGGCGCCGAGGAGTCGCTCGTGCACGTCCGAGAGATCGCCGCGCGCCCGAACGACCCACTCCCCTTCCCCCGGGACCTGCCCGAGCTGCTGGTCGACCGACTCGGCCTGGTCGGGGTGAAGGGCCTGTACCCCCATCAGCTCGACGCGTTCGAGCGCGTGCGCGCGGGCCGCGACGTGGTGATCGCCACCGGCACCGCGAGCGGCAAGACGCTCGTGTACGACCTCGCGTTCGCCGCCGACGCGCTGTCCGATCCCAAGCACACGGCCCTGTGCCTGTTCCCCACGAAGGCGCTCGCCCGCGATCAGCTCCGACAGATCCGCGAGCTGCGGCTGCCGCAACTGAAGGCGGCCGTCTTCGACGGCGACACGCCGAGGGCCGAGCGACCGATGATCCGCAAGAACGCGAACCTCGTCCTGTCGAACCCGGACATGCTGCACGCGAGCATGCTCCCCGACCATCCGCGATGGGCGGACTTCTTCCTGCGCCTCTCCCTCGTGGTGGTGGACGAGGCCCACGTGTGCCGGGGTGTGTTCGGTTCGCACGTGTCGATGGTCCTGCGGCGTCTCCGCCGGCTGGTGGCCCACTACGGCGGCGACCCCCGGTTCGTCCTGGCGAGCGCGACCATGGGCAACCCGGCGGAGCTGGCCGAACGGCTGGTGGGGATCCCGTTCGACGCGGTGACCGAGGACGCCTCCCCGGCCGGGCAGAAGGTCTTCGCCCTCTGGAACCCGCCGGTGATCGACGAGGAGTCCGGGGCTCGCCGGAGCGCGCTCACCGACGCCTCGTCGCTCATGGCCAGGATGGCCGAGGAGGGCGTGAAGTCGATCGGCTTCACGCGGTCGCGGCGAGCCGCCGAGCTGCTGGCCGAGTTCGCGCGGCGCGAGCTGCCGGCGGACCTGCGGGGCAAGGTGAAGTCCTACCGGGCCGGCTACCTCGCCGAGGACCGGCGCGAGCTGGAGCGGCAGCTCGCGGGCGACGAGCTGCTCGCCGTGGCCTCCACGAACGCACTCGAGCTCGGGATCGACATCGGCTCGCTCGATGCCGCGATCCTCGTGGGGTATCCCGGGACCCGGGCGTCCATGTGGCAGCAGGCCGGCCGGGCCGGACGGCGCGCCGGCGGGTCCCTCGCCGTCCTCGTGGCGCAGGACGATCCGCTGGACCAGTACCTCGTCACGCACCCCGCCGACCTGTTCGACAAGCCGCCCGAGGCCGCGGTGATCGACCCACAGAACCCCTTCGTGCTGGAGCCGCATCTGCGGTGCGCCGCGCGCGAGCTCCCGCTGGCCGACGAGGAGCTCGCCTTCTTCGGGCCGGACGCCGCCGCCGCCGCGGAACGGCTGCAGGAGCGCGGCGAGCTGGTCCGCCGCCGCGGGCTCTTGCATCACGCCGGCCGCGAGTCGCCCCACCGGGCGGTCGACATCCGCAGCGCGTCGGGCCATCTGTTCCAGATCGTCATCGAGGAGACCGGCGAGCTGCTCGGCACCGTGGACGAGTCGCGCGCCTACTACCACGTGCACCCGGGAGCCGTGTACCTGCACCAGGGCGAGCAGTTCGAGGTGCACGAGCTCGACCTCGTGAACCGCGTGGCGGTGGTGAGCCGCTCGGATCCGGACTTCTACACGCAGTCCCGAGACACCACCGACATCGAGGTCGTCGACGTGCTCGAGGAGACCATCACCGGCGACGTGCCGACCTTCTACGGGACCGTCCGGGTCACGAACCAGGTCGTCGGCTACGTCCGCAAGCTCGTGGCCACCGGCGAGACCCTCGAGGTCGTGCCGCTCGCGCTCCCTCCGCAGACGCTGGAGACGAAGGCCGTGTGGTGGGCCATCCCCGGCGACGTGGTCGAGCGGGCGGCGGTCGCCGCTGCACAGCTGCCCGGTGCGGCACACGCCGCCGAGCACGCCGCGATCGGCCTGCTGCCGCTGGTGGCCACGTGCGACCGGTGGGACGTCGGCGGCGTGTCCACGGCGTACCACCCGGACACCGACGCGTGCGCGATCTTCGTCTACGACGGCTACCCGGGTGGCGCGGGGATCGCCGAGCGGGGGTTCCGCTCGGCGGCCCGCTTGCTCGAGGCCACGCTCGAGACGGTGCGGCAGTGCCCCTGCAGCACGGGCTGTCCGGGTTGCGTGCAGTCGCCGAAGTGCGGCAACGGCAACGAGCCGCTCGACAAGGCCGGCGCCGTCTCGCTGCTGGCGGGGATGCTCGGGAGGTCCTGGGGATGACGGAACGCGTCTACGTGGCGGTGTGCGGTGCGGGCGAACCCACCGCCGAGGAGGCGGCGTGGGCCGAGGAGATCGGCCGGGCCGTCGCCCGGGCCGGCGCGGTGCTGGTCTGCGGCGGCCTCGGCGGGGTCATGGACGCGGCCGCGCGCGGCGCCGAGTCCGCCGGAGGAACGTCGATCGGCATCCTGCCGGGGGCCGACCGCGGGGCCGCCAGCTCGCACCTCACCGTGGCCATCGCCACCGGGCTGGGCGAGGCGCGGAACGCACTCGTCGTGCGAGCGGCCGACGTGCTCATCGCCGTGGGAGGTGAGTTCGGCACGCTGTCCGAGATCGCCCTGGCGCTGAAGACGGGGGTCCCGGTCGTTGGGCTCGGCACCTGGGAGCTGTCGAAGCGGGGGGCGCCGGTGCGGGCGATCGTACAGGCCGCGAACCCCGAGGAGGCGGTCGCGGTGGCCCTGGGCCTGACCCCGCGCTGAAGGCTCCTCGGCCGGGCGGGGGTCAGACCGAAGCCGGCCGGCGACGAAGCACGCGCAGGATGGTGGCCTTCTCGGTGGGCGTCAGACCGGCCGTCACCAGCGCCACGAGGTACACGAGCCCGCCGACCAGGGCCGTTCCGGTCAGGTCCACCGGCCACGGCCCGTTCCCGAGCGCGGCGTGGACCGCCACCATCGCGGCTCCGGCCACGGCCGCCGGGACGGCCAGGCGGGCGTAATGCCGGTCGTACGGCTGGATGCGGACGAACCGCCACACCAGGGCTACCCGGAAGGCGTTCGACAGGGCCAGCGTGGTGGCCTGCGCCACCGCCGCCCCCGTGGGACCGAACCGAGGGACCAGCACGAGCGACAGGCCGAGGTCGAGCGCGAACGACGACGCGTACACGACGAGGTCCCATCCGGTCCGACCCGCCATGATCAGCACGAAGCCGGCCGCACCCACCGACACGTTCACGATCTGCCCCACCAGCAGGATCCGCAGCCACGCCGTCCCGGTCTGGAACTTCGCGCCGAACACCTGCAGCACGGGTCCCGGCGCCACCATGAACAGCAGCAGCAACGGGATCGTGCCGGCGAGCGTCCAACGCGTGATCGCCTTGAACAGGCCGTTCAGGCGGTCGCGTTCACCCCGCTCGTGCAGGTCCGCCACGAACGGGCTGAACATGTGGCTCACGGCGGTGAGGAACAGGACCAGGGCCTGTGCCACCCGCACCGAGGCCGCGTAGACGCCGAGCGAGGGTCCTTCCGTGTACGCGGAGAGCACGAAGAAGTCCGTGTAGAACAGCGCCTGCGACAGGAGCGCGGCGGGGGCTCTCGGCGCGCCGTAGCGCATGAGGGCCCGGACCTCGCCCTGTTCGGCCGGCAGGTGGCCGAACCGGGCCGTGTCGCGGTGCCACAGGAACCACGCGACGATCGTCGCGACCAGCCACGACGCCCCGTACGTGATCACCGTCGCGGTGACGGTCTTGCTGAACGTCCACGCGATCAGGGACAGGACGATCCACGAGACCGGCTGGCCGACCCAATAGGCGACGAGCGTGTCCCGCATGATCTTCAGGCCGCGGCTCCCCCCCAGGATCACCTGCGCCACGGCCACGAAGGGCAGGGCGATCGCCGCCGCGCGGAGCGCCGCGGTCGGCGCGTTGAGCACCCCGGCGATCGGCGCGGCCAGCGCGAAGGCCACCGCGGCCACGGCCAGCGACACGATCACCGAGATCGCGACCGCGAGCCGGACCACCGCCCGGGACCGGCCGGGCTCCCCCTTGCCGACCTCGATCGCGACCCGTCGCACCGCGGCCATGTCCATCCCGAACCGCGTGGCGCCGGCGACCACGAACGCGAGCTGCGTAGCCAGGGTGACGAGGCCGAGGACGCGCCGGCCCTCCTCCCCGAAGGCGCGGGCGATCACGATGTTCATCCCGAAGCTCGCCAGGACGAACACGGCCAGACCCACGATGTTCTGGGCAGTCCCCGACAGGATCGTGAGGTGGTCCTTCGCCCCTTCGCCCACCCCGAGCAGGGCGCCCAGCGCCGCACCCTCCGCCCGCGGCAGGCCGTCCGGCGTCGGATCGAGCGGGGGCGAGGCCGTCGGATCGTTCGGCGAGGTCACGGGCGCTTAGTATCCACGACCCCGTGCCCCGTGACCGTCACGGGATCTCCACGCGACGTCACGCGTCAACGAATCTCCATCTGCTCCGAGGGTGGTTCGGACCGGGAGCTGCCACACTCGACGGCGGCATGGACGAACGTCTCTTCCGCGACCTGAACGGCCTCGCCGCCCACGGGCACGGGTTGGATCCGATCGTCCGGATCATCGCGACCTACGGGGTTCTCGTGTTCCCCGCCGCGCTCGTGTTGCTGTGGCTGTTCCCGGGGCACGATCCCCACCGGGTCAGAACGGCGGCCGTCACCGGGGCCGCCGCCGCACTGCTGGCCCTCGGCGTGAACCAGGTCCTCAACCACCTCGTGGATCGGGCCAGGCCCTACGCCGGCCATCCCGTCCACCTCCTGCTGGCCCGCAGCGGCGACGCGTCGTTCCCCAGCGACCACACGGCCGTGGCGTTCGCCGTGGCCGTCGCGGTCTGGTACGCGCGTCCGCGGATCGGCGCCGTCCTGGTGCTGCTGGGCGTCGCCCTCGGCCTGTCCCGGGTGATCGCCGGCGTCCACTACCCGGGCGACGTCCTCGGAGGCGCGGCCGTGGGCGCCGGCGCGGCGATGGTGCTGTGGCGTGCGGCCAGGAGCCCACTCGGTGCCGCGACCGCCGCGACCGAGCGGATCTACGACGCGGTGCTCCAGCCGATCCGGCGGCGCGCCGGGACCGACGTCGCCGGCTAGTCTGATCCAGACTAGGCAGGGACTCCCGGAACGCCGCCACCGCACGGTACTGTCCCTGACCGGAGCTCGACACGAGGAGGGGTTCCCATGGGCGACGACACCCGGTACGAGCGGGGTCGCCGGAAGATGCTCGACGTGCACGGCGAGAGGGCCCTGCGGACGATCGAGGGCCTCGGCGACCTGGGCCGGTTCATCATCGAGTTCGCGTACGGCGAGGTCTACGTGCGACCCGGCCTATCGCTCCGCGACCGCCAGATCGCCACGGTGGCCGTGCTCGTCGCGCTGGGGCGGTCGTCGCAGCTCCCGGTGCACCTGCGCTCGTCGCTGAAGGCCGGCCTCTCGCCGGACGAGCTGAAGGAGATCATCCTGCAGGTGGCCACGCTCGCCGGGTTCCCGCCCGCGATGAACGCGATGTCCACGCTGAAGACGATCTTGGCCGAGAAGGAGGCGACCGGCTGAGACCGGAAAAGCTATGGGACGTCCGAGGAGAGATCCGGATGGTTCATCGGCACCCAGAACTCAACCGTCGTCCCCGTGCCGGGCGCGGAAGCGATCGTCCACCAGCCGCCGGTCAGACGGGCACGCTCCTCCATCGACGCGAGCCCCAGATGTCCGGGCAGGTTGGGCGGCGCGGCATCCTGGGCGAAGCCGACGCCGTCGTCCCTGATCCGAACCAGGAACCCCCCGTCCCGCTCCTCGTACACGACGCTCACGTGCGTTGCATGCGCGTGACGCCGGATGTTCGCGACCGCCTCGTGTGCGATCCGGAACATCGTCGCCCGCAGGACCGGTGACAGCCGGCCCGTTGCGGACGGGGGAAGCCGGTCCTCGATCGTCACCGCGAGTCCGAGATCGAGTTCCAGAGCCGCCAGGATCTCGTGCATCGCCTCCCGGAACCCACCCGGCCGCTCGAGGCTCGCCGGCTGGAGCTCGAATACCAGGCGCCGCAGGCGCTCGATCGACAGCTCGACCGTCTTCTCCAGCTCCCCGAGGGCCGCCGCCACCTCTCCCGGCGGTCTGCTCTTCAGCGAGCCAAGGCGCATGCCCACGGCGGTCATCACCTGAACGGCGTCGTCGTGGACGTCGTCGGCGATCAAGCGACGCTCGTTCTCCTGCACCAAGACCAGCCGGGACAGCAGCGCTCGCCGGAGGTCGTCCACCCGCCGGAGGTCGTCAACCGCCCCCTCGAGCTCGGCGGCATGGCGCTCCGCCTGCTCGCGGAGGGAGGTCTGCCGCAAGCTCACGGCGAGCTGGTCGGCGGCCTCCAGGATCGGCGCGATCATCCCCGGGTCGAAGAACCCGGGAGCGTCGTGGGCCAGGTTCACGGAGCCGAGCAGGTGGTCCTGGACCCGGATCGGCACTTGGACGATCGACCGGATCCCCTCCGTCAGGAGCGTGTCCTCGAAGGCCGTCCGATCCACCAGCTCCAGGTCGGCGACGAACCGGGTCTCGCCCTGCTGGAGCTCGTCCCGCCCGCCGAAGGCCGACAGCGGCATCCGCACCCCCACCGGCAGGGCCGTCTCCGTCTCCGCATCGACCGCGAAGGTCGAGACCTCGTTCGCCTCGTGATCGAACAGCGTCACGCTCGCCCGCCGGCACGGCACGAGCTGCCGGATCCGCTGGACGACGAGCCGGGCGATCTCCTCGCTGGGGGCGATGGAGAGGATGGCCCGGTCGATCTCGTGCAGCAGGGCGAGGCGCTTGGCGCTATGGTTCGCGGCCTCCTCCGCCCGGCGCCGGGCGCTGATGTCGATGACCAGGGCGACCGCGAGCGGGCCCTCCGAGGTCGGGACATAGCTGAGCCCGATCTCCACGGGGAACTCGGTCCCGTCGTGACGGAGGGCTCGCAGCGCCGAACGCGTCTCCATGGGATGGGCCTGCGCAGTGCTCAGGAAGTCCGCGCGCTGCCCCTCATGGACCGAACGAACCGCCTCCGGCAACAGGATCTCCACCGGCTCGCCGATGAGCTCCTCGGCCGCGTAGCCGAAGACCTCCTCGGCCCTGGGGTTCAGGAACCGGATCGCGCCGCCGGGCTCCACGGCGACCACGGCCTGCGACAGGTGCTCGAGGAAGTTCCGGAGCGGTTCCTGTACGTCCCGAAGTCCGCTGTGCGTTGCGCCGTCCAAACGGAAGCATCCCCTGGTGATCGAAGATGGCGCGATGTTGCCCGTGCCAACCGTTCCGCTCACGAACAACCATACCGCTCTATGCCTCGGTGGAGATGCGATCCCGGGCGCTTCCCGCGATGTCCGAGGTAACGAGCGACCATCACCCCCAGGGATCGTTCGCGTCGCCAATCCGCGACGGCCGCCAAGTACTTGCGCGATCTTGCGGAAACCAATCCCTCGAGCTGTTCATCCGGTAGTACCTCCCGAACCCGCGAACCCGGCGGTCGCCGGGATCCGAGCGAGGAAGGAGGATCGCGATGGAGCGAACACGGAAGGGACGATCCCGTCTGGCCGGCCTGGTGCTGGCCCTCGGCCTGGTCGCCGCGGCCTGCGGTGGGGCGAGCGCCTCGACCGGCGCAGGAGGATCCGACCGCACGTCGCTGAAGATCGTGTCGCCGGGCGACGGCGCTTCGGTCCGGGTGCCGTTCACGGTGAGGCTGGATGCGAGCGTGCCGATCGGCGACCCGAGCACGGGCGACCACCACGTGCATCTGTGCTTCGACGGGGGGAGCTGCGACGAGCTGTCGCAGTCGGTCATCACCTACGCGAACACGGTACAAGTGAGCGACCTGGCGCCGGGGATGCACACGATCGAGGCATCGCTGCGCAACGCCGACCATTCGGACGCCGGCGTCACCGACACGATCACCGTCGACGTGACCGGCTCGGGCGGCTCGAACGCCGGCAGCGCCGTCACGGTGAGCCCGAGCGACTCAAGCTCGGGCGGCGGCTATGGGTACTAGGCGGCTGGAGCGCCATCCCCGCCGCGTGAGGTGGTTCCACGCAGCCGCCTACCTGGCCACGCTGCCCGTGCTGTTCACCGGGTGGTGGCTGCTCGCGGGCGAGGAGGGCGATCCGAGCCCCCTCGCCCGCGCCCTCGGGGTCGCGGACATCCGGGTCCACGTGTGGTTCGGGCGGGCCCTCGCGGTCCTCGCGCTCGCCGCGATCGTGGTGGGGCGAAGGGGCATCGCGACCTTCCTTCGCGAGACCTTCCGCCGGGACCGAGGCGACGGCCGGTGGTGGCTCCTATGGCCGGCCGCGGTGTTCACAGGACGGTTCGCCCGGCACGAGGGACACTTCGACCCGGGACAGCGCCTTGCGAACTTCGCGATGGTCGGCGGGCTCGGGATGCTCGTCGTGACCGGCCTCGCCCTCACGCTCCTGCACGGCGGCCCGACGTTCGCGTGGCTCGCGAAGATCCACCGCTGGACCACTTACGTGGTAACGGCGTTCGTGCTCGGGCACGTCCTTGTCGGGCTGGGCGTCCTCCCCGGCTACCGCGGCGTGTGGCGGGCGATGCACCTCCGCGGGCGGGTCCCCGAGGAGACGGCTCGGCGCGTCTGGCCCGGGTGGACCGAACGGGCCCTGGGTGAGTCCGGCCCGGTCCCGGCGGCGTGTGTCGATCCCGCGGCAGGGCGCGCGACGGATGGAACGGGTGCTACCTTGCCCGCCGAACCGGAGCGGAGGGGCGCGAGGTGCTGATCGAGGTCACCTGCATGTGCGGGTTCCAGGCCCGTGGGAACGAGGACGAGGTCGTGGAACAGATCCAGACGCACGGCCTGGCGGATCACGGGAAGGCGTCCTCGCGCGAGACGATCCTCCAGATGGCGGCGCCGCTCGGGCAGGACCGGGAGGATGAACGAACCATCTGAGCCGGAGGGCCGGCCGCCGCCCGTGGAGCTCTACGTCCCGGCGCTCACCAACGCCGCCTGGTCGAGCGAGATCGTGGGGCAGACCCTCGAGGGGCTGTTCGTGTGCCTGCGGCCGGACGGCGCCCACAGCTGCGCCCCATCCACGCGCCGACGCTCCGCCTGGGCTGGCAGCCCGACGTACAGCCCGCGGACGTGGTGGCGGTCGAGCCCCCCGAGGTCCTCGAATCGAGCACGCGTTCCGTCACCTCGCGTGGCTGGTGAAGGACGACCGGGCGATCCGCGAGGCGCTCCCGGACTGGGTGGGGTTCTGAGCGCCTACGAGCCCGAGCCGTTCCGCGCCTTCGGCCCGGGCACGCCGGCCTGACGCGAGGCTTCCGGATGCCGACCCGCGGTCGGCCCCCGCCACCGTCGATCGAGAGCGCGCACGGCGTCTGCCGCCGGGCGTAACCTTCGGCCGTACGGGGGCGGGAGCCGGATGGTCTGTTCAGCCTGTGGCGTCGAGAACGAGCCGGGTCGCAAGTTCTGCAAGGGATGCGGCACGGCGCTTGCCCTCCTCTGTCCCGCGTGCGGCTCCGCCAATACCCCGGACAGTAGGTTCTGCGGGGAATGCGGGACCGCCATCGCCCCCATACCTTCTGCCGCCGGCCTCCCCAGCGCCGTCCCGGCTGAGCCCACGACGGCGACCGAACGGCGGCTGGTCTCGGTGCTCTTCGCCGACCTGGTCGGCTTCACCACGCTCTCGGAGCGCCGCGACGCCGAGGACGTCCGGGAGCTCCTCACGAGGTATTTCGATGCCGCCCGGGCGAGCGTCGAGCGGCACGGTGGCCTGGTCGAGAAGTTCATCGGTGACGCCGTCATGGCGGTCTGGGGGACGCCGACGGCCCACGAGGACGACGCCGAACGCGCGGTGCGTGCCGCCCTCGAGCTGGTGGAGACGGTCGGGGCCCTCGGACGCGAGATCGGCGTGGAGCTGCGAGCTCGGGCCGGGGTGCTCACCGGCGAGGCAGCCGTGACCGTGGGGGCGGTCTCCCAGGGCCTCGTGGCCGGCGACCTGGTCAACACGGCGTCCCGGCTGCAGTCGGCCACGGATCCCGGCTCCGTGCTGGTCGGGGAGGCCACCTACCGGGCCACAGCGAACGCGATCGCCTTCCACGACGTGGGCGCGCTGTCCATGAAGGGGAAGGACGAGCCGGTCGCCGCCTGGCGGGCCCTCCGCGTGATCGGCCAACGGGGCGGTGCGGGCCGGAGCGAGGGGCTGGAGCCCCCGTTCGTCGGCAGGGCCGAGGAGCTCCGACTGATCAAGGAGCTGCTGCACGCCACCGGTCGTGAGCGCAAGGCGCGGCTGGTCTCGCTGACGGGCATCGGCGGGATCGGCAAGTCCCGGCTGGCCTGGGAATTCCTGAAGTACGTGGACGGCCTGGTGGAGACGATCTACTGGCACAAGGGCCGGTGCCCTGCGTACGGCGACGGGGTCACGTTCTGGGCGCTCGGCGAGATGGTCCGGATGCGGGCCGGGATCGCCGAGACCGACGATCCCATGGAGTCGCGACGCAAGCTGTCGGATTCCGTCCGGGAGCTCCTCCGGGATGACGAAGAGCGCCATTGGGTGGAGCCCCGACTGGCGCACTTGCTCGGGCTCGAGGAACGCCCCCCCGGAGAGCGGGAAGAGCTGTTCTCGGCGTGGCGGTGCCTGTTCGAGCGGATCGCCGAGCTCGGCACCACCGTGATGGTGTTCGAAGACCTCCAGTGGGCGGACCCGGGGCTCCTCGACTTCATCGAGTCGATGCTGGAATGGTCGCGGAACCATCCGATCCTGATCGTCACCCTGGCCCGTCCGGAGCTCGCCGACCGCCGACCGAACTGGGGCGTCGGCCAACGGAACTTCACCGCCCTCCACCTGGAGCCACTCTCCGACCCCTCGATGGCCGAGCTCGTCCGCGGATTCGTGCGGGGACTACCCACCGACGGGCTCGACCGGATCGTGAGTCGCGCCGAAGGGGTCCCTCTCTACGCGGTCGAGACGATCCGGATGCTGGCCGACCGCGGGGTGCTGGCGCCTCGAGACGACGCGTACGAGCTCGTGGGCGACCTCGGAACGCTCGACATCCCCGACTCGCTCCACGCGCTCATCGCGGCCAGGTTGGACGCCGTCCCGGCCGACGATCGTGCCCTGCTGCAGGACGCCGCCCTGCTGGGCAAGAGCTTCACGCTCGAGGCGCTCGCGGCGGTGATCGGCGAGGACCGACCGGCCCTGGAAACGAGGCTGCGAGAGCTCGTCCACAAGGAGTTCCTAACCCAGGAGGTGGATCCCAGGTCGCCGGAGCGCGGGCAGTACACGTTCCTGCAGAGCCTGATCCGCGAGGTCGCTTACGCGACGCTGGCGAAGGCGGACCGGCGACGCAAGCACCTGGCGGTCGCCCACCACCTCGAGTCCCTCGGCGAGGACGAGCTCGCCGGCGTCGTTGCCACGCACTACGTCGAGGCCTTCCGCGCCACCGCGGGGGGGCCCGACGCCGAGGCGCTGGCGGCGCGGGCCAGGGACTGGCTCTCGCAGGCGGCCGACCGCGCCCTGTCTCTCGGCTCGCCGGAGCAGGCGCTCGGCTTCGCCGATCAGGCGCTCGACATCACCCCGGGCGGCGCCGAACGCGCCCTGCTGCTGGAGCGCGCCGGCGAGGCCGCGGGCAGGGCCGGTTCCGCCGAGCGCGCGGTCGCGTACCTCGACGAGGCCCTCGACCTGTATCGGGAACGGGGCGACACGACGGCGGGAGCCCGGGCCGCCGCGAGCCTCCTCCGTCCCCTGGCGGTGCTGGACCGCCGCAGCGAGGCGATCGACCGGATGCACGCTGCGCTCGGCGCGCTGGACGAGGACGCCGACGAGGTGGTTCGTGCCACGCTGTGTGCCAGGCTCGCCGAGGCGGAGGTGTTCGCCGGACCCTCGGAGCGCGCCATCGGGTGGGTGGAGGTGGCGCTGCCCATCGCCGAGAGGCGGGATCTGACCGAGCTGCTGGCCGACGCCCTCAGCACGAAGAGCGTTGCCCTGTTCAACCTCGGACGGCATCGGGAATCCGTCATGCTGGCCAGGGGTGCCCTCGCCCTCGCGGAGGAGATCGGGAGTCACCAGACCCGGGCGGAGGCCCTGCTCAACCTCGCCGTCCAGATCTCCGAGGACGACCCCGCGGAGAGCCTGCACGCGTTCCTGGATGGGGCCGAGAGCGCGCGGAGGGCGGGGATCCGGAACCTGGAGGAGATCCACCTGGCGAACGCGGTCGAGGGTGCCATCGACCTGGGTCGTTGGGCGCAGGCCGACGCCGTCCTGGCCGAGCTCGAGGGTCGAGAGCTCCCCGGCTTCATCGGCGCCGGCGCCAGGTTCAGCGCCGCGATGCTGGCCGCCCTCCGCGGGGACGTCTCGGGCGCCGACCGGTACCTGGACGAGGTGGCGTCGAGGCTTGAGTCGACCGAGCTGCTCGCCGAGCGGACGTGGCACCTGCGCGCCCGTTCGGTCGTGCGCCTCGCAGGGGGAGATCTGGAGGGCGGCTACGAGGACGCCATGACTGCCGTGGCCGCCGATCCGGCCGGCATGAACAGCGCCTTGGCCGTGTGGGTGGCGGCCCGAGCCGGGCTCTGGCTGCGCGATCCGGCACGCGCCCACGCCTGCCTCGACGCCATGGATCCCCTTCGCGGGCGCTGGATCGAGGTAGTCCGCCGCAGCACGGAGGCCGGGCTCGCGGCCCTGGAGGGGCGGATCGAGGATGCCTCCAACGGCTACCGTCGCGTCCTCGAGTCCTGGGCGATGATGGAGGCCCCGCTCGACCTCGCGCTCACCGCGATCGACGCGCTGACCCTCCTGCCGAGGGAGTCCGTCCCCGACGGCGCCGCCGAGCAGGCCCGGGCGATCCTGACCGACCTGGGCGCGCACCCGCTCCTCGAGCGGCTCGATGCCGCGGAGCATCTCGCGTCCGCGGGTACGGTCTGAGGACCTCGCGGGGAGCACGCCCTTGGGGCAGATGACGTTCCGCGTGTTCGGGCCGGGCGCGCCGGCCTGAGCCCGTCTGCGTACCATCTGCTCGTGAGGAGGCCGGGGCCGGTCGCGCGTGCCGTGCTGGTGTTCGCGGTGCTCGGGCTGGTGGTGCTGGCGCTCGTGGCCGTGACCGGCGTCCTGGTGCTCCGTCGCCTGGCCACCGACGAGGCGCTCGATCAGGCGAGGGACTTCACCGACTTCTCCGCGAGCGTGGTGCGAGGACGTCTCGACGACGGTCTGCTCACGGGCGATGCCGAGGCGAGCGCAGCGATCGCGAGGGTCGTGGCCGACGCGGTGCTGCACGATCCCGTCGTCCGCGTGAAGATCTGGACCGCCGACGGCACGATCGTGTACTCGGACGAGAGCCGGCTGATCGGAGAGAGCTACCAGCTCGGCGCCGACGAGCGGGAGGCGCTCCGGGAGGGCGGGGTCACGGCGGAGCTGTCGGACCTCCAGGCGCCCGAGAACCGGTTCGAGCGGGGATACGGCGACCTGCTCGAGGTCTACAAGCGGATCCGCACGCCGAACGGGATACCGCTGCTGTTCGAGACCTACCAGCGGTTCGCGAGCGTGGCGAACAGCGAGAGCGACCTGCTGGCCACCTTCGCGCCGGTCCTCGTGGTCGCCTTGATCGCGTTCGCCGTGCTCGAGGTGCCGCTCGCCTGGGGACTCGCACGACGCGTGCAGCGCGCGCAGGCGGACCGGGAGCGTTTCCTGGAGCGAGCCGTGGACGCCTCGGACCGCGAGCGCCGACGGATCGCCGGGGACCTGCACGATGGCCCGGTGCAGGACCTCACCGGTCTGGCGATGCGCCTGTCGGCCGTGGCCGAGGGATCCCACGACGACGACGCCCGCGACGCGCTCGGCGAGGCCGCGGGGGCCGCGCGCGCGAGCATCCGAACGCTCCGCTCCGCGATCGTGGGGGTGTACCCGCCCAACCTGCAGCAGGCGGGGCTCGGACCGGCGCTCTCCGACCTCACCGCCCGGCTCCAGCACGAGGGCCTGGCGGTCGGTGTCGACATCGATCCCCCGGCCGGGTTCGGCTCCGAGGTCGACGAGCTCCTCTACCGGGCGTGTCAGGAGGCCCTCCGCAACGTGGAGGCCCACGCCGGGGCGCACCGAGTGGACGTGACGGTGCGTCGCGAAGGTCCGAGCGCCGTGCTCGAGGTGGCGGACGACGGCCGGGGCGTCGCGGCCGGCGACGTGGCGAGGGCCCTCGATCAGGGGCACGTCGGACTGCAGATCCTCCAGGAGCTGGTCCGCGACGCCGGGGGGACGATGACGCTCCTGCCGCGCGAGGGCGGCGGTACGGTGATGCGCGTGGAGGTGCCGGCGTGATACGGGTGGGCACGTGATCCGGGTGGCGATCGCCGACGACCATCGGGTGGTGCGGGTCGGCCTGGAGCAGCTGCTCGGGACGTTCGACGACGTCGAGGTGGTCGGGTCGGCGGAGGGCGGCGAGCAGGCGGTGACGCTGTGCACGGCCGAGCGGCCGGACGTGCTGCTCCTGGATCTGTCGATGCCCGATCTCGACGGGGTCGAGGTGACCCGCCGGCTCGCGCAGGGATCGCCGGACACCCGCATCGTGGTGTTCACGTCGTTCTCGGACCGGGACCGGATCGTGCAGGCGCTCGACGCAGGTGCGATCGGCTACCTGTTGAAGGACGCGGAACCGGAGGAGCTCCACGGGGCGATCCGCGCAGCGGCCCGGGGAGAGGCGCCCCTGGCTCCGAAGGCCGCCGCCGCGCTCCTGGCCGAACGCGGCACCCGCCCCCAGGCGGTCGATCTCACCGCCCGCGAGCGCGAGGTCCTCTCGCTCGTCGTCGCCGGGCTCGCGAACAAGCAGATCGCCCGCCGTCTCGGCATCAGCGAGAAGACCGTGAAGGGCCACCTCACGAACCTGTTCCAGCGCATCGGCGTCGCAGACCGCACCCAGGCAGCCCTGTGGGCCGAGCGGACCGGCGCACTCCGCGACTAGGTCCCGGGACGGAAGTCCCGTTGCCGCGGCGGAGGTCCGCGCCGAACCTGGAGGCATGAGAGTCAGGCTCCTCTCGTTGTGCCTGCTGGCCGCCCTCGTGCTGTCGCTGGTGCCCGTCGCCGTCCAGGCCCGTGACGGCGAGGTTCGGCGACGCGGTTCGTGCTCGGGCGGGCCCAGCGAGTGGGAGCTGAGGGTCGACCGCGAGTCGCGAAGGTACCTGCGGATCCGGTTCGAGATCCGGGGCGGCGACGAGGGCCAGACGTGGCAGCTGTTCCTGTCGAACGACGGGACCCGGGTCTACGCCGGCTCGAAGGTGTCCGACGACGGCGGGGAGGTCCGGGTGCGGAAGCTCGCGCGCAACCGTGCCGGCTCGGATCGGATCAAGGCAAGCGGCGTGAACCTCGTGACCGGCGAGTCCTGCCTCGGAGCGCTCGGGTACTGACCGCGGTCCCGGGACGGTCGTCCCGTTGTAACCGCGACCCGCTTGCCGCGAACCTGTTCGTATCCGCCGGACGGACCGGCGGTGAAGCAGAGGAGGTCGGGATGATGAAGGGGTTCCTGCGACTGGCGGTTGCCGGTGCGCTCGTCATGTCGCTGGCCGGCGCGGTGCCGGCGATGGCGAAGGACGGCGACGTGATCCGGCGCGGATCGTGCAGCGGGGCATCCGACTGGAAGCTGAAGCTGTCGCCCGAGGACGGCCGGATCGAGGTCGAGTACGAGGTCGACTCGAACGTCGTGGGCCAGACCTGGAAGGTGAAGATCTTCAAGAACGGCACCCGGATCTTGGGCGGCAGCCGCGTGACGAAGGCGCCGAGCGGCTCGTTCACCGTGCGGCTGGTGACCTCGAACCCGGCGGGGACGGACGCGTTCCGGGGGAAGGCCGTGAACGCGAACACCGGCGAGAGCTGCATCGGCAGGGCCTCGTTCTGAACGAACACGCTCAGACGAACGATCGGCGAGGAGGGGATGTGCGACGCGTCCCCTCCTCTTCGCGTTGCGCCGCGCTCGCCGCCGTGCCAGTCTTCCAACACGCGGAAGGGGGGACGGTATGTCGGTCATCGTGCAGTTCATCGTGAAGGTCCCCGACGTCGACCGGTTCGTGGCGGCGTCGGAGAAGTACAGGCCGATGATGGAGGCCATGGGCTCCCGCAACGGCGGGGTCTACGAGGACGAGAACGAGCCGGGCCTGGTCTCGACGATGTCCGAATGGGACGGCCACGACCAGATGCACGAGGCGTCCGAGAAGTACGGCGAGCGGTTCAACGAAGAGGCCGGCACCGAGGGCCTCGACTGGATCACCCACATCTGGCACAAGAAGGGCAGTTCGTAGGGGATCCGGAGGAGTCGCGGCCGAACGCCACCTCACGGGCCTCTCGTGGGACCGGGCACCGGAGGGCTGGAGAGCTGGACGATCGTGCCCCGGACCAGCGGAGCCGGGGCAGGGGCGGGGCGGCCGAGAGGGTTCAGCCAGCCCAGCAGACCGAACACGACGACGAAGACCCCCGCGAGGAGGACCAGGGTCCAGCCTTGCTCTCGGATCCACGCCAGCGCTCTCTCTCTGAGAGTCATGACCTCGAACCTACTTCAGGCCGGTGCGGACGACCCTGGTGTCGAGGTCCCAGGATAGGCTCGGCCCTCGGGGGCAGGCAAGGCCGGTCGGGGCGGAGTATCGCTTACGGACGCACGTAGATCGCGAGGTCCCAGGCGAACCGGCGGCGCGAGACCAGGCGCTCGAAACCGACGGCGCGGACTCGGGCGTCGATCGCCCCGACATCGTGGATGTGGGTCTGGAAACCGCCGAACTTCCCACGGCGGAGCCGGTACCAGCGGTTCTCGGTCCTGGCGAGGACTCGCCGCACCGCGCCCCTGAGTCCCGTCGACGGAGGCATCGAGAACGCGTACACGGACCGCGCCGCGGCCAGCGAGTTCGCAAGGAGCCCGTCGACGTCGGGGTAGCAGCAGAACACCTTGTCCAGGACCACGACGTCGTGGGGCGCCAGGCTCGCCGACGCGCCGTCGCCCACCGAGAAGTCCGCCCGATCTTCGACCCCGCGCTCGGCCGAGAGCCGGCGTGCCTCCCCGATCGCGGCCGCCGACAGGTCGATGCCCGTGACGGTCCGCGCACCGCGTTCGAGCGTCTCCAGGACGAGCCCGCCGGCGCCGCACCCCACATCGAGGACGGTTCGGCCCTCCAGCCCCGCCCGGCCGAGCCCGGCGATCAGGTCCCTCGACGGACCGCCCAGCCGGCGCCTCCGAGCCCGCCTGGCGTAACAGCTCGCCCAGTCGTCGAAGCAGCAGCGGTCGGGCTCGTCGGTCATGGATGGGCAAGAGTGTGGCCCTCGGTGCCTCGTCGTGTCTAGGGTCAGCGCCACAGATGCCGGATCGCCGCGGCCACCTTGTACCGCAGGGCCGGGATGAGGATCCCGGGTAAGAGCACCGCCGGGACGCGCTTGGCGCTCACGCCCCCCATGAAGGCACAGCCTATCCTGCAAGGACCCAGACCGAGTCGCGAGGAGGGTCGCCATGGGTTCGGAGGAGAACAAGTCGCTGGTGCGGCGGTTCTACGAGGAGGTCTGGAACAAGGGGAACGTCTCGGTGACCTCAGAAGTGTTCGCAGGGGACTACGTGCGGCACGACCTCCGGCCCACGCAGGCGCTCCCCGGTCCGGCCGGCCAGGCGAAGATCGCCGCAGACTTCCGAGCGGCCTTCCCCGACCTCCGGATGCGGGTCGACCTGATCCTGGCTGAGAGCGACCTGGTTGCGGCCCGATGGACCTGCGAGGGGACGAACACGGGACGGTGGGGCGGGCGCGCACCGACGAACCAGCCGGCGACGTTCTCCGGCGTGAACGTCTTCCGGTTCCGGGACGGGAAGGTCGTCGAGCTGTGGAGCCACCGGGACGACCTCGGACTCATGCAGCAGATCGGCGCCGAGATCTACGCGGGCGCCGCCCCGTCCGAACCCGAGCACGAGGCCGAGCGATAGAGCCGTGCCAACCCGGCACCCTGCTCGGAAGGATCGGTCAAACGAGCGTGGCCTGGTTCCGGTAGGGCCTCCTGCCGCGGCGTGGTACCGGCGGCGCCGGATGCTCGACGAGGGCCACCACGCGGTCCGCCATGAACCGTCCCGTCCTGACGGGAGCCCCGCGGCGGGTCACCTCGGTCACCTCGATCACGCCGCGCGACGTCGAGATCTCGACCCGCCGCCCTGCCTTCGTGGCCTCGATCTCGTACTTGAGGACGCCGGATCCCGAGTCCACCACGACCTCGACGCGATCTCCTCTCATCGTCCCGAAGCCTACTCCGCGTGGCGGACACCCAGCCGATCGAGCGTTTGGCATGCTCTGTCCGTGCTGCTGAACGACATCGCACGGACCTCGGCCGGGGTGGCCGGGGCGCGGGCGCGCTCGAAGAAGATCGAGCGGCTCGGCTCCCTCCTTGGCGGGGCCCGGCCGGAGGAGGTCCCCGTCGCCGTGGCGTACCTTTCGGGGGCGTTGCCCCACGGGGCGATCGGCGTCGGATGGGCGTCCCTCCGCGAGCTCCCGCCGCCGGCCGCCGAGGCGACGCTGGAGGTCCTGGCCGTGGACGCGGCCCTGCGGCGGATCGGCTCGACGACGGGTGCCGGATCCCAGGCGGCTCGCAAGCGCGAGCTCGCGGACCTGTTCGGCCGGGCGACCGAGATCGAGCAGCGGTTCCTCCGCG
>DASWAT010000188.1:0-1689 GCA_036390995.1 Actinomycetota bacterium | reverse complement strand
GGTCCCCACCGCGGTTCAACCGGTGTCGGTTGGTTTTGCCGGAGGAGGCAGGAAGTGGTGCCACTCCACACAGCCTGGCGAAGGCCGCCTCGCTCGACAGACGCTCCGGGTTGTCCCCGGCTGTGACGAGCAGAGCTCCGGCGACGTCGGTCCCCACTCCGGGAAGGGCGAGGAGCGCCGGTGCGGCCTGTGACACCACCAGCGCCAGGTCCCGGTCGAGCTCGGCGATCTCTGCGCTTAGTGCTCTGGGTCGAAAGTTCGGTGACGTATTCTCACGCATCACGCTGCAGCCCGTAGGGACAGGTGCTCCTTCTCCGCGAGCCGCTTCATGAGCTTGGCGAGGTCGTCGCGGGTGAACTTCCACTCGAAGGGCGTGGCGGCCAACTCGTAGCGCCGCTCGAAGGCCAGCAGACGCTGCTCCACCTGATCGAGATCCGTGAAGTCGTTCGGGGTGAGGACCTTGCGCTGGATCACCGAGAAGTAGATCTCGATCTGGTTCAGCCACGACGAGTGGACCGGGCAGTGGACCAGCACGAGGTTCTTGTACCGGCCCTGGAGCCTGCGGATCGAGGCCTGCCCCCGGTGGGAGGACCCGTTGTCCACGACCCAGAACACCCGCCGGGCGGAGGCGTACGGCTCTCGGGCCATCACCTGCTCCACCAGCCGGTCGAACGGGACGATGCCGGCGTGCTCCTCGCATCGGCCGAACACCTTGGCCCGGTGGACGTCCCAGGCTGCCAGGTACTGCAGGGCGCCGGCGCGCTCGTACTCGTGCTCCACTCGCATGACCCGGGCCGCGGCCGGCGGCAGGGTGGGGTGGCACCGGCACCTCGCCTGGATGGAGGTCTTCTCGTCCGCGGAGATGACGAAGTCCGCCTCTACAAGCGGCTTTCCCTGCCACCGGCGGGCGTACAGGTCGAGGACCCGTCCCGCCTTTCGCTCGAAGTCGGTGTCCCGGGGAAAGATCCAGCTGCGATGGGTCCAGGGGCGGATGGCGTCCTCGTCGAGCCACCGCCAGATGGTCGAGCCAGAGATCTGGGCAACGATCCCCCGGCTCATCGCCTCCGCTCGGATCTCAGGAATGGAGAACCGGGACAGAGGAACCCCGAGGGTGGCGGGGAGCTCACACGCCAGGGCCTTGACCTCGACGACCACGCTGGGGGGGAAACACCGGGGGCCGTCCCCGCCGGGACCGCTCCTCCAGCCCGGCCAGGCGTTCTTCGAAGAACCGCTTGCGCCACTTGGACACGATCTGCACGGGCACGGACAGCCCCGCCGCGATCTCCTTGTTCTCCCACCCCGCCGACGCCATCAGGACGATCTTCGCTCGCATCACGTCGCGATATGGTGCTGTATATCGAGCCGCCCGGCCTTCCAGCGTGGCGCGCTCCTCCTCCGACAGATCGATGGTGAACGGGCTCCTCCTTGGCATGCACCACTCCCTTCGCCAAGGGAAGCATGCCGGCTGGCTCCGGGCAAGTGTGGGATGCCATTACCACATCGTATTTACGAACGGGACCACTTAGCCCGGCGCATCGGGCCTTCCCCGAACCGGGACCCGGCCGGTGACGGTGGTGCCTCCTACAGCGGTCTCGAGGTCCGTGCGGCGCCTGGGGCGGGCAGCACGACCGCCGGTCGCGTTCCGGTGCCCGAACATGCGATGGTGGACGGATCGTGACCACGCCCACC
>DASWAT010000187.1:0-1537 GCA_036390995.1 Actinomycetota bacterium | reverse complement strand
GACGCTCTCGCGATGGGCAAGGCTGACCCCTTCACCGTGATCAACGCGCCGCTGCCCGAGGGCATGCACGAGATCAAGTGAGCCCGTCAATCGTTAGGCGCCGCCGTGTGGACAGCACAGCCCGCCTGGTTCGGAGGCGCCGTCGACCGATTCAGGCGCCGGACGGCATCGACCCGAATGTGCCAGGGCGCTGAGAGCGTCCCTAAGCTCGCGGACCCGGGAATCCGGACCCCCTCGACCCTACGCTCTGCTCTCCGACCTTCTCAAAGGCTCCTGCCAGCCCCGCTCGGGGTCGTGCCTGTGGGACAGCTCGTGGGACCACTGTCCCATGAAGGGCCCGAAACGTGTCCTCTGGCCTGCTAGTTTCCGTTGGCCGAGAAGTGCATGTAGTCCTTCCCCGAGGACCAGTGCCCGCCCCACTCCCAGCCGATCGCGGCGAACGCCCGGACCACCGGGTCGCCGTCGTGGATCATGCCGGGAAGGTCCTGCGACCGGTCGCGGTACGGCCGCGCGAACCGGTTCCTCACGTAGCCGTCGGCCGCGACGTACGGGTTCTGCAGCGGGTTGACGTCCACCGCCAGTCCGTACGCGTGCTGGGACCAGGTCGAGCCGGCTCCTGCGGGCGTCACGATCGGGCGGCAGTTGAAGGACGCGGTGATGCTGCGCGTGGTGTTCGGATCGGCGTTCGGGCGGAAGCGCCTCGCCAGCGCGACGTGCTTGATGGGGAAGCGGGCCCGGAAGAGCTCGCGGAAGACGGAGGCGAGGCCGCTCGCCACGCTCGCGTTCACGACCATCGGTCCCTCGTGGACCCGCCCGTCGTATCCCCAGTACCGGAAGCTCAGGAGCCGGAGCGAGGAGATCGGGAGGGGACACCCGGGACGCCAGGTGGTTCCGCGCATCTGGGCCACGAGCTCGGATGGGACCTCGCCGATCGTCGCGTGGAACCGGTGCGGCAGTGGTGTCGCCGAGGAGTAGGGGACCACCGAGGGCGACGAGACCCGGGGCGATAGCGCGGTGGAGACCTCGGCCCGCGACGTGCCGGTGGCCGATGTGCAGCCTGCCAGCAGCCCGGATGCGAGGACCGCGGCGAGGAGCCGCGCCCGGGTCACGGCAGGTATTGCTCCTGGATCTTCACGATCTCTCCGCCCTGCACCCAGATCCAGTACGTGGAGTTGGGGCCCTGGTACTGGCCCGTCGGATCCGGGGTCGTGAACGCCCCTGCGAAGGCCTCCGGATCCGCGGTGAAGAACGTCTCGCAGCAATCGCCCCAGTCGATCAACCGGATCTTCACCTCCGGAGCCAGCGGCAGCGTGCGGAGCTTCGGGTTGTCGTTCACGATGTAGTAGTCGTTCGGCGGCGGGTACTCGTCGCCGTGTTCCTTCGCCGCCTGCACCGCGTCCTCACCCGTCAGGAAATACGCGAGGTCGAACACCATCGTGGCGGGCTGTGTCGACAGGTCCACGGATCGGATATAGCCGAAGTGCTTCCCGTCCTCGAGCTGCGGTGTGGGAACCGGGGTGGGCGAGCCTGGGCTCGC
>DASWAT010000186.1:0-7304 GCA_036390995.1 Actinomycetota bacterium | reverse complement strand
CTCGTCGCTGGTCTTCCTGGGTGAGCGTCTGATCTGATCGTGGACCCGACCCAGAGCCCGACCGGAACGCAGATGCGGTCAGGATCGGTGGGAGGTCGCAAGCTCTCGGGCTCGCTCCAAGATTCAGGCAGCTATCGCGGGTCCGTCGCGAGCGCGAACTGCGACGCCGGGTGGAATCACAGTCACGCAGCCCGCCGTCGAGCGTGCACGGTGACGAGGATCCGTGGGGCTCGGTGCCGACGGATCGTCATGGACGGGTTCGTCATGGTCTGCCTGGCCTGGTGGTCGCTGATCAGGGCCAGTGCCTCCTGCGAACCCGATGCGACGTCCTCTGGGCCGTCTTCCACGTCGGATCGGGGGTCGCGGGAGAGCAGGCCGTACGCCTGCAGCCGCAGGAACTGCGTCCAGGTCGGGCCGATCCGGCGTGGTGCCGGGCCGAGGCCGCTTTGGCGAAGCACGGTGGCGATGGTGGTCGCCGAGACGTCGATCCCGAGCTTCAAGAGCTCGCCCCGGATCCTGAGGTAGCCCCACCTGGGGTTCTCCGGACCCAACCGACGGATCAGCTCCCTGACCCAGGGGAGGACGACCGGGCCGGCGGGACGGGCCTGCAGGGCGCCTCCTCAAGAGCTCTCGGTGCCATCGGAGGAGGGTGTCCGGGCCGACCAGGAAGCTCCTCCACCAGTCCCGGGAGAGCAACCGGGCCGCCGCGGCCAGGAACGCCCGATCGGCGGTGGTGAAGCGCGGTCGCGTTCCTCCTCGAGCGAGGATCCTCAGCTGGCGTCGGAGCACGACCGCCTCGAGATCCCGCTCGTCGACGCCACAGCGGACGAGCAGGCGAAGCAGACCGCAGAGGATCCGATACCTCAGGGACAGGAGCATCGGCCGAGTCTGAACTGCTGGTGGGCCTGCCGACAAACGACGCGGTCAGAGCACCGATCGAGTTTCTTTACCCCACACCATCGTCGGAAGGCAAAGTGGGCCCTTTGATGCTAAGGTGACCACATGAGGGAACTGGGGATCCGCGAGCTGAAGCAGTCCCTGAGTCGGATCCTGCGCGCCGTCGGCCGCGGGGAGCAGGTGCGCGTGACCCTTCGGGGAAGGCCCATCGCGGACATCGTCCCCGCTCGCGAGGCGGACGCAGAGGATCGGCTGCGTGAGCTGGTCGCGCAGGGCCGGGTCACGCTTCCGGCCCGAGCCCACCCACGCCGCGCGCCCCGACCGGCCCCAGCCCGTCGCAGCGCGTCCAAGCTCGTGCTCGCCGAACGGGAAGCCGAGCGCTGAACCTCTATCTCGACCCCAGCGCGCTGGTCAAGCGCTACGTGGCCGAGCCCGGCAGCGACCTCGTTCGGGAGGCGATGGCTCAGGCCGAGTCCTGGTTCATCTGCCGCGTCGGGTTCGTCGAGACGGTCCGTGCGATCGGCCTGGCGGCGGGGGCAAGGGCGACGAGGGCCGCGAAGGAGGAGTGGCCCGCGTTCGGCATCGTCGAGGTGGACCAACCTCTCGTCGAGCACGCCGCCGCCCTCGCCTTGGATCACGACCTGCGCAGTCTCGACTCCGTCCACCTCGCCGCCGCTCTCGTCCTTGATCGTGGCGACCTGCGGTTCGCCACCTGGGATCGTCGCCTTCACCGCGCTGCCCATGCCGAAGGGCTTGAGCTGACACCGCGCAGGCTCTCCTGAGCGCTACCTCGATCTCCGAGCCTCGTGCCGTGAGGCCTCAACCCGAACGCCTTCTCGATCGCCCGGAAGAGGCGGCGTCAGTGGCGGCTGCGAGCGGTTTCCCAGCCTCCCGGCAGGGCCTGAAGAGACCGGACGTGTCTGGCGTGGTCGTGCGGCTTCTCTTCGCGGAGGGCCTGCCACAGCTCCTGGGCCATCGCGGACGCCAGCATGTGGAGGACCTCGTGCCGCTCGTATCCAAGCCCGAGCAGTCGCTTCGCCGTCTGCCAGACCTCGGGCGGGTCGTCCTCCCAGAGTTGGTTGGCGATCGCCTCGTGCAGCGCTAGGTGCAGTCTCGGGTTGACGTCGTGGCCGCCGACCCTCACGTCGTCGAGGTCGTTCTCCAGGGCCTTCTCCAGCGCCGGGTGCTCGGCGCGGATGAGAAGGCCACGCTCGTCGGGGTCGTTGGGGTCGAGGCGGGCGAGCTGGACCTCTCCGAGCCGGCCGCGCGCGGGCGGGACGGCCCAGGCGCGCCGGTCGAGGTGCTCGACACCGGTCCAATCGTCCGGCCCATCGGACCACGCATACGGATCCTCCATGCCGATATCGGCCCGCACGGCCGCCATGTCCGGGGCGGCCTCGCCGGCTTGGCGGAGGTTTCCCGCCATGAACTCGAACTCGCGCAGCAGCCCCTCGAGCCGGGGTCGCAGGTCGAGATCGGAGGCGGCCTCGCGGGGGGTGAGACCGTCCAGCGCGGGGACCGGTACGTCCGGCCACTCGCGAGCCCAGGCGTCGAGAGCCTCGCAGGAAGCCCCGCCCAGCAGCGATCCGGGCGGTCCTCCCGTAAGCACGAGGTCTTGCGCCGGGTCCACGCGGGTCTCGTCGACGACCTCAGGCGTCTCGCCCAGGTCCCGGAGGAGGTCGAGGAACATCTCCAACCGCTCCCGGGAGTTGGTTTCCAGGACCACCTCGTCGTCCAGCAGGCGCACCTGTCCGCGAGTCCACCGTTGGGGGCCGTCGGTAGGCTCGAGCTCGGTCCCCTGCCTTCGCGCGAACGCCTGGAGCTCGGCACGGGCGACCGCCGCCTGATCGGGCGGCATCTCATCGCCCAGCCAGACGAGCTGCTCGTCGCCAACGTCGACGTCGGGGTGTCCGGCGAGCAGCACGGGGAGCGCCGCCGCGTCCCGCACCCGGATGCGAGCCACGATCGAGATCAGCGGGTGCCCTTCCATGTTGAGGAGCCGGGGCGGCGTGGAGCGGCGCTCCTCGAGACCCTGAAGCAAGCCTGGGAGGGCAGCGCCGACAAGGTGACCCAGCAGCTCGGACACCGGCGGCGGCGCGGGAGGGATGGTGCCCACGGCCACGCTCGGCGGGACGGCGCCCTCCTGCGGATCGAAGAACGAGGTGGCTCGGCGCCTCGCCCCCCGACCCGGAGCCTCGTCGGTCGCATCGTTGAGCACCCGCTCCGCCAGGTTGAAGACCTCTGCCACCATGTGGTCGGCCTCCGAGGGCGAGAGGAACGAGACGGCTGAGCCGACCCGCCAGACCCCGTCGATCGGCACGAGCGCGCCCAGCATCACCACCCACGGCACGAACCCCTCCTGCATGGAGGGAGGGACCTCGGCGTACCGATACGTCCCGGTGCACAGCTCGACGAGCTGGACCCCGGGGTCGGGCTCCGACCGGCGGACCTGCCAGAGCCCGTAGACGCCGTGCTCCGCCCAGCATGCGGCGCGCCGCCGGTCGTCCTCCGGGGTGTCGGGGTCGTCGGCGAATCGGTCGAGGACGGTCCGATCCTCGTGGTCGGCCCGATCGGGGACCGTCGTCGTGGACCACTCAACGTACATCCGGTGAACGGCGTCGCCGGCGTCGATCTCGGCGGGCAGCTCGTCGAACCACGACGCGGCGGAGTTGAGCCGGTGCCGCTCGAACTCCGGGCGCATGGCGAAGGTGGCCAGATCCAGCCGGAGCCGATCGAAGTTCCCGCGGTCGGCGAACCGCTCGAGCGCCGCGTCCTCGACCGGCCCACAGCAGTTCCCGCGAGCCTTGCCGCACTCGCAGGCACAGGGAGCCTCGGCGGCGAGGCCGCGCCGCTCCCACGCGGAGCGAATCGCATCCCGGTAGAGAACCTGGGCGCTGTCGTCGCCGGGGTCCTCGCGGCACAGGCGCTCGATCTCGGGCAGGGCGGACCCCAGGTCGCCGGCCGCGAGGAGTGCATCCGCGTGCGCCTGATGGACCCAGCGCTCATCGGTGTGCCGGAGCGCTCGCTCCAGGAGCTCTGCGGCGCGGCGCTCGTCCCGGTCGAACTCGGCTACTCCCGCCGCGAAGGTCAGCGCGGGGACCGAGGCGGGATCGGGGGCCAGCGACGCGTCGACCACCGCCCAGGCGCGCTCCGAGCCGGCCCGCGTGGCCACCTCGAACCCGATCTCGGGCGGGACCGTATCGGCCTGGAGGGGGAGCGCCAGAACGTCCGGCACGAGATCGGCGGCCGGGATCGAGAGGTCCAAGGACCGCCGTAGGAGCCGCGACGCCGGGTTCCGCGGGCGATGAACAGGCGCCCGGGGGATACGGCGGTGAGCCGAGACGTGGCCCCTCTGCCTCTTCCTCTTTCCACTGCGCTTCCCCACTCGCACGCCTCCGGGGGCAGGGGGGAAGTCGTTGCATGTTACCGAGAACGGGGCCGTCGGGACCATCCTCGGCGGCAGATCCGCGCGGATCTCTCCGAACCCACGGCCGAGCGTCACAAGAACGCGGCCCTCGCGGGCGGCGGCCTCAGCGAGGTCGGCATCGGTGGCTTCGCGGAGACCTTCCTCCACCACCGTCGCGGGATCGTGCCCACGATCGACGAAGAGGTGCCCTACCTCCTTCAAACACTGTTCGGCGACCGGCCTGCGAACCGCGGGCCAAGATCACCTCAAGCCGCGCGAGCGTGCGCCGTTGCTCGGTGAGCTGCTCTTCGAGTCGCTCTCGATGAAGCTCCAGGTGCCGGCGCACGGTCTCGGGATCCTCGGCGGCGGGGACCGCCTGGATCTCTCCGGCAGCATCGTGGGGGTGCATCTATCCGGACAGGGCGCTGAGCAGGGACAACGCGATTGGGACCTCGATCGGTCCTACCAGAGTAAGAAGGGGACCGCCTCGAGGAAACAAGGCTTGCCGGCCCGGGATCGCCTTTCGCTACAGCTTGCTCACCTGGACGGTGCCGATGGCGACCGCCGCGAGGCGACGGAGGTCCCGCGGATCGCTCGTCAGCACGGCGTCCCCGCGTCCCGCTGCCCCAGCCACCACGCCAGCGTCGACCATGTCAGAGGCCCTGGCCCGTCCCACGAGCTTCCCGGCTGCCTTGGCAAGACCCTCCGCCAGAGGCTCCACGAAGCAGGCCCTCACCACCTGGGCCAGGCGAGCCTGGCGAGAGCTGCGCCAGGCTTGGGCCAGGGCCGCAGCCGGGATGACCGGGACCACGCCGCGCTCAGAAGCCTCCTTCCAGAAGGCCCAGAATGCCCGGTCGTTTCGCTCGGCGGCGATCAGCGCACCCGCGTCCAGGGTCAGCCCGGCCACTTCGACCTCACCCCGTGAAGCTCGCCCTCGTTCATGGGCCCCGCTCGGCCTTCCACTCCTGAAGGAGTCTCCGCGCCTCCTCCAGCTTGAGCCGGTGCTCCACGGCCGCGGTCACGGCGGTATCCCACCATGGTAGGAAGACCGGGTCGGGTCCCGGATTGGCTTCAGGCGTTTCCGCAAGTCATCAGGCCGATCGGAGTATTTGCACCCCTCAGGCTGCCGGCGGCGGGTACGAGGGAAGGCTCAGGCCGTCCGCCGAGTAGAACCTCTCGTCCAGCCGAGGCGCGGAGGCTCGAGGAGGGCGCGCACGGTTCGGATCGATCCCTCGAACCGGGCCGGGCCGGACGCCGGAGGCCCTTCGGCCTAGCCTTCCCAGGTCAGAGTGATGCTGATGCCCGCCGGCCAACCAACCGTGACGGCAAGCCCGCTCGCGCCCAGGGTCGTCGCGTACTCGTCGGCCTTGGCCGCCAGCTTGTCGATCCACTTCTGCAGCCGGGCACGCTCGACGGTGACCGCCGTGAACGGCTTGCCGGCCAGCACCTGCTCCCAATCGCGGTTGATGATGGTCGCCGCCGCCATGAGCTGGGCGAGCGCCTCGCCCCGGCCCGTAGCCTCGCCTCGCAGCAGCTCCCCGAGGAGCTCGTCGACCGTGGCTTCATCGAACATCCCGTGCGTTCCTCTCTTCGTCGGCCTCGCGAACGACCATCCAGGCGATTGCCGCGTACGGGATCGGTGTGAGGAAGAGCGGCCAGTACGCGGCAAGCGCGTCAGCCAGGGCGACCATGCCGAACCCGATCAGGAACAGGATCACGATCGCGGCGAACCGTCGGCGTTGGCTCATGGCTTGCTCCTATGTCAAGCGGCCTCCTCGGCAGGCGCTGCCATCGCGGGGGCAGCGTCGACGAGGAGAGCCCGGTAGACGACGTCGGAGAGCTTGCGCTTCAGCGCACGGAGCGCCTCCGTCTTGGTGTTGCCACGCGCCATGCGCCTCTCGAGGTAGGTCTTCGCCTCTTCGTGACAGCGCTTCTGCGTGACCGCGATCCGGTGGATGGCGGCGTTCAGCTGCCGGTTGCCCGTCCGCGAGAGGCGGTGTCGAACCTGGTTGCTCGACCACACCGGAAGCGGAGCGGTCCCGTTGTGGCGGGCGAACGCGTCCTTGGAGCTGAACCGGCGGACGTCGGCGACCTCCCCGACGATCTTGGCCGCGGTCAGCTCGGCCGCCCCGGCAAGCCCCAGCAGCGTGGGGGCGAGGGCGCGCACGCGATGAAGGATCTCCCGCTGGAGCGCGTTGGCCTCGACGGTGAGCTCTCGGATGCGGGCCACGAGATCTCGGGCGATCCGGGCGACCATCCCCTGCAAGCCCTCCAGGCGAGCGGCCAGGGCGTCCAGGTGCTTGTAGCGAACCAGGCAGCGGGGGGTCGGGTCCCAGGTCGGATCGAGCTCGTGCAGGTGCCAGCGCAGGCGGTTGATGTGGGCGGTACGGTCCCTGACCAGGTCCTCCCGGTGGTCCACGAGCAGGCGGAGCTCCCGGGACGGACCGTCCAGCCGGGCAAGAGGAAGGCCGGGCTCGCGTGCCGCGGCCCGGGCCACCGCCAAGGCGTCGATCGGGTCGGACTTGCCGTAGGTGCGCGCCGCGTCTCGAGCATGCGCCATCAGCTTGGGCGGCACCCGGCAGATCTGCTCACCCGCGGCCAGCAGGTCGGCCTCCAGGCGCCGAGACAGGTGCCGGCAGTCCTCCACCGCCCAGCGGCGGCAGGTGCCGAACCGGTCCGCCCACCGCACGAGCTCCAGATGCGCTTCGGTGGTGGTCGAGGTGGTCGTCCTCGATCCGAGCTGCCGTCCCGCCTCGTCGATCGCCACCACGGTGTGGGTGCGCTTGTGCGCGTCGATCCCCAGGATCACCATCCTCCGGTACCCTCCTCCTCGTAGGGTCGGGACCGGTCGGTGGGCACACCTCAGTGGGGGCGATGCCACGCTCCTATCAAGCCACGCCGGCCGGTCTCCTACGTCCGAGGGGCGGCAAAAGCCGTGCTGCCCACGAAGGGCACCCATGCTAGGAGCCAACCCCTCGGACACCGACCAGCTTGACACTGA
>DASWAT010000185.1:0-3690 GCA_036390995.1 Actinomycetota bacterium | reverse complement strand
ATGCTGGCCTCGCGCGAGTCCAGGCCGAACACGGTGACCCGGCCGCTCGTGGGGCGGATGAAGTCCATGAAGGTGCGGATCGTGGTGGTCTTACCGGCTCCGTTCGGTCCGAGGTAGCCGAACACCTCGCCGGGCTTCACGGCGAAGTCGAGCTCGACGACGCCGCGCTGCCTGCCGTAGGACTTCGTCAGGTTCTCGGCGAGGATGACGTCCGCCACCGCGACCCCTCCGTCGGAAGCTCCGGCGACACTGTGCCACGACGGCGAGCCCACTGCCGGAGGCCGGGCGACCCGTCCCCCGTGGGCTGGACGACCTGCGGCCGCCTGCCGCGCTGCGCGGGGCCGCCTCCGGTAACGTCACGGTGTGAAGCGGCTGCCTGCGCCGGCGGTGCTCGGGCTGGCCTATCTCGTCGGCTCGATCCCGTTCTCGAACCTGGTGGCGGGGCGGCTCCGCCACGTTGACCTGCGGAGCGTGGGGAGCGGGACGGTGTCGGGCTCGGCCCTCTACCGGGTCGCCGGGTTCGGCCCGCTCGTGCTGGCCGGGATCCTCGACGTGGCGAAGGGCGCGACGGGGCCCTTGCTCGCGGGGCGGGATCGTCCCGGGCTCTCGGCCGTGGCGGGCGGCGCCGCGGTGGCCGGGCACGACTGGAGCCCGTTCCTGCGGGGAGCGGGGGGCCGCGGGCTGGCCGCCGCGCTCGGCGCCCTGTCGGTGAACGCGTGGGAGGGGGTCGTTGTGCTGGCCGCGGGGCTGGCGGGCGGCAAGCTCGCGGGGAACACGTCGATCGGCTGCTTCGTCGCCTACATCGCCCTCGTGCCGGTGCTGGCGCTGCGCCGAGGGCGGCAGGGCGCGATGGCCGGCGGCGCCGTGCCGATCCCGCTGCTCGTGAAGCGGGTCGCAGGCAACTCTCGTCCGGAGGGTCCCGACCGGCTCCGGGTCTACCTCAACCGGCTCGTGCTGGACCAGGACGAGCCGCCGTCGCGGTGAGCTCGCGTGAGGATCATCCCCCTCGGACCACTCCGGCACCGGGGGTTCCGGACCCTCTTCGTGGGACAGGTCGTCTCCGCCCTCGGGGACTGGATGGGCACGGTGCGGCAGGGGTGGCCGTGGACCTGATCGCCGGTGTCCGCTGGCCGCCCGTCGGCGCGCTGGAGCCCGCCCGGGTGGTCCTGCTGTGTGCGGGCGTGGTGGTGCTCCTGAGCGCCGGATGGGTGCGCGAACCCCGGGCCGCGCGGGCAGTCGGATCGGGGGTGAAGGGGTCACCGTGACGGTCACCGTGCCGGCGGGCGTCTCGAACCCAACCCTCGCCGCCCCGCGAGGGGTCTCGACGTGACCGTCGCCGTGCTGACCGACAGCGCCTCGGCGCTCCCCGCCGAGGTCGCCGCCCTGCCGGGGGTGGTGGTCGTGCCCATGTGGGTGACCGTGGGCGACGAGTCTCGGCGCGACACCGAGGTTCCCCTGGACGAGCTGTTCCGGAGGTTCGACGAGGGCGTGACCACCTCCGGCCCATCGCCCGGGGACGTTCGAGCGGCCATCGAGGGCGTCCTGGGGCCCGACGGGGCCCTGGTCGTCACGGTGGCGTCCCGGATGAGCGGGTCCTACCAGGTGGCCCGGCTGGTGGCCGAGGGGTTCGACGGCCGGGTGCGGGTGGTCGACCCCCGGACCGCGGCGGGCGGCCAGGCGCTGGTGGCGCTCGCGGCCGCGGAACACGCCGCGGCGGGGGCCTCCCTCGGAGACGTGGAGGCGGCCGCCCTGCGTGTGGCCGGGCGGGTCCGGCTGCTGGCCAGCCTGGGAAGCCTGGACTGGCTGGTCCGGGGCGGCCACGTCCCCGAGGTCGTGGCGTGGGCCGGCCGGTCGCTCGGGCTGCGGCCGATCGTGGAGTTCCGGCGCGGCAGGGTCCGTCCCATGCGGCCCGCCCGCACCGTCGAGGCGGTGATCGAGCGGATCGCGTCGGAGTGTCGCAAGGGTGCCGCCCCCGGCGCGAGGCTCCGTGCGGTGGGCATGCACACAGGGGACGACGAGCCGGCCCGACGGCTCCTGGACGCGGTGACGCGCGGGACGGAAAGCTCGCAGACCTTCCTGTCCCTGTTCAACGCGGTGATGGTGACCCACACGGGTCCGGACCTGTTCGGCCTCGCGTGGTGGTGGGAGGAGCGGGCCTGATCACCGGCCGACGGCCGGGGCCGGGGATCAGCCGGCGGCCGGATGCGCGGACGCCGAGAGCACCCAGTCGACCGCCTCGCGCACGGCCGGGACGGCCGCCCGGTCGAACGCGTGGCGCATCTCCGGCACCAGGATCAGGCGCGCCCGCGGGGCGGCGGCGGCCAGATGCCGCGCCTCGCGCGGCGAGATGAATCGGTCCCGCCGGCCGTGCACCACGGCCAGCGGGACGGTCAGCCTGGACGCGAGCACCTGCGGGGGCTCGGGGTTGGTCCACGTGGCGGACACGCGGACGTGCATCCGCCTGGCCGCCAGCCGGCGGCCGCTCCGGGTCCGCGTGAGCGCCGTGGCCGCGAGGGTCCGCGCGTTCCGCGGCAGACGCCACAGGGCCGGGCTGCTCACCGAGACCACGCCTGCCAGCCCCGGATCGGTCGCGGCGTAGCGGAGCACCGCGATGGCGCCCATCGAGACGCCGACGGTCACCACGGCGACCGAGCGGGTCCTGGCCTCGGCGACGGCCGCCGCGACGTCGAGCCGCTCCAGGTCGCCCAGGGTGCAGAGCCCGCCGGATCGGCCGTGGCCCCGCGCGTCGTAGGAGAGCACCGGGTAGCCGGCCGCGCGGAGGGCCTCGGCCACCGCGACGAGGGGTGGGTCGCCCTTCGAGCCGGTGAGGCCGTGCGCGAGCACGACCGCGGGACGGCCGGAGCCCTCCGGCTCCCACCACCGGGTCGCCAGAGAGACCCCGTCGTCGGTGACCACGAGTGGCGATTCGGGCATCCGGATGCTCGCCGTGTCGCCGTTCACGCGGCGCCCCCGGGCGATCCCACCCCGACCATGCCGTGCCGGCGCATCGCGAGCCTGAACCATGCCGTCGACAGCGCGATCCCCGCCCCCGTGAGCACGGCCGACGCGAGGGTCCTCGTGAGCACGAACACGTGCACGGGTTCGCTGATCAGCAGCCAGAGCGTGACACCCGCGTTGGCCAGGAGCGTGAAGGCCCATAGCAGCGTGATCCGCAGGAACAGCCGTCGGATCGCCGGGTGCGCGGCCAGGGCAGGCGGGATGACCACGAAGTCCGCGGCCAGCCGTTCCGCGAGCGGCCGGCCGGCCGGGACCGAGATCAGGAAGGCCAGGGCGAGGACGACGGTCCCCAGGGTGGGCTGGAGGAAGTAGAGGAACACGCTGCCCGTCGCGAGCGCCGAGATGGTGCGGACCGTGATGGCCGCGGTCCCCAGCAGGAGCAGGCCGGGGATCCGGCGGCGCAGGAGCAGTCGGCGCAGGATGGCGCCATAGGACCACGCGAGGGTGGCCAGGAGCGCCCCCCAGACCCCGACGATCCGCAGCGCGCCGTAGAACAGCGCGAGCGGCACGAGCGTGCCCTCGATCACGTGTGGGACGGCACGGCGCGCCAACGTCGAGAGCCGTGGAAGCTGGAAGGGAACCTGCACCTGACCTACCCGTCGACCCGGAAGGCCGCCCGAGCATGGTACCGGACCGGCGGACCCCTCGGCGGGGGAGCTACCGGCTGGGCTC
>DASWAT010000184.1:0-24661 GCA_036390995.1 Actinomycetota bacterium | reverse complement strand
GGCGGCCACGTCCGTGTTCCTCGGCTGCACGGCGGCCGCGATCACGTGGAGCTCCTCGTGCACGCGATCGTAGAAGACGGAGTTCGCGGCGGTCCGGTCGGCGGCGTCCTTCGCGGCCATCTCGCAGATGCCCTCGACGGCGGTCCTCACGGCGGAGGGCTCCACCACGCCGAGCGAGCCCGAGGGCAGCGGCGACGGTACCGACGACCCGGTCGTCCCGTTGCCGCTGCACGAGGCCCACGCGGCGAGCGCGACGATGAGGACCACGGAAGCCGTGACACGTCCGAGCGGAGAGCGCATGAGGGCCATCATCCCAAAGCCGCCCAGCGAGCACCGGTTCTGACCCGGGTGGCGTTCGCTCAGTGGAGCGGTGCGCCGTCCGTCGTCTCCTCGATCGCGCCTTCGAGCCGGAGGAGGAACTCCTTGCGCCACTCGCTGCCGCCGTACTTGCCGATGCCGCCGGAGGCCGGCACGACGCGGTGGCAGGGGACGACGATCGGGATCGGGTTGTCGTGCAGCGCGTTCCCCGCCGCCCGGGCCGCCCGTGGGCTGCCGGCGCGCTTCGCCATCTGCCCGTACGTCGATACCGAGCCGAACGGGATCCGAGCGGTCTCCCGCAGCACGCGCCGCGAGAAGCCCTCGGGGGCGAGCGTCCAGTCGATCCGAAGGTCGAAGGTGGTCCGGTGGCCCTCGAAGTACTCCTCCAGCTCCCGTCGGACCGGGTCGAGGGTCCGTGGGTCCTCCAGCACCCTCGGCGAGAGCGCCTCCGCGAGCTCCTCGAGGATCAGATCGGACCGCTCGTCCGGGTACGCGAGACGGACGAGACCTCGCGCGGTTCCCGCCACCAGGAGGCTGCCGACCGGCGAATCGACGGTCGTGACGGCAACGTCGACGAGCCGGCTCGCCCACGCGCGGTCCACGACGGCTCGCGCCGCGCGGAGCGACGCGGCTTCGACGTCCGTGCGCCGCATCCAGCTCAGCCGTCCGCTCATCGCGATCCTCCTTCGAGTGCCTTGTCCTGCAAGCGTTCCTGCTCCTCACGGAGCTTCCGCCGTCCCGCGTACGCGTTCGCGCGTGCCGCCTCCTCGGTACATCCGAGCGCCGCCGCGATGTCGGCGTACGGCAGGTCGAGCACGTACCGGTGGACCACGGCCGCCCGCTGCATCGGTGGCAGCGCCCGGACCGCGGCCCACAGCTCCGTCGTCCCGTCGAGCTCGGGGGCCGGCGCCGCTCGCTCCGGTACCTCCTCGACCGGGACCGGCCGCCTTGCCCTCGCCCGGCCGTGGTCGGCGGCCTTGCGCGTGGCGATCGTGAGGATCCACGC
This sequence comes from Actinomycetota bacterium, assembly GCA_036390995.1. Classification (GTDB taxonomy): domain Bacteria; phylum Actinomycetota; class UBA4738; order UBA4738; family HRBIN12; genus DASQQQ01. Next base: position 23,337 of record DASWAT010000184.1, on the reverse strand, counting down.
GCGAAGGTTCGAGTCTTCCCGCAGTCGCGGGTAGGCCCGAAGCGCCGACAGAAAGGTCTCCTGGAAGCAGTCGTCGGCGTCGTTCGGGCCGACGGTCGCCAGCAGGAATCGGTAGACCGGCACCCGGTGCTCCTCGAGGAACGTTGTGAAGGGCGGTGGCGTCATCGTCGCCCTCTAGAACGAAGGGTGCCGGCGGTTCGTGAGATGGGCCTCACACCGGCGGCCACGGATAGGGGCGGCCCGATCCCGGTTCCGGGAACCGCTCGGCGCGGACGAGCCGGCCGAGGCGTGCGTGCATCGCCTCCAGCTCGCCGGGCGACAGGAGCGAGTCGAGAGAGGCGCCCAACCCGTCACCGCGCAAGTCGGCATCTAGGGCGACGAGGTCATCCACGAGCTCGTCGGGGATCGGTTGCCCCGCGAAATCCCAGATCACGGTCCGCAGCTTCGGGGTCTCGTGGAAGCAGACCCCGTGATCCACCACGAACAGGCCGCCGTCGGTCGCCAGCAGACAGTGTCCCGCCTTCCGGTCGGCGTTGTTCACCACCGCATCGAACAGCGCCACCTTCCGGAACTCGTCCGGCATGCGCTCGGCCAGCGTGAAGTAGTGCTCCTGCGGGTCGAACTCCAGGAAGAGCTGCACCGAACCCGGACCCTCCGGACCGTCCCTCAGCACGGTCGGGGGCACCCGCGGCCAGCCCAGCTCGGCGGACACGAGGTAGGCGGCCACCTCGCGACGGCAGAGCGAACCGTCGGGGAAGTCCCATAGCGGGGCCTCGCCTGTCTGCGGTTTGTACACGGTCAGCGCCTCCCGGCTCCCATCGCTCACCCGGGCCAGGAACGTGTAGTTGGACGACCGGGGGAGCAGCCCGAGCAGCCGGAGGTTCCCTCCTTCGAGGAGGGGGAAGACGTCGTCGCCGGCCGGAGCTACCGGACCGGGCGGGAGTGTCCGTTCATCGCCGGACATGTGTGGCCCTCGGGGTCGATCGGATTGCCGCAGAACTGGCAGAGAGGACGTCCCCGCGCCGCTACCGTCGCGCCGTGCCGCGACAGCGCCAGCATCTGCTCGCGGGTGGCCCACAGGCGGATCCGCTCGGGCTCGGGCAGGTCCTCGGTCGGCACGCCCTCGGACTCCGCCTCCTCCTCCTCTCCCTCCTCCTCCTCGGGAACGACCTCCTCCAGCTCGAGCAGGATGAGGTCTTGCTCCTCGTCGTAGCCGATCGAGAGTCGCCCCACCCGGAACCGGGGCTCCACCGGCTCTTCGAGCTCCTCGAGCTCCTCGTCGGAGGGCTCGGTCCCGGTCTCGCGATCGATGCGGGAAAGCAGCTCGAGGATCGACGCGGCCAGCAGCTCCACCTGCTGCTTCTCGACGACCACCGTGATCAGGTCGAGACCGACCCGGGCCTGGAGGTAGAACGTCCGACTGCCCGGCTCGCCGATGGCGCCCGTCGTGATCCGGTCCACGCGCTCGAGCTCCACCGTCCTATCCTCCCACCTTCGGCCCGGCCGTCTTCCGCCCGGAGGCCCCCGGCCGGCTCCGGCGAGAGGAGCCACGGCGAGCATGTTGGGGCGCCGCCCGGGCAAGGAGCGTCGAGAGGTCCCCGGTGTCGTTCACCCTCAAGATCCGGGGGAGGCCCTCGCCGAGGGCCACCACCGAGATCGAGGCGGGCTCGATCACCAGGCGCTGGAACAGATCGGTGTGCATGCCCGAGAAATGAGACACGGCGAGCCGGATCACGTCGGCGTGGGAGACGACAGCGATCGCAGGCCCGCGGTGCGCGGCGACGATCCGTTCGAGCTCGGCCACCGCCCGGTGCTGGACCTCGAGCAGGCTCTCGCCCTCGGGGAACCTCGCTCGCGAGGGCGCGCCCTGTATCACCTTCCAGAGCTTCGTCCGCATCACCTGACGGATCCGGCGGCCCGTCCACGAGCCGTAGCGGACCTCTCCGAGGTCGCGTCGCACCCGCACCACGAGGCCTCGGTCGGACGCGAGCGGCGCGGCCGACTCACGACAGCGTTCGAGGGGGCTCGAGTAGATGGCGGCCACCGGCACGCCGCGCAGACGATCGACCAGCTGCTCGGCCTGCTGGCTGCCCCGTTCGGTGAGGTGCACGCCCGGTGTCCAGCCGGCCAGGACGCCCTTCTCGCTGGCCGCGGTGGTGCCGTGACGGATCAGTAGCAGGACGGTCATCGCCGCAGGATAACGCCCCCTCTTCCACCGCCGTGCCCGAAGATGGCGCCGGCCCGACCGTTCACGCCGCCGGGCTCACCGGAAGGGTGACCGTGATCGTGGTCCCCCGGCCCAGCTCGCTGGCCACGCCGATCGCGCCGCCGTGGTTCTCCACGATGTGCTTGACGATGGAGAGCCCGAGACCCGTGCCCCCGGTCTCCCGTGACCTCGCTCGGTCCACCCGGTAGAAGCGCTCGAAGATGCGAGGGAGATCGCGGCTGGGGATCCCAACGCCCGTATCGGCGATCGCGAGGACCACGCAGCCACTCTCGTGCCGCAGGGACACATCGACGTTCCCGCCCGGTTTCGTGTACCTGATCGCGTTGTCCACGAGGTTCCGCACCAGGAGCGATAGATCACGGCCGGAGCCCCGGACCAGAGGGACCGAGGCGGCCGAGATCGTGACCTCGATCCCGGCGCCCTTCGCCAGGCGCTCGAACCGCTCGACCTCCTCTCGCAGGACGGCGTCGAGGGCAACAGTCTCGTCGAGCAGGCTACCGCTCTCCAACCGCGACAGGTCGAGGAGGTCCGAGACGATCCTGGACAGCCGGAAGGCCTCGCGCTCCAACTGCTCGGCGAAGCGCGGCACCACCCCGGGATCGTCGCCCGCCGCGGTGCGGATCGTCTCGGCCGCCGCCTGGATGGACGCTGCCGGTGTCTTCAGCTCGTGCGAGGCATTGGCGACGAAGTCGCGACGCACGGCCTCCGTCCGGCGGGCCTCGGTGACGTCGCGGACGACCAGCAGGACCGAGGAGCCCTCGCCGACCGGGATCGCGGATGCCTGGAGCCACCGGCTGGGGGCACCCGTCTCCACCTCCACGGTCTGGAGATGTCCCTGGGCACCCGCCTTGCGGACCGCCTCCTGCAGCGCCGTCGGGAGCAGGCCCGCCAGGGTCGCTGGGTGCACGCCGAGATGTCGCTCGGCCGCCGCGTTCATCAATCGGATCCCCCCGACCGAGCCCACGAGCACGACGCCCTCCTCCATCGAGGACAGGACGGTCTCCATCGCGTGCCGGTCGTCGTCGAGCTCTGCGATCCGGCGCTGGAGGGAGCTCACGGTGCGACCCAGGGACTCTGCCGTCCGCCGCGCGTGATCTCCGGCCCGGTGCGTGCGGATGGCCAAGACCACCGCGGCGACCGCGACGACGGCCAGTAGCACCAGCCCGCCCTCCATCGTGGCCAGTGTAGAGGCGCAGGTCGCCGGTGCTCTCGGCGGCCGCCACGGCCGTTCACCTTTCCGGGCGCGTTCACCTTCCGTTCACGTGGACGCCAGGAGCCCGACACCGCGGCTCCCTAGCCTCGCATCCGATGGAGGGCAACCGCCACGACCTGTGGCCCGGGGGAGCGGCGCGGCACCCGTCTCCACATCGCCACCCCGCCGCCCGCTCCGGCTCCCGAGCAAGGAGGAAGCATGCGTAGCTGGAAGCTCGCGGCCGTGGCCGCGTTCGCCGCGTTCACCGTCCTCGGCGCCGCCTGTTCGAGCGGCAACGGCGGCGGGGGCTCCCCGGGCGGGGGCTCGTTCAGCGGCGTCCCAATGACCGCGGCCGGGGCCACCTTCCCGGACCCCGTCTACGAGCTTTGGTTCAGGGGCTTCCCCTCGGTCGAACCGGACGCCAAGATCAACTACCAGGCGATCGGCTCGGGCGGCGGGATCGAGCAGCTGCAGGAGAACACGGTGGACTTCGGCGCGTCCGACGCCCCGCTCCAGGACGACGAGATCAAGGCCTTCACGGATCAGAACCGCAAGATCCTCGAGTTCCCCACGGTCCTCGGTGGTGTCGCGGTGGCCTACAACGTGAAGGAGATCAGCGACCCGCTGAAGCTCGATGGACCGACTGTGGCAGATATGTTCCTCGGGAAGGTCACGAACTGGAACGACGCCGCGATCGCGAAGCTGAACCCAGGGGTGAACCTGCCGGACCTGCCGATCCAGGTGTGCCACCGTGCGGACGAATCGGGAACGACGTTCGTGTTCACGAACTGGCTCGCGCAGGAGAGTGCCCAGTGGGAGTCGCAGGTCGGCGCGGACAAGGCCGTGCAGTGGCCGGTCGGCAACGGCGGGAGCGGCAACGACGGGGTCGCGGCCTGCACCACGCAGGCCGACGGCGCGGTCGGCTACGTCGAGTACCAGTACGCCGTCACCACGAACCTGGGCGTCGCCGAGCTCAAGGGCAAGAACAGCTCGGACTTCGTCGCCCCCTCGGTGGAGGCGATCAGCGCCGCAGCGGGGAACCTGTCCTTGCCCATCCAGCCCACCACGAACGTGTTGAACTCGGACGCCTCCGGCGCCTACCCCATCAGCTCCACGACCTACCTGCTCATCCCGGTGGATCTGACCCCGCTGGGCAAGGACAAGGCCCAGACCCTCGTCGACTTCCTGTACTGGGCCCTCACCCAGGGGCAGGCGCAGGTGCAGAGTCTGAACTATGCGCCCCTTCCGGACTCGGTCGCGCAGGCGGATCTGGCCCAGCTCGACCAGCTCCAGTACAACGGCCAGACCCTGGCGCCGTCGTCCGCGGTGAAGGCTTGAACGGCCGCGAGGGGAACGGGGTTCCGTCTAGGTGACCTCGATCGATCAGCGCAGAGACGAACGTGCGGAGGTGCCGGCCGGAACGCGCCGGAACCTCCGCCTCGGCGACACGCTGTTCCGTGGCGGCACCAGGCTGATCGCGTCCGGGCTGATCGTCCTCCTCGTCCTCTTGGTCGCGGTCCTCGCGGTCGACGGCTTCCGGCCGTTCCAGCAGTACGGCCTCCACTTCCTCACCGGTCGGAACTGGAACCCCGTCCGAGGCCGGGAGAGCTTCGGTGCCTTGCCGTTCATCTACGGCACCGTCGTCACGTCGGCCATCGGGATCGCTCTGGCGATCCCGGTGTCGGTCGGCCTGGCGCTGCTCCTGAACGAGGTTGCCCGGGGGTGGTTCTCCAACGTGCTGGCGGTCCTCGTCGACCTGCTCGCGGCGATCCCGAGCGTGGTCTACGGGCTCTGGGGCGTGTTCGTCCTTCAGCCCGTCATGGATCGAACGATCGAGCCGTTCCTCGCGGCTACCCTCGGCAAGGTGCCGGTGTTGGGAGCGCTGTTCGCGCCGAACGTGAGTGGCGGAACGCAGGGGGGCGATCTGTTCACGGCGGGCGTGATCCTCGGGATCATGATCCTGCCCATCGTCACCGCGGTCGCTCGCGAGGTCGTGATGACGGTTCCCCGGGATCTGCGAGAGGCGGCGCTGGCCCTCGGATCCACGCGCTACGAGATGATCCGGATGGCCGTACTGCCGTACTCTCGGAGTGGGATCGTGGGGGCGTCGATGCTGGGCCTCGGACGGGCGCTCGGCGAGACCATCGCCGTCGCCATGGTCGTCGGCAACGGGCTCGGGATCCACGTCTCGCTGTTCAACTCGGGTTCGACGATCCCCTCGGTGATCGCGAATGAGTTCCGTGAGGCCAGCAGCGCCGGCCTGCACAAGGCTTCCCTGCTCGCGCTCGCGCTCGTCCTGATCGTGATCGCTCTGATCTTCGCGGCGCTCTCTCGCTTGCTGATCCGCAGGAGTGCCGCCCTGGTGTCGGCGGAGCCGGCGCCCGAAGCGCTCGAGACGATCGCGTTCCGCGGCGGCGAGGGAGGGCTCCCATGATCGCGGCGGAACACGGTTCGGTCGTCTCCCACGCGCTGAGTCCGTCTCGAAGGATCAAGGATCGAGCGTTCACCGTGGCCGTGTGGACCTGCGGGCTCATCGCGCTGGTCCCGTTGGTGTTGATCACCTCCTACGTGATCGTGAAGGGCGGGACGGCGCTGAACCTGGACCTGTTCACGAGGGAGCCCAATCCGCCGGGACTGCCGGGCGGTGGGATCGTCCAGTCGTTCATCGGGACGGGGATCATCGTCGGGATGGCCGTGCTGTTCTCGGTCCCCTTGGGGCTTCTCACCGGTGTGTACCTGTCGGAGTACGGTCGAGGCCGCTTCGCTGGACTCGTCCGCTTCGTTGCAGAGATCCTGCTTTCGACCCCTTCGATCGTCGCGGGGGCGTTCATCTGGGCCGTCGTGGTGGTGGCCATGGGGACCTTCTCGGGGTTCGCCGCTGCGCTCGCCCTGACCGTCCTCATGTGGCCGATCCTGACGCGGGCCACCGAGGAGATCTTGAAACTCGTGCCCGACGACCTCCGCGAGGCGGGATTGGCTCTGGGCCTTCCCCGTTGGCGGGTCATCCTGCGCGTGGTCATCCCCACGGCCGGCGCCGGGATCTTCACCGCCATCATGCTGGCGGTTGCCCGGGGTCTCGGCGAGACCGCTCCCATCCTCCTCACGGCGCTTGGGAACGAGTTCATCAACACGAACCCCATGACCCCGATGGACGCCGTCCCGCTCCGGATCTACTTCTACGCGGGCTCACCGGTGGTGCAGTTCCACGCGATCGCGTGGGGCGCAGCCATCACCCTGCTTGCGGCCGTGCTCGCGCTCTCGATCACGGCCAGGATCCTGTCCCACCGGCAAGTGAAGCGGACCCGATGATGGAGGATGGCCCGATGTCGGACGTTACGATGGTCCCCATGACGGACCGGGAGTCACGGATCGTTCCCCCGCAGGACGGCCACCGGTGGGGCTCGTCGAGCGGCGGATCCGTCGAGGTTGCCGCCAGCCGCGAAGCGGGCCCATCCGCGGGCGGGATGGAGGTCGTCGATCTGAACGCGTGGTTCGGCGCCCTCAGAGCGCTGAAGGACGTGAACGTCTCGGTGGAGGGGCGGTCGGTGACGGCGATCATCGGCCCCTCCGGATGCGGGAAGTCCACGCTCGTCCGATGCCTGAACCGGATGCACGAGGAGGTGCGGGGAGCAAGGACCAGCGGGAAGGTCCTCTTCAACGGCCAGGACATCTACGCGCTCGAGGCGGATGCGGTCGACATCCGGCGGCGGATCGGCATGGTCTTCCAGCGGCCGAATCCGTTTCCCACCCTGAGCGTCCTGGACAACGCCGTCGCCGGGCTGAAGCTCGCCGGCGCGCTCACCAGGTCCCAGCTTCGCGAACGGGGTGAGTGGGCCCTTCGGGCCGCCGGGCTGTGGGACGAAGTCAAGGACCGGCTGGACCAGCCGGGCGGACGTCTGTCGGGAGGCCAGCAGCAGCGGCTGTGCATCGCTCGCGCGCTGGCCGTCAAGCCCGAGGTGCTCCTCATGGACGAGCCGGCCTCGGCGTTGGATCCGGCCTCCACGCTCCGGATCGAGGAGCTGATCCAGGAGTTGAAGAACGACTACACGGTCATCATCGTGACCCACAACATGCAGCAGGCCGCCCGCGTGTCCGATTGGACGCTGTTCATGCTGCTGGGGGAGGCGGTGGAATTCGCACCGACCTCGAAGATCTTCACGAGGCCCGACGACAAGCGGACGGAGGACTACGTGACCGGGCGGTTCGGATGAGGGGCACGCGGCGCAGGTTCCACGAGGAGCTGGACGCGCTGGAGGCGGAGATCCTCGCGATGGGTGAGCTGGCCGAGCGAGCTGTGGCGAGGGTCCTCGAGGGGTTGGTGAAGAGCGACGATGCCATCGCCGCGGCCGTCATCAACGACGACGACGAGGTGGACGAGAAGTACATCCGGATCGAGCAGGGGATCTTGGAGCTGCTCGCGCTGCAGACGCCGGTCGCCTCGGACCTACGCCTGATCACATCCATGCTCCACATCAACCTCCATCTGGAGCGCATCGGCGACATGGCGGTGAACATCGCCAAGACGTACCGGTCGGTGGAGAACCTGCCCGGCAGCCCCATCATCCTCAGCCATATCCGGGAGATGGGCGACGTGGTCCGACCCATGATCCGAACGGCCATGGAGGCCTTCAGCCGGCGCGACCTCGACCTGTGCCTGCGCCTGCCCGAGATGGACGACCCCGTCGACCGCCTGAACCTCGGGATGTACAAGGAGGTCGCCGCGCTCGCATCCGACGAGCAGCTGCTGAACTGGGGCCTTCGGATGATCCTGATCGCACGCCAGCTCGAGCGGGTCGGCGACCATGCCGTCGACATCGGCGAGCAGGTCGGGTTCCTGCTCACCGGCGAGTTCCGGGAGTTCACAGATGCCTCCCATCCCGTCCACCTCACCCCCGATGCCGGCTGACGGCGCCAGGATCCTGGTCGTCGAGGACGAGGGATCGCTGGCGGACTCGATCCGCTACAACCTGGAGCGGGAGGGCTTCACCGTGAGCGTGGCCGGCGACGGGCGCGATGCCCTCGAGAGGTTCAAGGCGGAGTCACCGAGCCTCGTCATCCTCGATCTGATGCTCCCCGAGATCTCGGGACTGGACGTCTGCCGGACGATCCGGGCCGAGTCCGACGTGCCCATCATCATGGTCACCGCCAAGGACTCCGAGGCGGACAAGGTGACCGGGCTGGAGCTCGGAGCCGACGACTACGTCACGAAACCGTTCTCCGTGCGCGAGCTCGTGTCCCGCGTCCGGGCGAACCTGCGCCGGGCCCGCCCGGCGATCCTGCTCGACGCCGAGGAGACCCTCGAGGGCGGTCCGGTCCTCATGGATCTCGCCAGCCACGAGGTCGCCGTCCGCGGCGAGAAGGTCACGTTCCCCCCGAAGGAGTTCGAGCTGCTGGAGACGTTCCTTCGCCGCACGGGACGCCTGCTCACGCGGGACTTCCTCATCGAGGAGATCTGGGGCCCGGGGTACTTCGGCGATACGAAGACGCTCGACGTCCACGTGAAGCGCCTGCGCCGCAAGATCGAGGAGGACCCGCACCACCCGGTCCACCTGGTCACGGTCCGAGGCCTCGGCTACAAGTTCGTCGGCTGACGGATCCCGCGCTCGCAGGTGGACAAACCCCTCTCCCGCCGATAGGGTCCGCTTCCGGCCGGCGGCCGCGTCGCCGCCGAAGCAGATTGAGGGGGACGGAGCGGGTGCCCTTCCAGGTCATCCCCCGCGAGCGAGCGTTCTTCGACCTGCTGGAGCAGGCCGCCGAGGGCGTGGTCGCGGGAGCCAGGGAGCTGCGCGAGCTCGTCGGCGATTTCGGGCACGCCGAGGAGCATGGTCGCCGCATCCGCGACCTGGAGCACGAGGGCGACGATCTCACGCACCGGATGCTCGCGATGCTGAACACCACGTTCGTCACCCCCTTGGACCGGCACGACATCCACCACCTCGCATCGTCGCTGGACGACGTCCTCGACGCGCAGGAAGCGGTTGCCGACCTGCTGGTGCTGCACCGGATCGAGGAGCCGATCCCGCATCTCCGCCTCCAGACCGAGGTGCTGGTGGGGGCGACCGAGGCCGTGGCTCGCGCGATGGGCGCGTTGCGATCGCCCAGAGCTGCCGACCGAGCTTGGATCGACATCATCAGGCTGGAACGGGAGGGTGATCACGTCTATCGCCGCATCGTGGCGGAGCTGTATTCGGGCAACTACCGGGCGATGGACGTCCTCAAGTGGCGTGACATCGTGGAGGCGATCGAGCACGCGGTCGACCGCTGCGAGGACATCGCCAACACGATCGAGTCCGTGGTTCTCAAACATGCTTGAGACATGAGCGCGGCCGTCGTCCTCATCGTCGCCATCGCGCTCGCCTTCGACTTCTTCAACGGGTTCCACGACGCGGCGAACTCGATCGCCACGGTCGTGTCCACCCGTGTGCTCACACCGAGGATCGCCGTGGCCTGGGCGGCCTTCTTCAACTTCGCGGCGTTCGTGATCTTCGGGACGGCCGTCGCACGGACCATCGCGAAGGACGTCGTCACCCAGAACGTGCTGTCGAATGCGGTGATCCTCGCCGGTCTGATCGGGGCGATCGCCTGGGACATCGTCACCTGGTGGCTGGGCCTGCCCACGAGCTCGTCGCACGCGCTGGTGGGCGGCCTGGCCGGCGCCGCGGTGGCGCGTTCGGGCTGGAGTGCGTTGCTCGTGGCGGGGTTCCAGAAGATCGCGGTCTTCATCATCCTGTCGCCGCTGATCGGGCTCCTCCTCGCGTTCACGATCATGGTGATCGTGTTCTGGGTGTTCCACCGGTACCGAAAGGTGGATCGGCTGAACCACGCATTCCGGCGGGTGCAGCTGCTCTCGGCCGCGGCGTTCAGCCTCGGGCACGGGGCGAACGACGCCCAGAAGACGATGGGCGTGATCTACGCCCTCCTGCTCGCGAACGGCGTCATCCAGCAGACGGCCGGTGTTCCCCTGTGGGTGGTGCTGTCGGCGCACACGGCGATCGGGCTCGGGACGATGTTCGGCGGATGGAGGATCGTGCACACGATGGGGTCGAGGATCACGAAGCTGAACCCCGTCGGCGGCATGAGCGCCGAGCTCGCCGCGGCGTCCACCTTGTTCTTCACGGCGCATGCCGGGATCCCCGTCTCCACCACGCATACGATCACCGGGGCGATCGTCGGCGTGGGGACGACCCAACGTCTCTCGGCGGTCCGTTGGGGGGTGGCGGGGCGCGTGGTGTGGGCGTGGCTCCTCACCATCCCCGGTGCGTTCCTCGTGGCTTGGGTCGCTTACCTTCCCTTCCGGGCGCTGGGATGACGGTCGGCCGCCGTTCGCTGTTCTTCCTCGGCGTGATGGCCACCTGTCTCCTGCTGGTCCCGGCGACCCCCGGCGAGTTCCGCTGGGTGAACTACGCGATGGCGGGCCTTGCCCTGTTCTGGGCCGTCGCGGTAGGGATCGAGGACGTGGCGACCCGGCGAGACGTCGCTCACCGCGACGCCGCCCGGGGGCCCGACGGCCGATAGACGGCCGGATCCGGGCGTTCGGCTAGGCGTGCTTCAGCACGATCGACTCGACGATGTTCGCCACGTTCTCTAGGCCGTCGAGTGCCTCTTCGAGGTTCTCGATGACCTCCTTCCAGCGGAGGACGTCCATGGACCGGTACTCGCCGCTGAACAGCTCGGCCACCGCGTGCCGGTAAAGTTGGTCGCCCTCGTTCTCGAGGGTGTTGATCTCGACCCAGTAGGGCTGGAGCCGGTCGCGGTCCATCTTCGGGAGGAGCCCGATGGCCTTCTCGGTCTGTTCGGCGGCCCGGACCAGCACGTCCACCTGCTCCTTCATCTGGGGCAGGGGTGATTCGATCTGATGCAGGAGGAACAGGTCTGCCACGGCCTCTATCGCATCCAGCACGTCGTCCAGGGCCGTAGCCAGCTGGTAGATGTCCTCCCGGTCCATCGGGGTGATGAACGAGGTGTTCAGGCGGCGGATGATGGCGTGGGTGACCTCATCGCCCTCGTGCTCGCGATCTTGGATCCGCTTCGCCTTGAGGTCCACGTCCCGGTAGTCCTCGATGAGGTCCTTCAGCAGTTCGGCGGAGATGCGCAGGTTCTTCGCCGACTCCGCGAACAGGTCGAAGAACTCCTCGGCACGGTGTGAGATCTTGAGCTTCATGTGCCCCCTCGGGGTCAGGACGCCAATTCGTAGCACACCCGCCGTCGCACGACACACGGCCCTCAGCCGTTCGGTGCCTCGACCGATCCGAGCGTGCTGGCGATCTGCGTGATCGTCGCGAAACCGAGGCGCTCGTAGAGGCGCTGGGCCTGCCCACCGGGTTCGGCCAGTAGGGTCACTCGCCGCGCGCCGGCACTCCGGGCCTCGTTGACGATCCGGCCCACGATCGCCGTCGCGTAGCCGCGTCGTCTGACCTCGGGGAACGTCACCACGTGGTCGATGCTGCCAACGCCCTCGAGCACCGTCAGCGAGCCGAACGCCAGGTGGCCGGCTCCGTCCCGCACGCCGAACCACCGCTTGCCGGCCGGCAGGACGACCTCGCGCTCGATCCGGAGGATCTGGTCCTCAGCTGCCGGCTCGGTCACGTCGAACTCGCGCAGGGACCGGGCCAGGTCCTGCCAGAACCGCTGGTCGAGCCGGCGGATCTCCTCGACCTGGGGACCGGGGGGAAGGGAAGAGGCAGGCCAGGAGCGCAGCTCCATCACCGCGTCCCATGACAACCGGTCCCCTCGGGTGCTGACCTCCGTGATCAGGGAGGTGTGCTCCTCGGGATGGAACAGGACGGTGTGGAGATGACGCGCGCCGGCCTCCGCGATCGCCGGACGCAGTTCTGCCTCGAGTTCTGCCAGGGTCAGGGCGCTCCGGCTCTCCACGCGCGCGTAGTTCACGTCCCAGATCGCGGGGAACCGGGCATCGGTGACCACGGCGCCCCACGGCACGGAGGTCACCCGCTCGAACCGGGCGTCCAGGGCCCGCCAGAACCGGAGAAGGGGCTCGAGGTCGGCCACGGCGCGGAGTCTATCCGCGGCGTGGGCTGCGCTAGGCTGCTCACGTCGTGATCACCTGTCGCATCTACCGCAACGGCGTGCTGGAGGAGGAGACGCCCTTCGATCCCGCAGCGATGGAGCCGGCGCGCCGAGCGGGGGAGCGGGTGTGGCTGGACGTCGTCGAGCCCTCGGCCCAGGAGCTGACGCAGCTCCAAGAGGCATTCGGGCTCCACGAGCTGTCGGTCGAGGACAGCCACCGATGGGGGCAGCGGTCGAAGATCGAGTTCTACGCTGACTACGTGTTCATCGTCTCGCACGGGCTCCGGCTCGGCGAGGACGAGAGCCTGGTCGACAGCGAGGTGCACGTCTTCGGGGGACGGCGGTTCTACGTGATCACGGTGCGCCGGGAACCGCTCCTCGACCTCTCGGCGGTGCTGACCCGGTTGAAGGAGGAGCCCGCCCTCCTCCACGAGGGGATCGGGTTCCACCTCTACCTCCTGTTGGACGAGATCGTGGACGGGTACCTCGACACCGTGGAGCGGCTGGAGGACCTGTCGGACGACATCGAGGGGCGGGTGTTCGAGGACGATCCGGGGGACGACCTCGGGCTCCAGGAGGACGTCTTCCGTCTCCGGCGCACCGTCGTGAAGTTCCGGCGTCTCGCCGCCCCGATGCGCGAGGTCGTCGACCTCGTCCAGGAGTCGCCCGGGCTCGTCACGCCGGCGCTCACGCCCTACTACCGCGACGTGCAGGATCACGTGATCCGCGGGATCGAGTTCATCGACAACATCAGGGACCTGCTCACGTCGGCGTTCGAATCCAGACTGGCCCAGGTCTCGAACCGGCTGAACGTCGTGATGAAGAAGATGACCTCGTGGGCCGCCATCATCCTGATACCCACGCTGATCGCCGGGATCTACGGGATGAACTTCCGGCACATGCCCGAACTGAGCGCCGCCTGGGGCTACCCGATGGCGCTCGGGATGATGGCGGCGTCCGCGTTCGTGCTGTACCGCGTGTTCAAGCGACGGGACTGGCTGTAGGGATGTGCCGGGCGCTCAAGGTGCTCTGCGTCGCCCCGGACCCCGAGGCGCTGGCCGCGCTCAAGCGCGCCGCCGTCTCGGCGGATTGGGAGCTGACACCGGGGGCGGTCTCGGTGCAGGAAGCCCTGACACAGCTCGATACCGAGCGGCCCCACGTGGTGGTCGTGGTCGGCGGGTTCGAAGGGTTGGTCGCCTCGGTTCGGGAGGCCCAGCCGTTCGTTCGGATCGTGACGGATCGGGACCTGCCCGGGGCGACGGTGGTCGCGGCCTCGCTGGAGGAGGTCCGGGGCGCGGTGAAGGGACTGCCCCGCCCGGGCGGTCCCGTCCGGTGAGAATCGAGTCCCTCTTCGTCATTCGGGGTGTCTGATCTTGGGCGATCGGGTTCTGCGCCGCATCCAGGTTCACGGTCCCTGACCCGGGCCAGGCGGAGGCTGAACCGGCACCTTCGTGGGAAGAACTGCATCATCTGGACGAGGTCTTGGAGACGGTGGTGCTTGTGCCGCTGGCCGGGCCGGAGGACGTCCCGCGAACGGTGCAGGTCGACTGTTCGGCCTGTGAGGCTCTCGTCGACCAGCTTGCCTCCGGACCGTATCCCGACCCGCTCACCTTCGGAGACAACCAACACCTCAAGCTGATTCAGGAAATAGGACCTCATCCGGAGGTTCTCCGCAGCGACGGCGATGTTCGTGTGTTTCGCAGCCCGAAACGCAGCCGCTCACGAGGTAGCGCTTCCCCCAGCCTGGCGGATGGAGCTCGCGGACTTGGCCCGCGACATGGCCCCCACGAAGGACTGTTCCCACCTCGAACGGGATTGGCAGGACGAACAACAGAGATGGGAGGGACTGCTCGACCGTGTCCGCCCGGCGGCAGGACTTGATGAGTCGCTCGAGGAGAACCCGCCCGAGTGGCGAACCCTGTTGGCTGGGCCGGAAGAGGACGAAGGGGGGACGCATGTTCGCCGGCCAGTTCGAGCCTCCCCGAGCGAGAGGGATCACGTGGTCGAAGCTGTCAGCCTCTCCTCCACACATCCAGCAGCGTCCACCGAAGTAGTCCCACCGGGCCTGGAGCTGTCTGCGAGTCGCGATCCCCGGGGCTCCGAGTTGTCGCGCCCGACGCGCCGCCCTCGCGGCGCGTCTGAGCGCCTTTGCCTTGTCGGGGTTGGCAAGCTTCCAGGCCTTCGCTTTGGCGCGAGTCTTCTCGCGATGGCGCTCAGACCAGTCGGCGCTCTCGCCGTCGTCGGCGCGCGCTGGTCCGGTCCCGCTCCGCGTTGAGCGCCTTCCAGGTCTTCACCCGGCTCCGCATCGCCTCCAATCGCTCGGGTTTCGCGTGGGTCCAGGCGCGTACGTCTGCTGCGTTACAGGGTTTGCAGCGCGAGCGATGTCCATCCTTCGACCTCTTGTCCGGAGGGAACTTGTCGAGGGACTTCAACTCGCTGCACCTTCGGCATCGCTTCACGAGTCACCAGGTACATCCGGAGTGGGGGAGGAGTGCCCCGAATCGTTGCAGGTGTCAGTGACATCGTTCCAGTGAATGCCCCAAGCCGCCCCCGTGGTCGGACACGGCCGGTACCATGTGGTCGTGCCGACCAAGATCCTGCTGGCCGCGCCTCGCGGCTACTGCGCCGGGGTCGACCGTGCGGTCGACGCGGTGGAACGAGCCCTCGCCCTCCACGGGCCGCCCGTCTACGTGCGGAAGCAGATCGTGCACAACCTGCACGTCGTGCACGAACTCGAGGTCAAGGGCGCGGTGTTCGTCGAGGAGGAGACCGAGGTGCCCGAGGGCGCGGTCGTCGTGCTCTCGGCCCATGGGGTGGCGCCCGAGGTCTACGCGAACGCCCGCGCTCGAGGGTTGACGGTGCTCGACGCCACGTGTCCCCTCGTGACGAAGGTACACCTGGAGGCCCGCCGGTTCGCGAGTGAGGATCGCACCATCGTGTTGATCGGCCACGCCGGCCACGAGGAGGTGGTCGGCACCACCGGCCAGGCCCCCGATCGCACCGCGCTGGTGCAGGATCCCGAAGACGCCCGAACCCTCCGGATCGCCGACCCCTCGAACCTCAGCTACCTCACGCAGACCACGCTCTCGGTGGACGAGACGAACGAGATCATCGAGATCCTCCGAGAGCGCTTCCCGGCGATCCAGGGTCCGCCTCGAGAGGACATCTGCTACGCCACCCAGAACCGGCAGGACGCCGTGAAGGAGCTGGCCCGCCGCTCCGACGTCGTCCTCGTGATCGGGTCCAGGAACTCGTCGAACTCGAACCGCCTGGCCGAAGTGGCCCGGGAGCAGGGGACGGCCGCGTACCTCGTCGACGACGAGTCCGAGGTGGATCCGGCGTGGCTGGAGGGGGCGGATGCGGTGGGTGTCACCTCGGGGGCATCGGCGCCCGAGTGGCTGGTGGAGCGGATGATCGCGTTCCTGCGGGAGCAGGGCGCCGACGAGGTCGAAGAGGTGCGTCTGACCGAGGAGCACCTGCGGTTCTCGGACGTCCGCCTGTAAGTCACCCCGGCAGCGAGCCCGCGCCGCTGCGCACCGGTTCGGGCCCGAGGGCCCCGGAGATCGCGTCGGGGATCCAGAACTCTACGACCGTGCCGCTCCCGGGCGCGGAGTCGATACGGAGCCATCCGCCCGCCAGCTCGGCTCGCTCCCGCATCGCGGTGATGCCCATGTGGCCGGGTGGAGAGCCGTCTCCCGCCATCGCGAACCCTGCCCCGTCGTCGGACAAGCGGACGTGCACGCCCTCGTCGCGGGTCGCCAGCGTGATGCTCACGCGTGCTGCCGCGGCGTGCTTGCGGACGTTCGCCACCGCTTCCTGCGCGATCCGATAGGCGGCGGCACGGGTCTGGATCCCCGGCTCGGCCACCATCTCGTTCGCGAGCGAGAACTCGAACCCGGCCTCGTCCGCCGCTTCGTGCAGGTACTGCCGCAGGGCGGCAGCCAGGCCCTCGCGGTCCAGGGCAGCCGGACGGAGCTCGAACATGAGCCGTCGCAGACGCGTGATGGCCAGGACCACCGACCCTTCCAGCCGTTCCACCTCGGGCCGCCGATCGGGATCGAGCCGGGCCTTGAAGGCAGCCAGCCGCATGGCCACGGCGGTCATCTTCTGGATCGGATCGTCGTGGATGTCTTCGGCGACGCGACGGCGTTCCTCCTCCTGTGCCGAGACCAGTCTGCCGAGGAGCCTCCGTCGTTCCTCCGCGGCAGCGCGGAGCTGCTGCTCCGTTTCCTTCATCGGCGTGATGTCGGTCATCACGCCTTGCCAGAAGCGAGGTGTGCCGTCCGCATCGGGCACCAGCGCCGCCTCGTCACGGATCCACAGCAGGCGGCCGTGGCGCGAGCGCAGCCGGTAGACGGACGAGAGCGGCCGTCCGGTCTGCTTCGCCGTGCGCTCGTCCGCCAGCGCGCTGGCCAGGTCGTCCGGGTGCACGTGGGTCGACCAGGGCGCGGGATGCGCCAGCCATTCCTCCATCGTGTAGCCGAGGAGCTCCCGGATCTTCGGGCTCACGTAGACCCAGTCGCCGTTCTCCCCATACTCGGCGATGTAGACCACCCCCGGCATGTGTTCCACGAGCGTTCGGTAACGAAGCTCGGCCTCGCGCAGCTGTTTCTGGGACGCGCGAAACGTGGCCACGTCGACCATCAGCCGGGACAGCCGGAGGAACGTGAGAGCGACGAGCGCGACCGAGCCGGCGACCACGACCACGAACCGATCGTGATCGGCTCGAACGCCCGGAAGCAGGAGGAGGCAGGGGCCGATCGCGGCAGCCGCGGCGAGGAGGAGGATGCGGCCACGTCCTCGCTCGGACGAGGTCTCCCCGCCGGAGGTGACGTCGGCCGCGGTGGGGTGCAGGGCGGCGGCCCCCATCAGCGCGTACTGGACCAGGTACAGGGTCGTGACCCACCCTCCATAGCGGAAGGTCCCTTGGAGGGTGGTGGTCGAGTAGCCGAGATCGGCGAGCAGCTGGACCGAGACCGAGGCGCCGATCAACCAGAAGGCAGGCGTCCGACGGTGACCGCTCACCACCATGCGGGCCGCGATCGCGACGAGCCCAAGGTCGAGCATGGGGTAGGACAGAACCGTCAGTCTGCCTGCCAGGGTGAACCCGGTCCGGTTCATCGCCGGGTCGACGGCCAGCACCCAGAAGACCAAACCGGCCCCGATCGCGATGATGCCGGCGTCCAGCGGGTCGCCCCGGCGAGCCGGACCGGCCGAGCGGATGAGCGCGTAGAGGCCGCCCAGCAGTACGCAGTACGAGGCGACGTACAGGGCGTCCGCGACCGAGGGCACAGGAGGCGCGATCCCCGACACGACCGGTCGCCAGTACCAGAGCACGGTCGCGGGGACGTTCAGGAGGACGGCGAGCGCGATCAGGCGCCACACGAGCTGATGTCGGAGCCCCTGCCATCGAAGCGCCACCAGCAGGGCGCCGAGCTCGATCGCGCTCATCCCCAGGAACATCCAGGCCTGCGCGACGGGGGAGCGGGAGAGCGCGACATACGCGGTCACCAGGATCGCCGCGGCGGCGAGGAAGCCGCGCCACGCGCGCGGCAGACGATGCGGTTCGGCCGCCTCCGGGACCATCGTGCCTCCTCACTCAGGCATCGAACGGCCGGGACGCGGCCTTGAGAGGGTGTCCCGAGCGCCCTTAGGCCCAGGTGGAGGGGAAGGCGTCGGAGTCCGTTCCGGCGGCCTCAAGGTCCGTGACCGCGATGAGCGTGGTGGTGTCCCGCACGCCGGGAACCGTGTGGATCTGCTCGAGGACGATCGGCGCCGCCTGCTCCCACGCCAGCGGGATCTCGGCAAGCACGTCGTAGATCCCCGCCACCACGGCCACCCCAGAGACCTGCTCGATGGCCGCCAGCGACTCCACCACGCCGGTCACCGTCCCGGCGTCCACCCGGACGTGGACGTAGCACGCGCGCTCCGGCCCGTGCATCGGGAGGGTTGGGATGGCCCAGCCGGCGCCGCGGACCCCGAGCATGTCGAGAGGAACGACGGGCGCGGTGTACGTGCGCGTCACACCGTCGATCGACTGGATGCGGCGAAGGACGGTGGTCGCCACGGACTGGAAGTCGGCCGCCTCGACCGCCACCATCACGTCCCAGTCCCCGACCACGGCCGTGGCCCGGCGGATGCCGTGCTGACCGCGAAGCGCGATGACGACGTCCTCCACGCGCCCGGCGGCTACCCGCAGATACACGTAGGCGTCCACATGCGCAGGCTAGGTGAGCTCGCGGTGCCCTGCAAGGATGCGGTCGCTGCGGGCCTGGCGTTCAGCCGGTCTCGGTGACGGGCTGGGTCACTCGGCACAGTGCCTCGAGGGCCTCGCCACCCTCCTCGGGTCCCACCGCGATGATGCGATCGCCTGCTTGGACCTCGAACCGGCCCCTGGGGTGATACACCCACCGCCGGCCCCGCTGGACGGCCAGGACGAACATCCCGGTCTCGGTCTCGAGCTGCAGGTCGCGCAGCGACCGGCCCTCGGCCGTCGAGCCCTCCTCGATGATCGTCTCCGTGGCCGTCTCCTCGGTCTCCTCCAGTGCCATCTGGATCACGGGGTGGAGCTCCTCTCCGTGCTCCACGTACCACGTCATGTCTCGGGCGGCATCGCAGATCGCCTCGCTGGCTGCTCCCAGTCGGAGCAGCCCCCGCAGGTCATCGGGGTTGCGGGCCTCTGGAGAGGCGCGGAGCACCCACGACTCGAGCTCGTCGTGGAGCATGTCGCTGCGGGCCTCGAGGGTCGCGACCTCGGCCGCGAGCGATCGGTCGTTGAACAGCAGGCACGAGTAGGCCAGGCCCACCGCGACCTCGGAGATGTTCTTCATCTCCACGAGGATGTCCACGGCCCTGTCCAGCTCGGAGAGCGGCGGGGTTTCGGTCTCGGGTGCCGGCGGCAGCGGCGGCGCCCCGGCCACCTCTCGGACCAGGTTCACGCCCTCCTCGGGTCCTTGGTACAACAGGACGTCGCCCTCGGACACCACGCTGTCCGGACCGGGGTCGAACTCCCAGTCCCGGCCCCGGCGGATGGCCAGGACCCATATGCCGGTCTCGGTAGGGAGCGAGAGGTCCCGCAGCGACGCGCCGACAGCCTGCGAACCCTCCCGGACCTTCACCCGTCCGGAGACCTCGTCCGCGTGGCGGAGGTCACTGCGGAGGGCGTCGGGGATCCCGAGGCCGGCCGCCACCACACGCCCGATGTCCGAGGCCGCGTCCCCGATCTTGTCGATGGCCGCCGCGATCCACAGCACCGGTTCGATCGCCTCGGCGTCCTCGGGGCTGCGCGCGGCCAGGATCGCCAGGGTGCGGAGGCGTCGGAGGTACCCGTCCATGCGCTCTTCGAGCTTCTCGACCTCGCCGGCCAGGTCCTCTTCGTTGAAGAAGACGGCCGCGTACGCGATGTCGACGAGGAGCTCGGAGGCGTCCTTCGCCTCGACCAGCAACTCCTTGACGTTGCGCGGTTCGTCGTCACCCATGGGCGTTCACGCCGAACAACAGGATAGCCGCCACCAGGCAGAGCGTGCCCACGAGGTCCATCACGCTGGATCCGATGGGGATCCCGTGGTTGTCCGGATCCCATCCGAACCGGTACGTCGCGATGGCGCTGAAGTAGGCCACGGCCGAGGACACGATGGTGGCCAGGAACCCCGCGGTGAGGCTGATCCCGAGCATCGTGGTCAGACCCGGGCTCGCCCGGCCGGTGGCCAGGCTCACGATCTCGGCCGAGAGCCCCACCATGAAGAAGACGGACACCGCGAACACGAAGTTGATCGACACGTCGACCAGCGCCAAGGGCTGCGGCACGACCCTCGGCTCCAGCACACCGAGGTGCAGCTTGGAAGCCAGCCGGGAGGAGAGGATCCCCGAGAGGGCGTTCGTATCCTCCAGGAACGGCGGAACCAGCACGAGGAGCGCGGGGAAGGCCAGGAAGCGCTCGATCCTGGCCTCGATCACGACCCCGGCCACGATGTCCACCGTGCCTGCCAGGAACAGGACCGGCATCGACTCCCGCACCACTCGTCTGGCGATCGGGAGATCGGTGAGGAGACCTCGGACCATGCCGGCCAGACAGATCGCAGCCACGACGATGCCGACGCTCAACGTCATGTACGGGATCCGCACCAGGTACGAGGCGGCCCACAGGGCCGGCAGCGTGGCGATGTCGCCGATCGCCGTGACCAGGGGAGCAGAGACGGAGTCCAGGTCCCACCGCCGGCGGTGGGACCAGATCGCGATGGCGATGGAGGCCCCCCCGACGACGAGGGAGCCCAGCACGCCCCCCACGACCGAGATGACGACGTAGTCCCAGATCGAGATGGTCGTGAACCCGAACGCGGCCGAGGCCGTCCGGGCCGCTGCGGCCAGGAACAGGGACGTGGCCAGGGTGAGGAACACGGAGGCCATCACGTTCTGGCCGAGGAAGCTCGTCCGCTCTCGCGAGGGCGCGAACTGACCGGAGTGGATGCCGGTTCCCAGCCGCGAGCCCAGAGCCCCGAAGATGTTGCCCCGCATGCCGATGGCCGCGGGGATCAAGAGGAACAAGCCGGGGAGGCGCTGGAGCGAGTCGGTCATGAAGGAGAGGGCTAGGCCCGCGAGGAGGTCGCCGCCCGAGCTGATGAAGAGCGCCACGAAGCCCTGGCGGAGCGTGCGCTGCTCCGCCCGCCAGTAGGCCCACAGGCGACGGGCGCGACGAGGGAACTTCGCCATAACGGAACGGCCATCGCTCGCTCTTCGATCACGGACGGATACCTGCCGGGCCCCGGGGCCCGTGGCAGTATGCTCCCGCCCACCGGTGCGGGACAACCATTTCCCGCGCCCCGGTGGCTCAGCTCACCCAGTCCCGGGTGAGGAAGAGCCAGAACGCCAGCCCCGCGTAGGGGCCGAACCGGCGGAACCGGCGTTGGATCGCCGCATCCTTCACGGCCTTCCTCCCGACGAGCTTCGCGTACGTCGGCCGGGTCCAGGAATCGAGGATCAGCCGGTGGTAGCGGCCGATCGTCATCATGATGTGGGCGGCCGCGTAGGGTCCGACCCCCGGGAGCGCCAAGAGCCGGCGCTCGACCTCGGCGTCGTACATCGCGGGATCCCGGAGCTCCTCGAGGTCGAGCTCCCCGCCGGCGACGGCCTGCGACAACGCGATCAGGTACGCGCCACGGTATCCGGCCCTCGCGGTGTCACGGTAGAAGGCCTCGCCCGCCTCGGCCATGGCTCGGGGGGTGGGGAAGGCGTGGGCGGGCAAGCCCCCCGGCGTTCGAGGTGTCGCCGCCCCGAGATGCTCGACCAGGGCCCGGACCATCCGAACGGTCGCGGACCACGTGCAGTTGGTCGTGCAGATCGTCTTCACGACGTCCTCGAACACGGTCGGGCTCTGCACCATCCGTCCCGCACCCTCCCCCACCCAGGCCAGGTCTGGGTCGCCGGTCGCGAGCTCGTAGAAGCGCGAGAGGTCCTCGTCCAGGCGGAGCACGTGGCGCACGGAGGCGAGGAGGGCGCCGCCGACGGCCGAGGAGACGGCCGGCCCCAGCACGGTGATGGCGGCGTGCCCGTCACGCCCCGAACCGATCCGGAGGGTCCGCACCGCCCGGGCCGCGACGAGGGTGAGATCGAGGGAGCGGCCGTCCTCCGCAAGCTGCATCGGGGGAAGGTCGACGAAGCCGTGGGAGTTCAGCGTCCTCCGCAGGTCGACGGGCTCGCCACCGCCGCCGACCAGCGGGAGCTCAAGCGCTTGCGCCATCGGCCGTCCGGTGCCGCTCGCGCCACGCCCGAACCTTGTTGCGGTTGCCGCAGGACTGCATGGAGCACCACCTGCCCGAGTGGTTCTTCGACCGGTCGAAGAAGACCGCCGTGCAGGTCTCGTTCGCACAGACCTTGAGGCCGTTCCAGGAACCGTCGATCCGAGCGAGGAAGGCCACGGCGAGGACGCGGCCGATGGCCCCCTTGACCCCGCGCTCGGCGGGCTCGAGCCGGGGCCGATCCCCCCCGAACCGGAGCCGCAAGGCAGCCTCGCTCGCCGCTCGCTCGATCTCACGCACGTCGTCGCCGGCGGCGTCCTTGCCCTCACCTCGGAGGGCCACCATGTGATGAAGGGCCTCGCGTACTCGGAGCGCCGAGGCGAGCTCCGCCTCCGTCACCCGCTCGGCGGGGTCCAGGAGGCCGCGTTCGACGAGGAAGGATCGGAGGCTCTGGGCGGACGGGGGGAAGCTCGTGTCCAGGTCGCCCTGGTGATCGTGCAGCGACAGGAAGCTCCGCACGAGCTCGAGGTCCCCCGGTGCCGGGGGGGTCATGTCCGGGTGCCTGGTCCGCTCCATGGATTGCATGGTACACCACCGATATAGGTTGACAGGTTACATGGGCTCGGCTGGTGTTGCAACCGCCGAAAGGCCAGAAGACGGTTACCACAGGGCGTTCTCACGTTCGACGGACCGAGAGCGTTCACAGGGCGTGATGCCGGGCTGACCGGTCGTGAGTCGGGAGGTGACGCGATGTTCCCCACGGAGATGGGAGCGGAGATGGCCAGGGAGCGCGTCCGGGACCTCCGCGCGCTGGCGGCGCGTGAGACGCGTGGATCCAGGCACCGCTGGGCGGGCTGGCGGGTCGCACTGGGGGCACGGTTGGTGGAGCTCGGCGAGCGACTCCGCGCGGGGACGCCGCACCCGCCGGGCTCCGAGCCCGTCCGCATCCCGTGACCGGCATGGCGCTCGTCTGGTTGGTGGTCGTCCTCGCGCTCCTCTGGGCGGCCGCCGTGGTAGGGGCTCGGGATTCGCGGGACGGGCAAGACTGGCAGCGGCATCCCCGCCGGTGAGCCTGCTAGCATCGCCGCCCGGTCCCGCGATCGGAGGAACGGTGCGGCAGGCGGAACGTGCCGGGGTACGGCCCTCGGTGCAGCTGG
>DASWAT010000183.1:0-14621 GCA_036390995.1 Actinomycetota bacterium | reverse complement strand
GAGCAGCTCCTCGGCCAGGTCCCCCGACTCGTCGGCCCGCGTGCCGTGGGTCACGCCGTCGGAGACCGTCACCACGGCTGCACGGAGCGGCGCGTCCATGGGTCCTATCCTGCCAGACACGCGCGAGCCGGGGACCCGCCGGGAGCTAGGCACCCCAGACATCGAGCTGGCGGGCCGAGAGCACCGGGGCCCGGCCGAGCAGGTTGAACGCCCACGCCTTCAACAACGCGAGGGCTGCTCCACCGAGGGCGAGTCCCACGCCGACCGCACCGACCGGATCCGACACCCAGCCACCGGCCCGCAGGACCATGACGACGAGGCCACCGTTCAGCGCCGCGAGCTGGAGGGTTCCTCCGAACTCCACGCCGGCGAGCGACCGGCGGCGATCGTCGGGGTGGGCGGCCGTGGCCATCGGCAACAGATACAGCCACGCACCGAGGAGCGTCTGCACGATCCATCCCCCGACGAAGACGACGAGGTACACCTGCCGGAACGCGTCGAACGCCTCCATGCCGCGGATCAACGCCACCGCAAGCGCAGATGCGCCGCCGACGAACCACAGTGCCGCCGCGACCAAGTGCTTCGCGGACACGGGAACCGGCCACCGCCGCGGGGCCCCCAGCGCCCGGCCGGCCAGCCGCAGCAGGCTCACCGCGCCGATCGCGTACGCCACGCCGCCCACCGCGGCGACCGGCCGTGAGTCGAGCGCGAGGCCGGCGGCGATCATCGCGACGCCACCGGCGAACACCAGGGCCGTGGAGCCACCTTCCCAAGCCGGCATCCGGACCCGCAACACCGTGGGCAGGAGCGTCACGAGCGTGCCGGCGATCGTGAGCGAGACCCAACCGAGCACGTTGACGGTCATGTGCGCGCGGCGTAGCGAGAGCCACAGCACCGGGTCCTTCACCGCGCCACCGCCGATCAGCGCGCCGATCGTCCCTCCCGCCAACAAGGACAGGACGGCACAGCCGTACATCGCCATCGGAACCCGGTGGCGGCGGTTGACCGCCTTCGACCAGGCGCGCCACACCATCCAGCCCAGCGTCGCGATCCCTGCCAGGAAGGCGGCGCCGCCGGCTTCGAGCAGCGCCGGGTGGTCGCCCGTATACCCGAGCGCGAGCGTCGCCGTGCCGACGTTCACCAGCGTGAACTGCGTCCATACCGCCGACGCGGGCGGGGAAGGGGTGGCCGTCAACGCCGAGGCGAAGTTCTGCATGGCGCCGCTGATCGACACGGTCACGGCGCCGGCCAGCGTAAGGTGCAGCGGCAGCCAGATCCCCCGCCTGGCCGAAGCTGGGAGCAGCAGCGCGAGCCCGGCGGCGGTGAGCCACAGGCGCGCCGCGAGGTAGTACAGGCGCGCGGACGCGCGGGGCCGCACGTCACATCCCCCGGACGGCGACCGCCCGGCGAGCGGCCTCTTCGAGCTCCGACTGGTCGGCGGCCATGAGGGGCTCCGGCACCTCGCGCTCCTCGATAGGGTGATCCTCCCACGCGATCCCCGACGCGCGCTCGACGCTCCGTTGGCTCGCCGTCGGCCGACCCACCCGGATCAGTCCTGCGCGTACTCGAACTCGGCCTCGATCGGGCGCCCCCGCTCGAACCGCATCGGATCGAAGGACGCGAGGTCCACGGACCGAGCCTCGCCGTCCAGGATGAGCTCGGCCATGCCGAGGCCCACGGCAGGTGAGATCTTGAACCCCATGCCCGAGAACCCGGCCGCCACCAGGAGCCCGTCCGGACCGACCCGGCCGAGGAGCGGCCGGGCGTCCGGGGTCATGTCGTAGACACCCGTGACCCCGCCTGCCAGACCTGCCTCCGCCAGCGCCGGCACACGGCGTGACGCCCTGCCGACCAGCTCCACGAGTGCCTCCTCCGGCGCCCGATCGGGGAACGCGTCCGGGTCGGATCCGCGCTCGCCGGAGAAGTCGCCCACCAGGGCAAGTCCTTGCCCCTCGGGGCGGAGATACGTGGCCGTGACCGAGTCGATGCACGCGAGACCGGGATCGCCCGATCCCTCTCCCATCCGAAGGACCGCCACCACGTGGAACTCGGGCTCGATCGGCAGCCCGACACCGGCGGACGAGAGCAGCGGTGGAGACCACGGCCCGGCCGCCACCACCACGACGGGCGCATCGACCGCGCCTCGGTCCGTCTCCACACCGGCCACGCGGCCGTCGTGGATCCGGATGGACCGGACCCGAGTGGACGGCCGGTAGTCGACCCCGATCTCCCGAGCGCGCGCGAGGAAGTCGCCGGCGGTGGCGGCGCCGTCGCCATAACCGGAGCCCGGCTCGTAGGCGGCCAGCTCCACGTCGTCCACGTTCCAGCCGGGCACGAGCGCGCGCAGCCCGTCCGGCGCGACCACTTCCACCTCCACCCCGAGCTCGCGCTGCATCGCCACGTTGCGCCACAAGCGCTCCGATTCGCCCGGCCCAACGAGCCGGACGAATCCGGTCTGCCGGAAGGTCCCGGGACGCCCCACGATGTGGCGCCAGTTCCGGAAGTACTCCAGGCTCGTCACCGCCAGACGCACTTCCGGAGCGAAGGTGTAGTGCATCCGGATCAGCGCGGAGGAGCGGCCGCTGCCCCCCTCTCCCACCGATCCCCGGTCGAGAACGGCGACATCGGTCACACCGCGGGACGCGAGATGGAACGCGATCGAGGTGCCGATGACCCCAGCGCCAAGGATCAGGACTTCGGGCATGTCCGCTCCGGCATCGGGACGACCCCGCCCGGATCTCCAATCGCGTCGCCGCCCGCCATATCGTTCGAGTACGAACGATATGGCTCCACCCCGGTCCGAACAAGCCGCTCGGTTGACCTTCGGTCACGGGGGTCCGGGCGGATCCCATGGCACGGAGCCGCCGCCATCCCTATCATTCGGTTCCCTCCTTGCCGGCGGTGAACCCGGATGAGGAAGCTCGAGATCACATACCTGCCGAGCGGCCGGGCCGCCCGCGTGCCGTCGGGAACGTCGCTGTTCAACGCGGCACACTGGGCGGGGCTGCCGGTCGAGTCGACCTGCGGCGGCCGCGGCACCTGCGGGAAGTGCCGGGTCCGCGTGGTGGAGGGTCTCGCGGAGCCGACCGCGGCAGACCATCGGCACCTGTCGGCCGAGGAGATCGCCGGCGGCTGGCGCCTGTCCTGCCGGTCGGAAGTGTGGTCCGACACCACCTGCGAGGTTCCCGGTCTCCTGCGGACCCCGAAGGCGGCGACCATGGGGGTGGGACGGTTCGTGCTGCTGGAGCCGAACGCGCGGAAGTTCAGGCTGGAGCTGGTCGAGCCCACCCTCGAGCACCCCCGGAGTCACCTCCGCCGGCTCCGGGACGCCCTGCTTGACGAGGGCCTCGAGGTGACCTGGCGACCCTCCCTCCTTCCCCATCTCGCCGCCATCGCGGCGCAGGGCGGCCCGCTCACGGCCACCGTCGTCGGAGACCGGATGATCGAGGTGGAGCGCGGCGATACCACCGATCGGATGTTCGGCATCGCGGTGGACGTCGGCACCACCACGGTCGTCACGACGCTGGTCGACCTGCGCTCTGGCGCAGCGGCCGCGGTGGAGTCCACCATCAACCGGCAGGCCCCCTTCGGAGCGGACGTGATCGCGAGGATCGGACATGCGATGACCGGTGAGGAGGGCCTCGCCGATCTCCGTACGGCCGCGCTCGCCACCGTGAACGGGCTCGTCGAGAGCGTGTGCGTCACCGCCGGCGTCGCTCGTGGGCTCGTGGTCGAGATGGTCGTGGTGGGCAACGCCACGATGCTTCACCTGCTCCTCGGCGTGGACCCTCGCTCGATCGCCGTCTCGCCGTTCGTAGCCACGTTCTTGGAGCCACAGGACCTTCGAGCGGCCGACATCGGGCTCGAGATCCACCCCGACGGCCGCGTGGTGCTGTTCCCCTCGATCGGAGCCTACGTCGGCGCCGACATCGCGGCCGATGTTCTCGCCACGGGTCTCGCGCGCGAGGATCGCGTGCGCCTGCTGGTGGACGTGGGGACGAACGGCGAGATCGTGTGCGGCTCGGCCGGCCGGGTCGTGGCCACGGCCGCGCCCGCCGGCCCGGCCTTCGAGGGCGGGCAGATCCTTCACGGCATGCGTGCCACGGAGGGCGCGATCGAGGGCGTGGTGCTGGACGAGGGCGGCGTGCACCTTCAGGTGGTCGGGGGCGACGTGGAACCGCGAGGGATCTGCGGGTCTGGACTCGTCGACGTCGTCGCGCAGCTCCGGCTGGCCGGCCTTGTGCGGGAGAACGGCATCCTTCGCCCGCGCGACGAGGCGATACTCGCCGAGCACCCGTTGGCCGAGCGCCTCGTGGACCGTGACGGCGTCCGGGCGTTCGCGCTGACCGGTGATGTGCTGCTCACCCAGCTCGACATCCGGGAACTCCAGTCGGCGAAGGGTGCGATCGCGACCGGGATCGAGGTGGCGATGCACGCCCTCGGCATCGGGCCCGCCGACCTCGAGGAGGTGTTGCTGGCCGGCTCGTTCGGGACCTACATCAACCCGGAGAGCGCGCGGGTGCTTGGACTGGTCCCGCCGGTCGCCGTGGAGCGGATCCGGGCCGTTGGCAACACGGCCAGCGAAGGGGCGAAGATGGCTCTCGTGTCCTTCCGGGAACGCGAGATGGCCTTCGACCTGCCGAACCTGATCGAGTACCTCGAGCTCTCGGGCCGAACCGATTTCAACGAACGGTTCATCCGCAACCTCGCGTTCCCTCCGCTCGATGAGGTCCGCACCAGATGACGACCACGGGCGCCCGCGTGGCCTTCCTCGCCTGCGGTGCCGTCGCCCGGGACACCGCGGCCCTGATCGAGCAGCACGGGTGGGAAGCGGACGTCCATGGCATCTCAAGCGACCTGCACATGACGCCCCTCGACATCGCTCCCGCCGTCGATCGCAAGTTGACCGAGCTCACGAAGCGCTACGACCGGGTCATCGTCGTCTACGGGGACTGCGGTACCGGGGGGCGCCTGGACGAGGTCCTGGAGCATCACCCCGCGGTCCGGCCGGCCGGGTTCCACTGCTTCCAGTGGTACGCGGGCGAGCTGTACCGACGGTTCGCCGACGACATCGGGATCTACTTCCTCACCGACTGGCTCGTGGACAACTGGGATCGAGCCGTCGTCCGCGGTCTGGGCGTGGACCGGTTCCCGTGGCTGCGGGACACCTACTTCGGCAACCTCACCCGGATCCTGTTCGTCCGGCAACATCCGGACCCCGGGCGCGAGACGAAGGCGCGCGAGATCGCCGCATGGATGGATCGCCCGATCGAGATCCATGACCTGGGCATCGCACCGCTGGACGAGCTGCTTACTCCGCTGATCGGGGGCGGATCGACAGATGAGCCGCGGACCCGCCGAAGGTCTCCGGGCCGCCGACCGCGACCCCGTCAGTGAGCAGCAGGAGCGCTACGAGGGCCAACCCCTGCACGTAGGTCGACCCCATGAGCATCCCCGCCACCAGCAGCAGGACCGATCCGGAACTTCGATGCCGGTGAGCCGGCATCCATCCCAGGGCCGCCGTCGAGAAGGCCCACAGGGCGGCGGCGTACAGCCAGATCGGCAGGTACAGCCGCAGACCCGCCGTCCACAGCACGAGGATACCGGTGATCGCTCCGTTGGCGCGCCACAGGAACACGAGCGCCGCGGCGGGTCCGAGCCCCAGTAGGAACGGCCGAACACGCGCTCGGTCGGAACGGAGCCACGCCGCGAGGAGCAGGAACGCGGTCACCACCACGAGCGCCTCGGCGGCGAGCTGCGTACCTACGAGCCCGCCGGGGCCGCGAGCGGTCGGCAACAGGCGTCCGGCGTCGGATACGAACCCGGCGTACGAGGACAGCAGGAACGACCCCGTCACTCCGGCGACCGCCAGACGATGCCATCGCCCGGCCCCGCTCCGAAGGAAAGGCCACGCCACGGCCATCGTGGCAAGCACGAAGGCGAGCCGCGCCGTGGGGCCGAGGTCGGACGTGCCCATCGCGAGGAGCACCAGCGAGACCGCCAAGAATGCCCCGAGAGCGGTGGCGACCCTTCGATTCCCCGAGCGCCACGCCTGCGCGGCGAACAGGACCAGTGCCGCTGCCACCAGGAGCGAAGACAGGTTGAGCGCGAAGGACCCCATACCCGTGAGCACGTGGTAGACCAGCCGGAAGGGCCCCTCCTTGGGGATGTACATGCCGACCCGGTAGAAGGTCCGGATCAGCAGGAGCTCGGTCAGCGCGGCCACGGGAAGAAGCGCCAGGATGGCTTGCAGCGCCGATCGCCAGGTGTCGGATCGGATCGCCGCGGAGGCGGCGCTGGGCGAGGCGGCTGGCCCGGCGGGGGCCAGGCGCCCGGACCCGGCACGCTCCTGCACGATCATGGCGCCGGCTCCTTCCGGGAGGAGGGTCCGCGAACCACGATCCACGCGAACAGGACCCAGACCGCGAGGAACACGAAGAACGGCGCCGGCCAGTACGGGAAATGCGAGGAGGTCGACAGCGCCTTCGGGGACACGTTCAGCGCCACGAAGTTCGCCACAGACTTCACCCCGTCGCGCTCGCCGACGGCGCCGTCCCACACGGCGAACGCCACGTCGGTCCAGTCGTCGGCTCCCAGCTCGACGTTGCCTCGTCGGCCGACCTGGAGCGGGCGCTCGAACACCACCCGCCAGGTTCCCTCACGCCATGCCCCCCAGCCCTGGACGACCGGCGTGGGGTCCGGTGTGAGCGTGCCGAACCCCGCCGCCACGAGGTTGTCCACCGCCGACGTCCGATCGATCTGGGAGAACGGGTTCCCCACGTACCGTCCGGGATAGAAGGTCGGATCGTCGTGGAACGGGTACTCGTCGACGTGGGCGTTCGGGTACTGATGCTTCACGCCGCCCTGGAACCCACGGTTCAGGTCCGCCTGCCACGCGGCCTTCCACTGCCAGATGTTCACGGTGGCGGTGGGATCGCCCATGCAGAACGCCGGGACCTGCCGGCTGGCCACCGCCGGGAACTGCACCGCCGCGGCGTCGGTGAACAGTTGTGGGGTACCCACCGAACGGTTCGGCGTGGGATCGGCCCACTCGAGCTCGATGTAGAGCCGCTCGCCGTCCTGGACGGCGCGCGCGGCGAGGGACCAGCGGTGGCCGCCCATCGGTGGCGTGATCTGCTGCGCGGACAGCGGGATGCTCACCTTCGGTATCCCGTTCCAGAACGCATCCCACGGGCGGTGCACGGGCACCTCCTGGTCGGTGCGCAGCGCCGTCAGCACCGTCCCCTGCGAGGCCGCCAGCCGCGTCCCCGTGACCGTCAGGACCCCTGCCAGCCCGAGCATCGCGACGACGGCGAGGGTGCCCTTCCTTCGCGCGATCGCTCGGATGACGCTCATGTGTCCGCCTCGCACAGCCCGGCGCCCTCCGCTGCCACCAGCTCCGGGTCCGGTGTCGCCGGCTGCGCGCCCGTCGAGAACTCGAGCCCGCGGCGACCGGCCTCGGCGAGCAGGAGCTCGCGGATCAACGCCGCCACCGCCCCGTACGGGCCACCTCCTGCGATGGCGGCGATGCGTTCGACGAGGCTCGGGATCCACCGGAGGGCGTGGTCCCGGAGGAAGGCCACCTCGGCGCGCTCGCACACCTCGGCGTGGTCCGCCTCCTCGCGCGCCAGCGCCCATCCGGCCTTGAACGCAAGGACGTGGAGGAACTCCAGCTCGACCGCCGCGCTGTCCGGGCGTTCCCCCTCGACCTCCATGCCGAACGCCCGGTAGAACCCGGCGAGGTCCGCCAGCTCCTGGCTCTGCCGCCATACGTCCTTCGCGATGAAGTCGGTCTCGTACAACGGACAGTCCGCGGAGTGGACGTGGGAGAAGATCCGCCGGTACTCCCCTTCGAGGAGATCGGGGTCCAGATCTGCGAGGGCCGCCCGCAGCCGGCGGATCGACTCCCGCACGGGCTCGGGCAGCGATCCGGTCACGGCCTCGGCGAAGGGCAGGTCCTCGCCGAGGAGCTGCTCGGTCGCCGCCGGCGTCGGGTACGCCAGGAGCTGCGAGCCCAGCTGGAACCCCGCGCTCCGCGCCAGCGCCTGGTTCGCCTGTACCACCGGACCGGGTCGGACGTCGATCGCGGCGTCGCGCATGTCGCTCACCTCAGATCCCGTTCGGGTACTTCTTCGGGCGGACGTAGAAGGGCTCGATGACGGGGAGGCGAGCGACCTCGTTGCCCTGCGAATCGAAGCCGACGACCGTGTCGTCGTACATCGACCACCTCTTGCCGCCGATCACCACGTTGCGGACCTTCGGCCCTTCCTCGATCTCGAAGCGGAAGATGATGCGCTGCGTCGCGCGGAACAGCTGCAGCACGGCCAGCAGCTCGCGCGGTGGAGCGAGGTACTGCTCGATCGCGTGGTCCACCCCGGGGCCGAACATCTGCTCCAGGAACTCGCGGGGGACCCACCGTGGTGGGATGTAGTAGCCGTTCGGCTGCGTCCCGAATTGCGGGTAGAGCGGAAGCGCGACCTTCGCCTCCTTCACCAGGTAGTAGAGGGGGTTCTGCGGATCGTGCTTCCAGTCGCCGGTCTCCGGATCGACCTGGACGAGGCCCTGCATCCTGATCTTGCCGGGGCAGACGGCCATACACCGCGTCTCCATCGGCAGGCCCTCGGTGAGCGGATCGGTCCCCTCGACGCGCGGGTAGCAGCCGATGCACTTCTCGGACACGCGCGTGGTGGCCCGATACATGGGTTTCTTGTACGGGCACTGCTCCACGCACTTTCGGTAGCCGCGGCAACGCGCCTGGTCGATCAGCACGATGCCGTCTTCGGGTCGCTTGTAGATCGCGTTGCGCGGGCACGCCGCCAGACAGGCGGGGTAGCTGCAGTGGTTGCAGAGGCGCTGGAGGTAGAAGAACCAGGTGTTGTGCTCGGGCAGCGAGGTGCCCTTCCCGTACGCGCCGGGCACACCCTTCGGTCCCTTCGCCGTGTCCTCGTGGATGTTCGGCGATCGCCATTCCTCGTCCGTGGGAAGGTAGCCGATCGCCTGGTCCTTGCCGCCAGCGCCCGCCGCCGCCTCGAACACCGTCTTGCCCATGAACTCGCCGTAGACGGTGCCGGGCTTGCCGGCTCGCCGCGTGTCCCACACCTGTCCGCCCGGGTTGGCCTGCTCGAGGAGCGAGAGCAGCTTCACGTCCCAACCCTGTGGGTACCCGCCGTAGGGCTTCGTCTCGACGTTGTTCCACCACATGTACTCCTGGCCCTCGGAGAACGTCCACGTGGACTTGCAGGCCATCGTGCACGTCTGACAGGCCAGGCAGCGGTTGATGTTGAAGACGAACGCGAACTGCCGCTTCGGGTACGCGGGGTCGAACCGATAGGTCATGTCTCGGCCGAGCTGCCAGTTGTAGACGCTGGGCATCGGCTCACCCCTCCACCGGTTCGATGGTCTGCTCGATCAACGCCCGGATCCGCGGCTCGCCCAGGCGTTCGTAGGCGTCGTGCGCGCCGCCGTAGTAGGGCCGCCGGAACATGGCGAGGATCCGTTCGGGCGACCAGCCGAGCAGCACGTACTCCTCCACGAACGTCCGAGCCATGTCGTCGATCGCGTCGGCGTCCATGGGCCGGTCCAGGACCACGCCGACGATCTCGAGCGGGTCCTCGGCGTCGGCGTCCTTCATGGGGCTCACGGCCGCACCTTCTTCACGAACGCGCCGGACAGGTACGCGAGCATCTGCGCATCCTCCCCGCCGGGGCTTCGCCCGGTGGTGGCCGGCGTCCACGTGCCGGCGCCACCCAGGCCGCCGGCCTCGGCGAAGGTCACCTTGACCAGGGTCTCCTTGGGAACGGTGTTCACGGCGTGGTTGTCAGGTTCGTAGCCGAAGAGGAAATGCATCGCGTCCTTCGACTTGTGGAACAGGTTGTCGGTCTGGTGCATGGGCATCGACCAGTCCCGGGTGAGCGACTGATGCGAGCCGTACCGGAAGCTGGCCTGGTAGCCCGTGTCCTCGGACCGTGCCAGGCCGTCGGGCCGGGTCTCGTGGGCCCGGACGGTCTTCTCGGTCGAGATCCAGGGGGCGTGCTTGATCATCACGACGTCGTACGGGTAGGAGGGGTTGAACTTCACCCGCAGCATCAGCCGGGCCACCTTGTAGTGGGGGTCGTCGGCCTTCCAGCCCCGGTACGGCCGGTCCGCGGGGTTCGCGTCGAGCCACACATAGTCACCGTCCCGGATCCCCAGTTCCGCCGCCGCCTGCGGGTTCATGTGGACCTGGTGCTCGGCCACGCCGGCCTGGCGCGTGTCCGTTCGGTACGGGTCGGCGAAGTTGCTCGACCAGATGAAGTGCCAGTCCGTGACCGACCACTGCGAATGCGTGCTGTGTCGCTGCTTCGGCGTGACGAGGTAGAACTGGAACCCCTCCTGCCACAGCGGGTTCTTCGTCCGCTTGACCTGGTCCCAGGCCATCGTCACGTTGCGGACCGTCCGCTCGTCCCAGCCCACGTCGTCGAGCGGGATGCCGTAGTCGTCCGGCCTGATCAGCGGGTTCGTCGAGACGATGACGTTCGGCAGGAACGGAGTGGCCTCCGGCCCCTCGCGGTGGACGATGAAGTTCTCCCCGTACTCGATCGCCTCTGGGATGTCGCAGTAGGCGTTGAGGCGGCCGGTATCGGTGAAGAACGGCTGGCTCTCGTGGATCTGCTCGTAGAAGGGGATCCGCGGATAGGTGCGGAACATCATGAGGGCCACCCCTGGCTCGCCGTAGCCGCCGGACATCAGCGTGTCGTAATCGAGATCGGCGGTCGTGGCCGAACCGCCCAGCAGCCGCTTCAGGTAGACCTCGCGCTTGCCTTCGAGCTCGAACTTCCAGTGGTCCGCGAACCGGCGATCACCCGTCAGGTCGGTGAGCGCCTTCGCCACCCCGGCCATGATGGCCATGTCGTCCTTCGTGTCGCCGACCGGCTTGATCCCGCCCCTCCACACCTGCAGGAACGGGTTCGAGCACGACGCCGTGACCTCCAGGCCCTCGAACTCCATCCACGAGTTCGCGGCCAGCACGACGTCGGCGTACTCGCAGGACGCGGTCATCTCGATGTCCTGCGACACGATCATGTCGATCTTCGGATTGACGTTGAACAGCATGTCGTATGCGTGCTTCGCGTTGTTCAGCAGGTTCACGTTCGTGAACCAGAGGATCTTCGTGGGTGTAGGCATGTGCGTGGTCCCCGTGAAGACCTTCCGGCCGTACTTCGGCGTGTCCACCACCAGCGGCACGTCCCCGTGGTTCCAGTAGGCCGGCTCCTCGCCCTTCGCGTGCTTGACGTACGTGATGGCCTTCGGCGAGGCGTTCGGGTCGAGGTTCTGGGCGAACGGGTCCTCGTAGAACCAGCCGTTGATGCCCGGACCGCTCCAGGGCATCTCCTGGAACAGCGCCGACTTGTAGTTGCCGGCCCACGCGTAGCAGCCGGCTCCGGGCTTCCCGATGTTGCCGGTGAGCATCAGGGGCAGGTGGAACGCCCGGTTGGCCTCGGTGGCGTGGAACCAGTGGTTGATCCCCTCGCCGATGTGGATCGCCACCGGCTTGATGGTCCAGAGATCTTCGGCGAGCTGCAGGATCTTGTCCTTCGGCGAGCGGGTGATCTCGGCGACGGTGTCGAGATCGTAGTCCCGCAGGTGCAGCCGGTAGGCCTCGAACAGGGGCATGGCCTCCACAGTGGTCCCGTCGACCAGGCGAACCCGGTGACGGCCGCCCAGCTCCGGGTCCACGGCCATCCGTTCGCCGACGTCGTCGCGCGTGAGTGCCACGGGCTTCCCGCTGCGCGAGTCGATCACCACGAAGTCCTGCAGACGATCGTAGTCCTCGGGCAGGAGCCCTTGTTCGGCGAAGCTCGGGCCGTCGGCCTTCAGCCCCTTGTCATAACCCGGGAACACGTCGGCCGGGTCCAGCCGCTTCAGCGTGTCGGTCCGGATCAGGATCGGAAGGTCCGTGAACCGCTTCACGAAGTCGGCGTCGTACCATCCGTGATCCATCATGACCTTCGTGATGCCGAGGAACAGCGCGGCGTCGGTCTGGGGGCGGACCGGGATCCAGTAGTCGGCCTTGCTGGCTGGGGCGCTGTACTCGGGGCAAACCGCCACGATCTTCCCGCCGCGCTCCATCACCTCGTGGAACCAGTGCGAGTCGGCCATCTTGTTCTCGACGAGGTTCTTCCCCACCTGGACGTGGAGGGCGGAGCTGCGGAGATCGTTGAAGTCGACGTCGGCGTTCTGCAGCCCATGGACGAACGGGAACCCCGGGGCCTGGTCACCGTGCCACGTGTAGTTCGACCAGTTGCGACCGCCGAGGGTCTGCTCCGCAGGCACCGAGCGGATCCGAGCGTCCAGCAGGGCCAGCATGTTGTTGAAGCGGTACATGCCGTACTTGCCGAGGACCCCGAGCAGGCCCATCCCGCCGCGCATCTTGATCGTCCGCGTGCCGGCGCTCTCGACGGCCTCGATCATCTCGGGCTCGTAACCGTCCGCCGCCAGGCGCTTCGCGCCCTCCTCGCCGCTGTAGTGCTTCGCGGTGGCCACGATCGCGCCGGCCATGTAGCGGAAGACGTCGTCCCACCGCGCCCGGACGAACGTATCCGTTCCCCGGGAGGTGAACCGGTACCGGTCCCGAAGCTCGGGGGTGAGCGCCGGATAGCCGTCGTCGGCCCACGCCTTCCACCCTTCGCGCAGCATCGGGTAGCGGAGACGATAGGGGCCGTACACACGCCGTTGCATCGTCATGCCCTTCGGGCACCCACGCGGGTTCCAGTGGGCAGATGCCTTGTTTCCGAGAGAGTCGGAGATCCTCCCGCTGTCGTAGTTCTGCTCGACCCGGACCACGACGCCGTTGCGGACGAAGGCTCGAAGCCTGCAGGCGTGCGTGTCGTTCGGCGAACACACGTAGGCGAACGAGTCGTCGTACCGGTACTGATCCCGGTAGACGCTCTCCCAGTCGCGGTCGGGATAGGACTCCAGAGGATTGGCCACCATGACCGGCGTCAACCGCCGGAGCGCGAGGCCGGCCTGTCCGAGCACCAAGACCCCAGCCGCGGTTCCTCCGGCGACCTTCAGGAAGTCGCGGCGTGTGACCCGATCCATCCCTGGCGGACCCCCTGCATCCCCACGAGCTTCGGTGACTATAGCACTACACGTTTAGCGGCGCACTATAGTAAGGGGGACCTCGCCCGGGAGGAAGAACCTCGAGTCGGGCCGCGTACTAACGTGGATGCCCGGAGCCGAACGAGGAGGGGACGATGGACGCCTGGATCGACCAGCTGGCGGAGGCGCTGGGCGAGGACACCTTGAGCGAGCGCGAAACGAGCATGCTCCTTGCCGCTGCTCGTGACGTGGCGCACAGCGTGGAGCGCCGGATCACGCCGCTGTCGACGTTCCTCCTCGGCTCGGCGGTGGGCCGCAGCATGGCGGGAGATGCCCGGCGAGCAGATGCCCTGCAAGCCGCCATGGACACCCTCCGCTCCCTCCTGCCGGCGTCCGCCGATGACCAGGCATAGCCGTCCACACGCAGTTCGGGTAGGTTGAGGGTTCGTATGCGCATCGACGACTGGCAGGCGCCCAAGACCCCGACGCCGGCGGAAGGTCCGCTCGTGGACACCTTCGGACGCGTCGCCGACGACCTGCGGATCTCGGTCACCGACCGCTGCAACTTCCGTTGCACCTACTGCATGCCGGCCGAGGGCCTTACCTGGCTGCCGAAGCGCGAGCTCCTCACCTTCGAAGAGCTGACGCGGCTCCTTCGCGTGTTCGTCCGCCATGGGGTGCGGTCGCTGAAGGTCACCGGGGGCGAGCCCACGGTCCGCGCGGACCTGCCGACCCTGATCGGGATGTTCCGCGAGGCTGGCCCCGACCTCGACATCTCGATGACGACCAACGGTGTGCTCCTGGACCGCTTGGCCGAGCCCCTGGCCCGGGCCGGTCTGGACCGGGTCTCCGTGTCGTGCGACTCGCTCATGCGCCACCGGTTCGCCGAGATGACCCGGCGCGACGCGCTGGAGCGCGTGTTGGACGGCATCCGCGCCGCCGAGACCGCAGGGCTGACCCCGGTCAAGATCAACTGCGTCGTGATCGGCGGTACGAACGAGGACGAGGTCGTGGACTTCGCTCGGTGGGCCCGCGAGACCGGTTACGTCGTCCGGTTCATCGAGTACATGCCGCTGGATGCCGAGCACGCCTGGGAGCGGGCGAAGGTCGTGCCCTCAGCACGCATCGTGGAGGCCATCGACCGGGCCTTCCCGCTCGAGGCCGACGGCGCCGACAGCGAGCCGGCCACCACCTACCGGTTCACCGACGGCGCGCCCGGCGGGATCGGCGTGATCGCGTCGGTGACCCAGCCGTTCTGCGAGACGTGCAACCGGCTGCGGCTCACGGCCGAGGGTGAGCTCCGATCCTGCCTCTTCGCCTTGGAGGAGACCGATCTTCGGGGACCGCTCCGCGCAGGAGCGTCGGACGAGGAGCTCGAAGTGCTCATCCGTGCGGCCGTCTGGCGGAAGTGGTCGGGCCACCGCATCAACCATCCGGACTTCGTCCAGCCCGACCGCAGCATGTCGATGATCGGCGGCTGAGGCGCCCGGGCGACCGGCCCCGCAGAGCGGGTCAGGCTCGCCGCCTGGGATGAAGGAGAC
>DASWAT010000182.1:0-3553 GCA_036390995.1 Actinomycetota bacterium | reverse complement strand
GCGGCACCGCGACGACGGATCCGAGACCCACGCCCCCGTGAGCATCCGCCTGGCCCAGGTCCTGCACCACGGGACCGATCACCGGAGCCAGATCTGCACCGTCCTCACCACGCTCGGGATCGAGCCACCGGCCATCGACGTATGGGACTTCGGCCTCCAAGATGGGCGCGTCGTCGAGGTCCCACCCACCTCCTGACGATCAGCGCACGACGCGGTAGGTGATGTGCGTCGCGAACGGCGACTGGAGCACGCGCACGTGCTCGAGGCTCACCGTCTCCTCGAAGCCCTCGAACAGGCGCTTCCCGCCGCCGAGCACGACCGGCGCGATCGAGATCGACAGCTCCTCCACGTACCCGGCTCCCAGCGCCTGGCGGATGACGTGCGCCCCGCCCATGATGGACACGTCCTTGCTCCCGGCTGCCTCCCGCGCCTGCGCGATGGCCTGGTCCAACCCGTTCACGAAAGTGAACCCGGCGCCCGACGGTTCGTCCTCCGGCCGGTGCGTGAGGATGAAGAACGGCACCCCCCACGGGTTCGAGCCACCCCACGCGTCCGCCGCCCGGTACGTCTCTCGGCCGCCGATGACGGCGCCGATGCGGGCGACCGCCTGGTCGAAGTACTCCTTGTCCGCGCCGGTCGGCTCGCCGCGCGCTTCCTCGTCGTAGCTCCACGGGCCCCCGAAGACCCAGTAGTGCAGTCGCTCACCGCCCTCGCCCAGGCCCCGGCCCGGTCCGTCGTTCGGCCCGGTGATGTAGCCGTCCAGCGAGACCGTGATCCCCGCGCTCACCTGCGTCATCGCCGTTTCTCCCTCCGCGCCGCGTTCTCCGCGAGCCGGGCCTTGACGATCTTCTTCACGAGGGCGGCCGGCAGCGGCTCGTCCACCGTGAACTGGATCGTCCCCTTCCCGGTGACTCGGGGCCCGAGCACTTCCTTGTGGTCCTCGATCACCTTCCCGCTCATCGGGAACAGACTGCAGTGGTCCCTGAACGCGGCGTACGCCACGAGCCCGCGGCCGTGGTCCTTGAACGCCGGCATCTGGTAGCTGATCGCCTCGGTGGCATCGGGCGCCGCGGTCCTGATCGTGGCGCGGAGCTGCTCGAGCGCCGCTCGCGAGTCGGCCGGAAGGCCGGCCAGGTACTCCTCGACGCTGCCGGGTCCGCCCTTCACGGCGTTCCCTCCGCCGAGGCGTAGGTCGCGAGGATCGCGCCGGTGGTCGTGACCTCGCTGGTGAGAAGTCGCCACGCCTTGCTCGGGCCGCCGTCCCGGAACAGGCGCTTGCCCTCGCCCAGGACGAGCGGGTCGATCATCAGCCGGTACTCGTCGACCAGGTCGTGGTCGGCGAGCGTCTGCACCAGCCTCGAGCTGCCGATCACGTGCAGGTCCTTCCCGTCCCCTTGCTTCAGCTCGGCGACGGCCTCGGCGATGTCGGCCTTCAGCAGGCTCGAGCTCTGCCACCCGAGCGGCTCGGTCAGCGTGGTCGAGGCCACGTACTTCGGGACCGAGTTCAGGGGCTCGGCGACGACCTGCTCCTCCTCGGGCGCGGTCGGCCAGTAGCCGGCGAAGATCTCGTACGTCGTCCGGCCGAGGATCAGGCCTCCCATCTCGGCCATCCCTCGGAGCACCCACGCCTGGGCGATCTCGTCCATGTAGGGCATGTGCCAGCCGCCGTGCTTGAAGCCCCCGTCGGTGTCCTCCTCGGCCCCGCCGGGCGCCTGGACGACGCCGTCGAGCGAGATGAACTCGTTCACGATCACCTTGCGCATATCGGTCTCCTTCGGGGTGAGGCAGCTACATCGACGGCATCGGGCTGACGAGCTGGAAGTAGTTGTCGTCGGGGTCGGCGAACGTGGCGATCAGCATCTCGGGCCCCTCCTCGGGAGCGCCCGGGTTGTACGGCTCCTGGACCACGGTGGCCCCGGCCGCCTTGAAGCGTTCGAACTCGGCGCGCACGTCGGGCGTCTCGACGTTCCAGATCACCCGGCCGGGGTGGGCGTTCTTCCCCGTCACCTGGTCGTGGTGCGCGATGGTCAGCCAGCCGCTCCCGAGCTGCCAGCCGGTGTAACCGCCTTCCTCGAACCCCGGCGCGCCGAAGAGCTTCGTGTAGTGGTCGACCAACCGCTTCGGATCCTCGGACCCGATCAGGATGCCGTTCAGGTTCATCGGTCCTCCTTCCGGACGTCGTGGGGCTCGCTCATCGGGCGGGCTCGTAGGTGAGCAGTAGGCCGCCCGTCGTGGTGGTCTTCGAGTCGACCAGGCGCAGGCTCCTCGTCCGATCGCTCTCTGGGAACAGCCGCTTGCCGCTGCCGAGCACGATCGGGTACACGGCCAGCGAAAGCTCGTCGACCAGGTCGTGCTCGATCAAGGTCTGCACGAGGTTCCCGCTGCCGAGGACCGAGATGTTCTTGCCGGGCTGCTCCTTGAGCTTGCCGACCTCCTCGGCCACGTCGCCCTGGAGCAGCGTGGTGTTCTGCCACTCGACGCTCTTCAGCGTCCGGG
This sequence comes from Actinomycetota bacterium, assembly GCA_036390995.1. Lineage (GTDB taxonomy): Bacteria > Actinomycetota > UBA4738 > UBA4738 > HRBIN12 > DASQQQ01. Next base: position 1,057 of record DASWAT010000182.1, on the reverse strand, counting down.
AGGCCACGTACTTCTGCACGCGGTTCAGGTGCAGGCCGTACGGGTCGTCGGCCGGCGCGTTCGGCCAGTAGGCGGCCATGATCTCGTAGGTCTTCCTGCCGAACAGGTGCGCGTCGGTCTCGGCCATCCCCTGCCCGGCGGCGGCGCCGAGCACGTCGTCGAAGTACGGCCGCTGCCACCCGCCGTGCTCGAAACCGCCCTCCGTGTCCTCGTTCGGGTCTCCCGGTGCCTGGTACACCCCGTCCAGCGACAGGAACTCGATGACGACCAGCTTCCTCATGTTCCATCCACCTTCCGTGCGTCGTCCGGTCCCATCGCCAGGGTAGACGGGTCGAGGGTGTGGGAATCATCGGTGTCGGACCCCGTCGACGGCGTGTTCGAGAGGTCGGCCGAGGCCTCAGGGGACCACGCCGATCGCGGTGTGCGTTCGGGTAGCGCTCGACAGGCGCGCATCCAAGGTCAGCAGCTCGGCCTGCATGGTCTCCGCGAGCGCGACGTAGGTGGCGTCGTACGCGGAGAAGTTCGCGCGCAACTCGAGGATCCTCCCGAGCAGGCCCTGATGGCCGTGCCGGGTCAACGGCAGGTCCAGGTAGTCCTCGACCGCCTCCGCGGCGCGGCGGTCGGACAGGGATCCCCGGAGCACCGCCCGGCGCAGACCCGCGACCACTTCGACATCGCACAGCGCGGGTGCGTGAAGGTCGGCGTCGCCCAGGCGGAGGATCGACCCGACCGCACTCGCCGCCTCCGTGACCAGGAGGTACTCGAGCAGCGCCGACGCGTCGGCGACGACGACCCTCAGGACGCCTCCCGAGCCGCCCGTTCCTCCCGGATCAGGTCGGCCGCGGGCCTTCCGAGCTTCACCGCGGGCCGCGCCTCGATCCGGTCGAAGACCTCCGAGGCCGGCGGCCTAGCGACCTCCCGCTTGAGGATCTCCTGGATGTAGTCGGTGAGCGTCTGGCCCCGCGCTTTCGCCCGACGTGCGAGTTCGCGATGCAACCGATCCGGGACGTTCCTGACTTGGATCATCTTCGACATGTGCAGAGCATGTCACATGTGA
>DASWAT010000181.1:0-13293 GCA_036390995.1 Actinomycetota bacterium | reverse complement strand
CCCACCGGGTACGCGGCGAGCTACTCGGCTGACTGCACCGGCACGATCGCCGCTGGTGAGCACAAGACCTGCACGATCACCAACGACGACATCGCCACTCCCCCTCCGCCGCCTCCGACGCCGGCGGGGATCCAGATCGTGAAAGGCGGGCCAGCTCTGGCTCACGTGGGTGACACCATCACCTACACGTTCGATGTCAGCTTGACCACCTCGACCCCGCTCACGAACATCACCGTGACGGACCCGATCTGCAACGCGGCGCCGGTGCTGGGATCGAAGTCGGGCGGTGATCAGGATGACGTCCTGGAGCCGAGCGAGACATGGCACTACACGTGTGCGCACGTCGTGACCCAGTCCGACCCTGACCCGCTGCCGAACACGGCGACGGCCACGGGCACCGGCCCCAACGGGACCGTCTCCGACACGGACACCCACCTGGTGGACATCATCCACCCGGCCATCCGGATCGTGAAGACGGCCGACCCGACCTCGGGGGAGCCCGGTGACACCATCACCTACACCTACGTCGTCACGAACACCGGCGACGTCACGCTGTACAACATCTCGGTGGACGACGACGTCATCGGCCACATCTGCGACATCGCGTCGCTCGACCCCGGACAGAGTCAGACCTGCACCGCCGACTACGTGATCCCGGACCAGACCGGTTCGATCGACAACGTCGGCACCGCAGAGGGTTCGGACGAGACCGGGACCAAGGTGAAGGACGACGACAAGGCCTCGGTCGACGTGGTGCTCGGCGCCGTCGTGACCAAGACCCCGCCGAGCGGCATCGCCTTCACCGGAGCAGAAGGCGTGGTTCCGTTGGCCGGCCTGGCCCTCGTGCTCCTGCTGGCCGGAAGTGGGCTCCTCTTCTGGAGCCGCCGCCGGAAGGGTGATGTCGAAGCGTAACGATCTCGGGAGGGCAGCAACGAGAACGACCCGGGCCGATCGGCCCGGGTCGTTCCATGTGCGGTACCGCCTGAAGGTGGGTGCGCCCCCCGGCTCACCCGTAGAAGACCACGGTCACCCAGAGCTTCCCGTCCATCCGAACCATCCCGATCGCGGTGTGCTCGAACGAGGAGCGCAAGATGTTGTCACGGTGTGTCTTGCTCCGCATGAACGCATCCTGCAGACCCTCCACCGAGCTCCCGACGCCCACGTTCTCGCCACCGATCGCCCAGTGGTAGGGACGGAGTGCCTGCATCAGGGCGCTCGTGTCCGAGTGGAACAGGGAGCCCGCTCGCGCCATGGCGATGCTGTGCCGCTTCGCGTAGTGGGACAGTCGCATGTTCAGTCTCAGGTCCGAGCGCTCGTGCTTCTCGCGAACCTGGTTCGTCAACGAGAGCATGCGCTCCCGCCGGGTGATCTGCCCGGCCATGGCGCGATCCGGGGCCATGCCGGCCACGAGAAGCACCGCAAGGAGCACGACGAGGACGCCGACGCTCCCCCGCCGCTCCGCACGTACGTCCATCTCGAGCCTCCCGACCCGGGTCCCGGGGAGCCGCGGCCCCAGAGCCCGACGGACCGGGTTCAGAGGGGCTGCGGACGCTGGTGCATCTGGGACCGCGTTGCTTGTTGTCACCCCGGGTATCGGGCGGCGGGAAGCGGCGATTGAGCCCGCGGTAGTCGGAAATGACTAGTCCCCCACCTGGGGGACAGGGGGACGGGGACCTCTGCCCGCGCCTCTACCAGCGCAGCTTCAGTTGGCGTGCCGCCCGCGCCTCGTCGAGACGGCGCACCGGGGTCGTGACGGGCGCCTGATGCAGGAGCTCCGGGTCGGTCTCGGCCTCGGCGGCCGCGCGGCGCATAGCGGCGGCCAGCGCCTCGAGCGTCTCCCGGGTCTCGGTTTCGGTCGGCTCGACCATCATGGCCTCGTCCACGACCAGCGGGAAGTACACGGTCGATGGATGGAAGCCGAGATCGATGACCCGCTTGGCGACGTCCATGGCCCTGATCCCCGTGCGCTCCTTGAGGGGACGCGCCGTGGCCACGAACTCGTGCATCGGCCGGCCCGGGTACGCGAGTGGGAACACGTCGCGGAGAAGCGCAGCCAAGTAGTTCGCGTTCAGGACGGCCCGCTCGGCGACCTCCTTCAGCCCGTCATGGCCGTGGAGGAACACGTACGCGTACGCGCGGACCAGGACGCCGACGTTGCCGTGGAAGCCGTGCATGCGGCCGATGGACTCCGATCGTCCGCGCTCGAACCGGAAGCCTCCGTCGTCGCTGCGCTCCACCAACGGATCCGGCAGGTACCTCACGAGCTCCTCGCTCACGCCGACGGGGCCAGCGCCCGGGCCTCCCCCGCCGTGCGGCGTGGCGAAGGTCTTGTGCGTGTTGATGTGGACGATGTCGAACCCCATGTCGCCGGGGCGGGTCCGCCCGAGGATCGCGTTCAGGTTCGCCCCGTCGTAGTAGACGAGACCACCGACGCCGTGGACCGCCTTCGTGACGCGCTCGATCTCCTCCTCGAACAGCCCGAGGGTGTTCGGGTTCGTGAGCATCAACCCGGCGACGTCCTCGTCGAGGAGCTTCTCGAGCGCCGAGACGTCCACGAGGCCGCGGGCGTCCGAGGGGATGTGGAGGGCCTCGAACCCAGCGAGGCGGACGCTGGCGGGGTTCGTCCCGTGCGAGGAGTCGGGGATCGCGACGCGGGTGCGGGGGTTCCCCTGCGCCGTGTGGTGTGCTCGCATGATGAGCAGGCCGGTGAGCTCACCACAAGCGCCGGCCGGTGGTTGCAGGGTCGCCCTCGCGGTCCCGGTGATCTCGCACAGGGCGCGTTCCAGCCTCCAGAGCAGCTCGAGGACTCCCTGCGCGGTCCGCTCGGGCTGGAGGGGGTGCAGGCGTTGGAACCCCGGCAGCCCCGCGACGGCCTCAGCGATCTTCGGGTTGTACTTCATCGTGCACGAGCCGAGCGGATACACCCCGGTATCCACCCCGTAGTTGCGCTGGGCCAGCCGCGTGAAGTGGGCGACGAGGTCGCGCTCCGCGACCTCGGGGAGGGCGGCGGGATCGCCCCGCGCGTGCTCCTCGGGGATGGGTCGCTCGGGCACGTCCAACGAGGGGAAGCTGAAGGCTCGGCGTCCCGGTCTCGAGAGGTCGGTGAGGGTGCCCTCCCCCGCCGGGGGGCCCTGGGTGCGTACCGGAGCGCCCGTCACGCGAGCACCTCCGCCAGAGTCTCAGCGAGCGCGTCGATCTGGTCGCGGGTCCGGCGTTCGGTGACCGCAACCAGAAGGCCGTGTCCGTCCGCGTCGGGCAGCGGAACCCCGGCCAAGAAGCCCCGATCCACGAGCGCGTCCACGACCTCACCCGCAGGGCGCGGGAGCCGGACCGCGAACTCCTTGAAGAACGGCCCACCCGGGAACATGGGCTCGACGCCGCCCACCTCGGTGATCCGCTCGAAGGCGTACGCGGCCTTCGCGGCGCACTGCCGGCCGATCTCGATGAGGCCGTGCGGACCCAGCCACGCGAGGTAGACCGCGGCGGCGATCGCCATGAGCGTCTGGTTGGTGCAGATGTTCGAGGTCGCCTTCTCGCGCCGGATGTGCTGCTCACGCGCCTGTAGCGTCAGGACGTATCCGACTTTGCCATCGACATCAAGTGTCTCGCCGACGATCCGGCCGGGGAGGCGGCGGACGTCGTCGAGCCGCGTGGCGATGATCCCCAGGTACGGACCGCCGAAGTTCAGATGGTTGCCGAGGACCTGCCCTTCCGCGACGGCGATGTCGGCCCGCACCTCCCCCGGCGGCGCCAGGACCCCCAGCGAGAGCGGGTCGAACACCTCGATGGTGCGGGCCCCACCGGCACGCGCGGCGTCGAACAGCTCCCGGACCGGCTCCAACAACCCGTACCGGTTCGGGTGCTGGACGACCACGCAGGCGACGTCGGGGCCGACCGGCGGAGCACCGCCCCGGCCTTCCGTCGCGTCGAAGACCTCCGGGTCGTATCCCGCCCCCCTCCCGTAGGTCCGCAGCGTCTCGACGTAGCGCGGATCCACTCCCGCCGAGACCACCACACGGTCGCGACCAGCCGTGGATCGAGCCAGGTTCACCGCCTCGGCCAGGGCCGTCGCCCCGTCGTAGAGAGAGGCGTTCGAGGCCTCCAGGCCGGTGAGCTCGCAGATCATCGACTGATACTCGAACAACGCCTGAAGGACGCCCTGCGACAGCTCCGGCTGGTAGGGCGTGTAGGAGGTGTAGAACTCGGACCGCCCGGCGAGGGCCCACACGACGGCAGGGACGTAGTGGTCGTACGCGCCCCCGCCGGCGAAGCACACGAGGTCGTCGGCGCTCCGGTTCCGGGTCGCCAGGGAACGGAGGTCGTCGAGGATCTCCATCTCGGAGACCCCCTCCGGGAGGTCCAACGGCCGCCCCAGACGCAGCGCGGGGGGGATCTGGGCGAACAGCCGGTCGAGGGAATCGACGCCGCAGCGATCCAGCATCTGGCGGACGTCGTCGTCGGTATGCGGCGCGAACCTCATGGCTCCGTCCGCAATCCTACCGATGCCACGTGCTTGCGGCTTCGGGCCGGGGCGGAGCGGCCGCCTTAGCCGGAGACGTCCTCCAACCCGTACTTCGTCACGAGGGAGAGGTAGTCGCGCTGGTAGAAGATCTTGCAGTTCACGCCCGGGTAGAGCTCGCGCAGCTTGCGGATCTTCCGATTCTTCTTCGTGACGAGCTTCTGGTTCAGCGTGGTGATCTCGATGTAGAGGTCGTACTGGGGCAGGTAGAAGTCAGGCGTGAATCGTTGGATCACGTTGCCCTGCTTGTCCCACTCGAGATCGAAGGAGGTGGGCTCGTACTCCCACTCGATCTGGTAGAAGTCCAAGAGCCGGGCGAACTGCCGCTCGGAGGCATGAGCGAACCTCACGGAATCGCTCTTGAGGGCCGTCAGCGCGGCGCCCCCGGCCGTGGCGTTCACGCGCCTCCGGCCCGAGCGACCTCGCGACCCTTCTTCTTGCTCGCCTTCGCGAGGGTCCCCTCGAGTTCGGTCCATACCCTGTCCACGGCGATGGCGAAGACCCCCTGCCCCTTCGCCAGCAGATCCACGACGGCCTCGGGCGACTCCACGGAGTAGATCCGGGAGCCGTCGGAGACCAGCGTGGTGCCGAGCGCCGGCTCCTTGAGGTCCTTCAGCGTGCCCATCGCCTTGCGGATCTGCTGGAGGTTCACACCCGAGTCCAGCATCCGCTTGATGAGCCTCAGCGTGGCGAGATCCTGGAACGAGTACAGCCGCTGCGTGCCGGAGCCCTGGGCGTCCTTGATCGATGGACGTACCAGCCCCGTCCGGGCCCAGTAGTCCAGCTGCCGGTAGCTGATCCCGACGATCCGACACACCTCGGGGACGCGATAACCCTGATCGGCCATGACAACTCCGTAATTACGCGGACGTCGCAAGGCTAGTTCTGGCACGTGGCGGTGTCAATCATCCGGGAGGGCGGCCGGCCGTCGCCTCCGGAGGCTCTGCACGATTTGACCGATGCGGTACCATGCGCCCCCGTGGGCGTCGCCGGGGGCTCCGATCGACACGCGACACCGCGGCGGGTGGCGGCCGCGTTGCTCGCAACCACGCTCATGGTGTTCCTCGTATCCCTGCCCACGGTTGCGGCAGCCCGCTCGTATCGAACCCGACTCCTCACGATGCTCGATCGCTCCCGTGCGGCGCACGACCTGCGGCCGGTGAAGCTGAACCTCCGCCTGTCCGACACAGCGAGGTCTCACACGCGCCGCATGATCCAGCGCGACCAGCTCTTCGACGTGTCGAACCTGTCCCAGGCCCTCGCGCCGTTCCGATGGTCTTGGGGAGGCAGCGTCGTCGGATGCGGATCGACGCTCTGGCAGGTCCACCGGGGACTCATGGGCCATGCCCTACATCGGAGGATCCTCCTGTCCACCCGGGCTCGGTGGGTCGGCATCGGCGTGATAAGGACGGCCGGGAAGAGCACGTGCGGGCGTCACGCGTTCTGGGTGACGGAGATCCTCTACGGGTGAGGCGGCCGGACGGCGGCCAAGGCGCGATCAGCCGAAGTCCTCGGGGTTCACGTTCTCGAGGAACTCCCGGAACTTCTCGACCTCCTCCTCGTCGTCCCCGCTCGGGATCAGGATGGAGGCCTCGTTCAGGACCTCCTCGTTCGCGAAGATCTTGCACTGGATCCGCACGGCCAGGGCGATCGCATCGGAGGGGCGCGAGGAGATCTCGAACGAAGCCCCGTTGCGCTGCATGTGGATGGTGGCGTAGAAGGTGCCCTCGCGGAGCTCGGTGATCACGATGCTTTGTACCTGCACGGCCATCTCTTCGAGGATGTTCTTCAGGAGATCGTGCGTCATGGGCCGAGGAGTCACGACGCCCTGCATGGCAAGGGCGATCGCCGCAGCCTCCGCCTGGCCGATCCAGATGGGCAGGAAGCGCTCGCCCTCCGCCTCGCGCAGGAGCACGATGGGCTGGTTCGTCGGTAGCTCGATCCGCACGCCGGCCAGGCTCATCTCGATCATGACTCAGCTATCGAGACTAGCCCTGCCCTCATGGTCCGGCAACCTACCCGGATGGCTGCTCGAAGGGCGGTTCGGGAGCGTCCAGATACGGGAGGAGCAGGTCGGGGTTCCCGCTTAGGGCGGCCACGTCGTGCACGGCCAGGATGTCCGGGAGGTTCCGAAAGCGTTCCTGGAAGTCGAGTCCGTAGCCGACCACGAAGACATCGGGGCAATCGAACCCCCGATATCTGATCTCGACCGGCGCGATCCGGCGAACCGACTTGTCCAGCAACGTGCAGACGGCCACGGAGGCCGGCTGCCGCGACTCCAGGACCGAGATCAGGTACGAGAGGGTGAGCCCGGTGTCGACGATGTCCTCGACGACCAGGACGTCGCGGCCGCCGATGTCGTCGTCGAGGTCCTTCACGATCCGGACGCGACCCATCGACTCGGCCGCCCCTCCGTACCGCGAGAGGGACATGTAGTCGACCGAGACCGGCAGGTACACCTGCCGGATCAGGTCGGCGAGGAACACCGAGCCGCCCTTCAGGACCGAGATCAGGACGGGCGCACGCCCTTCGTAGTCCCCGGTGATGGTGCGGCCGAGCTCCCAGGTCCGCCGGCGGATGTCCTCGCGCCCGTACAAGACGCTGGCAACCTCCGACATCCGGGTCGATCGTAGCAGAGGGATCAGCCGAACAGCCCCGACAGCAGCCCGCCCGCCGCCCGAACGACGGCCGATCCGGCCCTCCACCACCACGGCCCGGGGTCCGGGGGGGGCGGAGGAGGCACGTCGGTGACCACCAAAGGGACCGTGCCGAGCCGCAGGTCGCCTGCCACCACGACCACCGACCCGATGCGCTCCCCGACCGGAGGCGGGAACGCCGTCCCCGGGCGGAGTCGGATCGTTCGACGGACCTGCGCGTCGGTGGGGACGAGCCCCTCCAGCGGGGCGCCCGCCGCGGCCTGGACGGCCCGCCCGTCGATCTGGACGGACCCCAACCGCTCTCCCGCCTCAACGAGTTGGCGCCGCTCGAACGCCGAGAATCCGAAGTCCAGCAGCTCGGCCGCAGCCGAGAAGGGCTCGCCCGGCTCACCCAGGACCACGGCAACCAGACGGAGCTCCGCCCGCTGTGCCGCGGCGACCACACAGAAGCCGGCGGCACTCGTGTAGCCGGTCTTCACTCCGATCGCGCCTGGGTAGAGCCAGAGCAGCACGTTGCGGTTCTGCACCACCCGGGGCTCCCCTCCAGGCGAGGGGATGTCGTCGAACTTCGTCGCCACCACCTGCGCGAACAGCGGATCGCGGTAGGCGACCCGCGTGAGGCGTGCCAGATCGAGCGCGCTGGAGTATCCGGTGTCGTCGAGGCCGTTCGGCGAAGCGAACCGCGTATTGCGGAGCCCCAGTCGCCTGGCCCGCGCGTTCATGGCCGTGACGAAGGAGTCCACGGATCCCGAGACGTGCTCGGCGAGGGCCACCGCGGCGTCGTTCGCGGACTGGAGGAGCAGCGCGTAGAGGAGTTGGCCGACCGAGATCCGTTCGCCGGCCTGCAGACCGAGCTGCGAGACGCCGACGGTCTGTCGTGGAACGGCGGCGTCGGCGCTGACGGTGACGAGATCGCTGGGCTGGCTTCGCTGCAGTACCAGGAGCGCGGTCATGATCTTCGTGAGGCTCGCGACCGGCCGCCGTGCGCCGGCATCCTTTTCGAACAGCACCTGGCCGCTGTCCAGGTCGACCAGAGCGGCGGAGGGGGCGACGAGATCCGGCGGCTCCGTCGAGGGGGCCGGCGTCGTGAGCGCCGTGGGGAACGGCGAGGGAGACGTCCCGCCGCCGGGGACCGGGACCGGGGTCGGCGGAGGGACGGTGGAGGCGATCGCGGCGGCCGCCGGAGCGCCCGCCGCGATCGCCAGCAGGACGCTCAGGAGCGCCGGTGCGCGTCGGATCCTCAGAGCGCGTGCGGTCCTCACGAGGGCCCTACGGCGCCGACAGGTACTGGCGCAGGTTGTTGCGGAGGAGGGCCTGCTTCAGCTTCCGCGATGCCTTCGCCAGCCCGGTCAGGGAGTTCGTTGCCAGCTTCCGGGCGTCGGGATTGCGTTGCCGGAGCTGCGGCATGACGATCGTCTCGAAGAACGCGGCTTCGCGCTCCGCGAAGTGCTTGTACATCGTGAGGTGGCGGGGCTCGACGCCGTGCCGGAAGAAGTCCTTCACGATCGAAAGCACGATGTAGTCGTCGCCGTCGTAGTACCTGGCGGACTCGGGCCCGTGCACGCAGATCAGACCGAAGGACTCGAGCTCCTTGATCCGCTCCCTGTCCACGCCGGTGGCTGCGGACATCTCCTCCAAGGACATCTGCAAGCCGGTGGGCGGCTCGGCGAGCTCCTCTTCGCCCTCCTTCTCCTCGGCGCCACCTTCTTCCGGCTCCTCGGGCTCTCCGGACTCTTCGCGCAGGAGCCGTTCCTTGATCACCTTGAGCGGGAGGTACTCGTCGCGCTGCATCTTCAGGATGTGCTTCAGGCGGTCGACGTCCTTGTCGTAGAACTTGCGATAGCCGGATGGCGTGCGCTCGGGCTGGATCAACCCCTCGGATTCGAGGAAGCGGATCTTCGAGATCGTGATGTCGGGGAACTCCGTCTTCACCGAGACCAGGACCTCACCGATGGACTGGTAGTTGCGCGTGGGCATGCTCGTCATCCCTCCGCCTGGAAGAAGGTCAGCCTGAACTTCCCGATCTGCAGCTCGTCGCCCGACGCCAGCTTCGACATGTCCACGCGCTCCCGGTTCACGTACGTTCCGTTCAGGCTCCCCGAGTCGTGGATGAAGAACTCGTTGCCCCGTCGGCGGATCTCCGCATGCCGGCGAGACACGGTGACGTCGTCGAGGAAGACGTCGCTGTCGGGATTGCGGCCGGCCGTGGTGAGGTCCTTCTCCACCAGGAACGTCGAGCCGGCATTCGGGCCACGCTTGACCATCAGGAGAGCCTGCCCGGCCTCCAGATGCTCTCCGGGGAACGGGAACTCCTCCGTACCCTCCTCCTCGACCTCCACCGGGGTGATGCCGAGGGTGCTGTCCTCCTGGAGGGGAGCGCCACAGTTCGCGCAGTAGCGGGCGCCGTCCTTGTTCGGATGTCCACAGCGGGTGCAGTACAAGCTCGCTCGCTCCTCAGGGCCAACCTCGTCCTCAAGGTCGAGGTTGAGGTCGAGGATCGACCTTCGACCGGAACTGGAAGTTATCGCAGCGGATCGGAAGGGTCAACAGCGTCCGCCGATCGCGAGCGTCGAGCGGGGGTCGAGCGCTACGACCCCACGCTGTCATCCACGAAGCGGCGGTACGATGCCACGTCCATGAGGGAGCCGATGGCCTCGGCGTCGGCGCTCTCCAGGACGACAAGCCAGCCGTCCCCATACGGCGCCTCGTTCACCAGCTCGGGATGCTCGTCCAGGAGTGGATTGCGCTCGACCACCGTGCCGCTCACCGGGCTGTAGACGTCGGACACCGATTTCGTCGACTCCACCTCGCTGAACGCCTGGGACGCCGTGACCTCGGTTCCAACCTCCGGCACGTCGACGTACACGACGTCTCCAAGAGCGTCCTGGGCGTAGTCGGTGATCCCGATCCGGACGCGTCCGTTGCCCTCGTCGCGAACCCACTCGTGCTCTTTCGTGTACCGGAGATCCTCCGGGAACTCCATCGGCTCCTCCCTCGTCCGGTCATGGTTGCCCCGCGGACCTGAACGTACCACCTGTCCGCCAGGCCAGGTCGCGTGTCAACCCGGGCGGGCGAGCGCACCTCGCACGTCACCCGCGTACAGAGCGGTCGCGACGTAGTACTCGACGATACCGACCCCGAAGAACGTCCAACCCAGCGCCAGGAACCCCGCATGAAACGGGTACCCCAGCGTTCCCCACGAGACGGCCCCGATGGCCATCATCAAGCCGAACGTCGCCACCTTCCCCACCGTCCGGACCTCGATCCGGACGTGCCGGGTGCCGAGCAGCACGAGCCCCGCGCCGAGGACGAGAGCGTCGCGCACCAAGATCAGCAGCGCCGCCCACAGCGGAAAGGCTCCGCGGATCACCAGCGCGACCAGCCCGGCCGCGATCGCCAGCCGATCGGCCGTGGGATCGAGGATCTTCCCGAGCTCGGACACCCGTCCGGTTCGCCGGGCCAGTGCCCCGTCGACCCAGTCCGTGGAGACGACCACACCGAAGAGCACGAGCCCTACGAACGTCGTGTCCCGGTCGACGATCAGCCAGACGAACGATGGGATCAGGAGGATCCGGGCGAGCGAGAGCGCGTTCGGAACGGTGGCGATGGCCGAAGAGGCCTCCGTGGCTCCGGTCCCCCGGCCGTCCCCCTTCATGGCCGGCACCGTATCACTCGAACTCGGGCGACCTGGGTACTGGGCTTCCGGGACGGCTTGACCTACACTATGGCGTTGCCGGACCGAGGCCTCCATGCGCACCGAAGCCTTCGGTAACGGCTCAGGGTGGCCCGGGCTCTTCCTCCCCGGGCCACCTTCCCGTCCGGCCCATATCAAGCCTCGGTTCCACCTTCGAAGATGGTCTCCCTGTGGTCGAGAGTCGGGTCCGCCTTGGGATCGAAAGGTGCTCGGCCCCGCTGCCGGCCAGACCTTACGTCGAGCTTTCAGACTGAGAAGGCGGGACCGGCGTGGATGGGTTGTCAGGGTCGCGAAGGACGAAACGCGCCGGCATGCCGATCGTGGTCGGGCCGGCCGGATTTGAACCGGCGACCTTCTGACCCCCAGTCAGACGCGCTAACCAAGCTGCGCCACGGCCCGTCGCCCGTGATTGTATCGGGCCGGGGGGAGGCTATCCCGCGAGCGTCAGCGTCCCGCGCGTTCCCGCTTGGCACGGAAGCGCAGACGGATCGGGACGCCTTCGGATCCGAGTTCCCGCCGCACCCGGTTCTCGAGGAACCGTTCGTAGGTCCGCTCCGGCCTGCGCCCTCCGAACAGGACGAACGTCGGCGGCCCCGCTGACACCTGCGTCGCATACCGGAACCGGACGCCGCCGGGCGGGGGACGATCGTCCTGCGCCGCGAGGAACAGGCGGTTGACCTCCGCGGTTGGCAGTCGCTTCGACCACCGATCGTGGAGCGAGAGGAGAAGGGACGGGAGCCTGGCCACGCCGGCCCCGGTGAGCGCCGAGATCCGGGCGATGGGGGCCCCCGCGAACGGGGCGGCCTCCTGCACGAGGTCCTTGTACGTGCGATCCCGCTCCTCGACGAGATCCCATTTGTTGGCGACGATGGCGAGCGCACGGCCCTGCTCGATGACACGTGCCGCGATCCTGCGGTCCTCCGCGGTAAGGCCCTCGCGGGCATCCAGCACCAACACGGCGACGTGCGCGCGCTCGACGGCCCGGACGGCTCGAAGGAAGCTGTAGTACTCGAGCCCCTGGGCTTTCGATGGGCGCCGGGATCCGGCGGTGTCCACGAACCGCACCGGCCCGTCCGGCCACCCGACCACGGCGTCCACTGCGTCTCGCGTGGTCCCCGCCTCTTCGAAGACGACAGAGCGTTCCTCACCGACCAATCGGTTGAACAGGGAGGACTTGCCCCCGTTGGGCCGTCCCACGAGTGCGAACCGAGGCTCGGCGCCCACGTCCTCCGCGGGCTGTCCCTCGGGCAGGAGCGCCACCACCCGGTCCAGGAGGTCGCCCGAGCCACGCCCATGCAGTGCCGACACCGCCACGGGCTCGCCGAGTCCGAGCCGGTTGAACGACGCAGCGTCCGATCCCTCCCGCTCGGTGTCGACCTTGTTCGCGACCACCAGCACTGGGACCTCCGATCGCCGCAGGCGCCGGGCCAGCATCGCGTCCTCCTCCAGGACCCCGGTCTGTGCGTCCACCACCAGGAGCACCAGGTCGGCCTGCTCCGCGGCGCGCTCCGCCTGACGGACGACGAGGGCGTCGATGCCCGCCGCGCCGTGCCGGAACCCTCCCGTGTCCACGAGCCGGAGGGTCCGGCCCCTCCAGGTCACGTCGAACTCCACCCGGTCGCGAGTGACCCCTGGCGTCTCATGGGCGATCGCCTCTCGTCGTCCGAAGAGCCGGTTCACCAACGTGGACTTGCCCACGTTCTGACGGCCGACCAGCGCGACGACGGGCACGCGCGCGTTCACGTCGAGCCCTCGAGTCGAGCCCGCACCAGGGACAGCGCCTCCTCGAAGACCTCGTGGGCGTCCTTGCCCTCTGTATCCAACGGCACGGCGCCCTCGGGTGGGACGAACGGATTCACCCGCTCATCGCGCTCGTCCCGGGCGGCCAGGGCCCCCGCGAGATCTCCCGATATCTTCGGCGCCGCCTCTTCCACGCCTTCGGACCCGTCCGCCCCGCCCCGCTCGCGGATCCGGCGAGCTGCGCGTATCCGCGCGGGCGCTATGAGGTAGAGCTTCACCGAGGCCATGGGGAACACCACCGAGCCGATGTCCCTTCCCTCCATCACGGCACCGCTCCGCCCCAGCAGGCGCTGCCGCTCACGCAGGACCCGGCGAACGTCCGGGTGGGCCGAGACGATCGATACGTGTCGCTCCACGTCGGCAGATGCGAGACCGGGCGACGGCTCCTCGCCGTCGATGAGCAGCGTTGCGGGGTCGCCGCTGGGGTCGAGCTCGAACCGGATCCCTGCAGCCAGTTCGCCGAGAGCCCTCCCGTTCTCCAGGTCGAGATTCCGACGCAAGGCCTCGAGCGTTACTGCCCGATACATCAACCCCGTGTTCACGTATGGCAGGTCGAGGGTCTCAGCGAGCCTGCGGGCGAGCGTGCTCTTGCCGGACCCGGCGGGCCCGTCGATCGCGATCAC
>DASWAT010000180.1:0-2536 GCA_036390995.1 Actinomycetota bacterium | reverse complement strand
GAGCGCGCCGACGGTGTCCTCGGCCCACATCGCGTGGAGGATCCGCAGGTGATTCGGGACCGACAGCCGCCTGTGGATGCGACCGTGCCGGTCCACGCGGACCAGCGATCGGAACACGTCCTCGATCTCCGGCGTCACGGTCAGAAGCCCGCTCATAGCACGCCGCGGCCACTCCAGGAACCGCTCGAGCGGCATCCCGTCGATGTCGGGCGGCGCCAGGACCCGCCGCGCCGTCGGCCAGTCCATCCGATCGCGCATGTTCGAGAATCCGCCGTCCAGAAGGATCGCGCCGGCCACGCGCCGGGGCTTCCGGACGGCGAGCTGCAAGGCCACGGACGCGCCCCACGAGTGACCGACGACCAGGGGGCGGCCGAGCCGCAGGTCGCGGATCACGGCAACGGCATCGGTGGTGAGGCGGTCGAACCCGTAACCGGAGGACGGTTTGCCGGAGCGCCCATGCCCCCGCTGGTCCGGTGCGGCGAGGCGGTGTGCCCCGGCGAGTCTCGGGGCCAGGGGTCCCGGATGCGCGACGAGCTCGCAAGGCCGTGGAGGAGCAGGACGCCCGGGCCGTCCCCCGCCCACTCGCGAACGGCAAGACGCACGCCGTCGCCTTGCACGGATCGCTCGAGCGCCATGCCTCTCTCCTATGTCAAGCCGCCTCGCTAACAGCGACGTCCATTCGCGGACCAGCATGACACTGACGTCGCAGCCTACCGGCGAAGAGGCCTTCCGGCGTATGCTCGCCCGCATCGGAGCACGAGGAGGGGCGATGTTCGGGACCGTCGGTCGCATGCGGATCAAGCCCGGCAAGGTGGAGGACCTGGTCAAGCACTTCATGGATCCGGCGGGCACGGGCTCCCGCGGGTTCCGGGGAAGCCACGTGCTGGTCTCCGAGGACGGCGACGAGGCCGTGGTCGCCGTGCTCTTCGAGGACAAGGACTCCTATTTCGAGATGGTGCACGACCCGCGGACCGAGGCCGCCTACCCCCGGCTCCTCGAGCTCGTGGAGGGCGAGCCCGAGTGGACCGACGGAGAGTGGCGCAGCCTCAGCCCTTCGTAGCTGCGCGAGGCCCTGTCCCCGCACGGCCCGACTTCCCTGCCAGGACGCGCCCGGTGTAGGCTGAACGGCAGTTCAACACGGGGAGGCTGAGTTCCCATGTCTGAGGAACTGCACAACTACATCGACGGCAAGTGGGTCGACGCGATCGACGGTGAGCGGATGGACGACTACAACCCCGCGACCGGCGAGGTCCTGCTGACCGTTCCCAAGTCGACGGAGAGGGACGCGCAGGCTGCCGCGGAGGTCGCGCGTCGGACGTTCGATGACGGCGGATGGTCGCATCGGACGACGCCGCGCGAGCGGGGGCGCGTCCTGCTGCGAGCCGCCGAGATCGTCTCCAGGGACCTCGAGCAGCTCGCGAAGATGGAGACGCTCGACTCCGGGAAGCCGATCGGCGAGGCGCGAGAGGACATCACCGAGGTCGCCTTCATGTTCGAGTACTACGGCGGGTGGGCCACGAAGGTCCACGGTGAGACGATCCCGCTCGGGCCCGACGCGATGAGCCTGGTCGTGAAGGAGCCGGTCGGCGTGGTCGCAGCCATCCCGCCGTGGAACTACCCGATGATGATGGCCGCGCAGAAGGTCGCACCCGCGCTGGCGGTGGGCTGCACGGTGGTCCTGAAGCCGGCCTCGTACACGCCGCAGACGGGCCTCGCGATCGCGCGGATCCTCGAGGAGGCCGGCCTGCCGCCAGGAGTGCTGAACGTCGTCACCGGCCCCGGCTCCAAGGTGGGCGGGGCGCTGGTGCACGATCCGCGAGTGGACAAGGTGAGCCTCACCGGCTCCGCGGAGGTTGGCCGCTGGGTCATGCGCGAAGGCGCCGACACGATGAAGCGCGTCTGCCTCGAGCTCGGCGGCAAGTCACCGAACATCTTCTTCGCGGACGCCGAGTTCGACGCCGCCGTGGAGGGTACGTGCAACAGCAACTTCTGGAACCAGGGCGAGATCTGCTCGGCGGGCACCCGGGCCTTCGTGGAGCGGTCCATCTACGACGACGCCCTCCAGGCGATGGTCGACAACGTGAGGCGGATCAGGGTGGGCGACGGACTCGACCCGGAAACGACCATGGGCCCGCTGGTGAGCGAGGATCAGAAGAAGACGGTCGAGAGCTACATCGAGATCGGGAAAGGCGAGGCGAAGGTGGCGATCGAAGGCGATCTGCCCGACGACCCGCGCCTGGCCGACGGCTACTTCGTCTCGCCCACGATCTTCTACGACGTCGGCAACGACATGCGCATCGGCCGTGAGGAGATCTTCGGGCCCGTCATGTCCGTCATCCCCTTCGACGGCGTGGACGAGGTGATCCGCCTGGCCAACGACAACGAGTACGGGCTGGCCGCCTCCGTGTGGAGCCGCGACATCAAGAAGGCGATGAACACGGCCAGGGCGCTCCGCGCGGGGATCGTGTGGATCAATGACGCCCAGCCGGCGCCCTCGGAGGCGCCGTGGGGTGGCTACAAGCAGTCCGGTGTGGGT
>DASWAT010000179.1:0-7891 GCA_036390995.1 Actinomycetota bacterium | reverse complement strand
GGTACCGTCCTTGTTCGTCACGGTGAGCGTGACCTTGCCGGCACTCACGGTCACGGCGTTCGGAAGGAACGCGAAGCCCTGGGCGGTGATCGAGGCGCTCGAGGCGCCTCCGCCCCCGCCCGACGTCGCAGTCGCGCTCGGAACGGTGCTCGTGCTCGAGCCTCCGCCGGTCGGGCTGCTGTTGCTCGAGCAGGCCGCCATCACGAGCGCGAGCGCAACGACGAGCATGACCGTTCCCTGATATCGCTTCACGGTTCCCTCCATCTACTCGTGGGCCGTCCAATGTACTACGGGGCAAACGAGCCCTTGGCTCGCGCCCACCGCGCATCTCCCGTCGCTCCTTGAAGGCTCCGAGTGATGTCGTCGCTGGCACCTGGTCCTCTGGCGGAAACGCCGATCAAGCGAGGCCAGGTTTCACTCGCCCAGCCGGGGGACGTCCGGGGGGTTTCGAACCAGCGGGCGAACGCTTCAGTGCGGATCCTTCAGCGGAGAGAGGAACCGGCCCGCGGTTCGCTGCGTGAGCGGTGTCATGCGGTTGCGCTCTACCACAGGGACCGGGTGGTCGGTCAGGAACCCGGCCAGCTCGGCGGCGAGCGTGCGCACGCGGCGGCGTGTCTGGGCGTCGAGCGAGTCGAAGAAGAACAAGCGGACCTCGGGCGAGGGCTTCGCAACGAAGTCCCAGACGCCCGCTGCGCGACCGTCGATGAGGATGACCGACGTCGTATTTCCCCCCCGATCGACCACGAACGGGAGAAGCGGCGGGTCAACGCATCGTTCCCGGTTGCGGTAGCCCTGCAGGTACGGGTCGAGGACCGGCAGCAGCGAGACCTGTCCGGTTGGCGAAGCGGCGGGGCGCTGCGCGGGGTCGACGTCGGCTTCGTGGATGAGAAAGACGCCGTCCAACCCTTCGATGGTCGCCTGGACTAGGTTCGTCGAGGTGGCGAGGGCGTCACGGACGGTGGTCTTGCGCAAGCCCGTCCACCACGCGATGTCGCTCTCGCTCACCGGTCCGTAGCGGCGGACGTAGCACTCGACGAGCGCGCGGGCGGCGGTGTGCTCCTCCCAGGTGTCCAGCCGGACGTCGGGAAGAGCTTCTTCGAAGCGCCGGTACCTAGGGCGCGCGCTTTGCCACCCGCCGCTGCCCTTCCACCGGACAAGGCGCGCCTGATCGCACATCACGATGATCACTGGGGAGAGCGGCTCTCTCGCCGCGATGGCGTCGCGGAGCTCGGAAGCGTCCAGCGTGTGTTCGGCCAATGCCCTCGCGACGCGCTCTGCCACACGCTCGTAGCGACGCGGCGTCAGACCATACGCAGCGAGGAACCGCTCCCGGTCACGGACCGTGAGCCCCCGCGTCGCGGCGAACACCAGAGGAACGAGTTCGGCGGACTCGATGAACAGCGTCCGGCGCATGCACGCGAGCTTCGCGGCGCGCCCTTCATCGAGCAGGGCGTCCAGCTGATCGGGGGCGAACGTCCGCATCCGTGCTCGAAGCTGCAGGTAGGGGCTGAGGGCGACCGTCGCGTGAAGTCCCAAGAGGTCGTCGAGCACCGGCAGGACCTCCTCGCCGGTGGATCCGACAGCGAGGTGTTGCTTGTGGAGCATGAGCGCGATGACGGCCTCCCGGCGAAGAGACACTGAACCGCTCGGTGAACGACTCGGGACAACCGGCCGGCGTTGGCGTGTCGGAGCGTGACGTTGCACCGTGCGCGCTTCCTCAGTTCGGCACCGGCTTCCATCCTAGTCGCAAGCAGAGTGAGCCAGCGGAGCAGGCACCCCAAGGACCAAGCCCGCCCCCGCGTCGTACCGCTCGAGGCCGTCCACGTCCCGGACCGGCCCCCGTTCGTGCTCAGTCGGAAACAGCGGTCCGGCTCGGATCGTCGATCCCCCGCGCGGCCGCGTAGACAACGACCGTCCCGGCAGCGATCCCGATCGCCGAGGCGGCGAACAGCTGGGCCGGTCCGATGTGCTCGTAGACGAACCCGCCCACGGCGCCGCCGATCACCGGCGCGAGGCCGAACGAGCAGATCGACAGCAGTGCCTGTCCGCTGTTCCTCACCCGCTCGGGCACCAGCCGACCCGTCATGACGACCAGGGCGACGTACACCAGGCCGAAGCCGACGCCGATCGCGATCCGCACGACGGTGACCGCGACCGGATCGGACACCACCGCCCACGCGACCGAAGCGGCGACGTACACGCCCGCGCCCGCGGCGAAGACAGCCCGAAGACCGAAGCGCTCGACGAGCGACCGCGTCGAGCGCATGAACGGGATCTCGACGAACGCGCTGACGCCGCTCGAGATCCCGACGAGGAAAGCGCCGCCGCCCTCCGAGACGATGCGCAGCGGCACGAAGTCCCATGCGGCGTGGGTCGAGGTCGCGAGCACGAGGACGCCCACGAGGAAAGGGAACACGCGCGGAGCTCGCAGCGCCTCGCCGACCGAGCCGAGACGCGTTCCGGGCTCCCGCCCCGCCGGTCTCTGCCGCGGGAAGCGGGTCACGAACAGCGCGTAGATCGCGATGCCGGCGGCGTACACCGGCAGCACGAGGCGGAGGCCGGCCGCGGCGAACAACGCTCCGAACGCGATCGAGCCCGCACCCCAGCCGGTGCTCGCCCACAGGCGGAACGTCCCGTATTCGGTGATGCGCATCGGACCGAGCTGCGCGAGCGTCAGCGCGTCGGTCATGGCGGTCTGCGGTCCCTGCGCGGCGCCGAGCACAGCAGCGACGACGGCGATCCCGAGGATCGACGAACCCGTCGCCATCAGCGCGAGTGCCGCCACACATGCCGCCGCGCAGGCGATCTGCAACGTGTGGACGCTACCGAGGCGCGTGTCCGCCGCGTGGCTCCAGAACGGTGTGGTTGCGACACCGGCGAGTGCCGTGACCGCGAGCACCAGCCCGATCTCGTCGGCCGACAGCCCGCGCCCGCGGAGCAACAGGGCGTAGAAGGGGATGAACGCCGACCCGGCCACCCCCACGAGCGCATATAGCGCACACAGGTCGGCGTCGCCGCGGTCGGGGACGGACGGTCGCGGTTGGGCCTCAGACACGCAGATAGCATGGCATCGCGGCGGCCCACGGCCAGGGTCTGGGCAGCAGCAGGGCCCTGGGCCAAATGGCGATCGAGCGGTCGTGACCGGTTAACGAACTCGTTACAGAACGGTCCGCTCCATCGGTCCTCATGGCGCTTGAATGGCGCAGGCTCGACGGGAAGGGGACCGATGAAGATCGACGCCGGTGACACCGCATGGGTGCTCGTGTCCGCGGGGCTCGTGATGTTCATGACGCCCGGCCTCGCGCTCTTCTACGGCGGGCTGGTACGGGCCAAGAACGTCCTCGGCACGATGATGCAGTCGCTGATCGCGCTCGGCGTGGTCTCGGTCGTCTGGACGCTCGTCGGGTATTCGCTCGCCTTCGGCTCCGATCACGGCCTCCTGATCGGCGGGCTCGGGTATCTCGGTCTGCGAGGGGTGGGTGCCGAGCCGACGTCCCTGGCGCCGACCGTGCCGGCCTCGACGTTCATGGCGTTCCAGCTGATGTTCGCGGTCATCACGCCCGCGCTCATCACCGGCGCGTTCGCGGAGCGGATGCGGTTCGGCGGCTACGTGGTGTTCCTCGCGCTGTGGTCCCTGCTCGTCTACGCGCCGGTCGCCCACTGGGTCTGGGGCGGCGGGTTCCTGGGCTCCGCGGGCGTCGGGGCCATGGACTTCGCCGGGGGCACGGTCGTGCACGTGAACGCCGGAGCTGCCGCGCTCGCGGCCGCCCTGTACCTGGAGAGGCGGCGGGATCACGGGACCGGCGCCCTCCGTCCGCACAACGTCCCCATGGTGCTGCTCGGCGCCGGGATCCTGTGGTTCGGCTGGTTCGGCTTCAACGCGGGGAGCGCCCTCTCGGCCGGGGGCCTGGCGTCGAGCGCATTCGTCGCGACCCACCTCGGCGCCGCCGGAGGGATGCTGGGGTGGCTGGCGCCCGAGCGCTTCCGGCATCGACGGGCGACCACGATCGGCGCCGCCACCGGTGGCGTCGCCGGGCTCGTGGCGATCACGCCCGCGTCCGGCTACGTCGCTCCGCTGCCGGCGCTCACGATCGGCCTCGTCGCGGGCCTCGTGTGCTTCCTGGCGGTGGAGATGAAGACCCGCGTTCGACTCGACGACGCGCTGGACGTCGTGGGCGTGCACATGGTCGGCGGCATCGTCGGCGCCCTGCTGACCGGCGCGTTCGCGAGCCTCGCGGTGAACGCCGCCGGTGTCGACGGGAGCCTCGCCCAGGTCGGGCGACAGGCGGTCGCCATCGGGGTGACCATGAGCTTCTCGTTCCTGGCGACCCTGGCCATCCTCCGGATCGTGGATCGGACCGTCGGCCTGAGGTTGAGCGAGGATGCGGAAGAGGAGGGATCGGATCGCGCGGTCCACGGCGAGAGCGCGTACGCCTGGAGCGACCGCCCGGAGGCCTCGCGGATCTTCCCGTTCGATCCCGACGCCGAACTCGCGAGGTTGCGCGAGCAGCTGATCGTGGAGACGACCCGCCGGGCCCTCCAGGCCCTCAGGGAACCCGACCCGCTCGACTGATCCGCCGTAGGGACCACAGGTCTACGTGGAGCCTTGTCCGCGGATCGTGAGGGGGGAAGCGCAGGCACGAAGAGCGTCGCTTCACGGCTGCCCGATCTGTCCTGACGGAGGCCTCACGCGCCCCGGCGCGCGCTATGTGCCAGGATGAGCCGCTGGACCTTCACGCGGTCTTAACCGAGCGGGCGCGCCCAAGACCGGGGCCCGGCGAATAGAGAGCGGCACTAAGGCACGAAGCCTGGCCCGAAGGCCGAGGCTCCGCGTACGGCGTCGAAGGGAGGAACATGCTTGCGGCCATCGGAGGGCTCGGGATCGTCGGCATCCTCGTGGTTGTTCTGATCGTGGTGGCGATCATCTACTTCGTGAGGCGTAGCTGAACGAAGGCGATCAGGCGGAACGGAAGGCTAGAGGGTAAGGAGCGAGCATGAGCCGCTTGTTGAGCGTAGCGCTGTTCGTCATCTACATCATCATCGGCGTGATCGTTGCGTCTGGACACCACTACTTCGAGCATCTCGACGCGCTGAAGCCGATCGCCTCGGCGGTCCTTGCGGTGCTGTTGTGGCCCTTGATCCTCTTCGGGGTCAGTCTGCATCTCAAGTAGCGGCGGTGTGGGCCTCCGGGGACTCTGACGAGCGCACGGTTTGCGCGATGCAGGACTGGGCAAACGGTGGAGCGAGCCGGGGGTGATCTGATGGCGGGGACGAAGAGGCAGGTCAAGGCGAAGGTGAACAAGGTCGTCGGGTCCGCCAAGAAGACGGTTGGGAAGGCAACGAAGAACAGGAGCCTTCAGACGAAGGGATCCATGCAGAAGGCCAAAGGGCACCGTCCAGGACCTTACCGGCAAGGTCGAGAAGAAGGTTAGTCGCGCGGTCAAGAAGAAGTAGCTCATACCCGCCGGAGGCGGTTACTCCTCTGCGTCGGCGGGCGTCACGGTCTCTTCCGACGTGCGGCGCTCCACGTCGAGCCGATCGGCGCCGGTCGCCTCCGCTCCGCGAGCGCCGTCGCGTTCGGGTGGCCGTAGGGTTTGGGTTGGCCTGATCGACCGTCTTCCCCGGACGCGCCGCACACACTTGCCGGGGACGCCAGCGATCAGGTCAACATGCCTGGACCACTCGGGCCCCACGACCCGTTGCCACGCCACGACGGATGACTACGGTGCGATGACGTCAGCCGCCGAGGAACCGACCCGGGAGGAGGGCCACCCATGGCCGCCGGAACGAAGTTCGAACCGTCCAACGTGAACGTGAGGATCAAGATCTCGGCGCTGTGGACGTCGATGCTGCTCGTCTTCGTCTACGTCGACCTCTTCAGCCTCTACCGGCCCGACATCCGGGCCGACATCGCGGCAGGCAAGATCAGTGGGTTCGCCATCAACCAGTCGTTCCTCCTTGCAGTCACCGCCTATATCGTCATCCCCGCCCTGATGGTGTTCCTCTCACTCATCCTGCGACCAGGAGTCAACCGGATCGCCAACATCGCCCTGAGCGTCGTCTACGCCCTCACCATCATCGCTGGCGCGATCGGCGAGCGGAACTACTACATCCTCGGCAGCGCTATCGAGGTCATGTCGCTCGCGGCGATCGTCTACTACGCCTGGACCTGGCCGAAGGAAGCCCGACCCACCTCGATGACCTGACGGAGGGCGAGCGCTGGCACCTCTACTGCGTGGTGAACGAGCGGGTATAGAGAGACGCGCGTTCGCACGTTCCCCTCATGGGGTCTAATTGCACACGCGCCCCGGCACGAGGGGCCTCTCTTGGCGCTACGTGAAGCAGGACGACAACTGGGGGTTGACACAACAACTAGGGGTTGTCATCATGCGGGCATGACAACCAAGCCAGTCGCGGACAAGGACCGTGAGGCGTTCCGCCGCCTCAACGAGGTGCGAGCCGCCGCGTTGGAGCACGCCCACCTGGCACAGCAGTTGGCGGCGCAACGCCGCGATCTGATCAGGCAGCTTGTGGCCGCAGGCTACTCACAGGCCGATATCGCGCGCGAGATGGGGGTCACGAGGCAAGCGGTCCAGAAGATGCTCACCCTCGGGTGACGCGCCACAAACTGGTCACGCGCCCCAGCGCGATTCAACTTACTGACCCATGCCAAGGCCCTCTGAAACTCCTCGGCTGCTCAGGCAGTACAAACCCCCAGAACGGCCCGCTCTGTGCCGTAGAGACCCTGTTTCGGGTCTACGTCCTCGACAACCGTTGCCGCGCATCGCCGAACCGCTGGGTAGGCACTCGATGGTCGATAGCTCGAGTCAGACTTCGCGAGGGAGCCCCGCGCCGGTCTCCGACATCACCAAAGGGCTACAGTCGACCATGGGAGCCGCGACGGGCGAGAGACCGTACAGCCTCTTCGAGGCATCGATCGCGGTCGGCATGCCTCATCGACGGGAGGAGGACCGGGATGTCTTCCAACATCACCGATCACCTGACGCAGGACAAGATAGCCAGGATCACGGGCGGCTTCTACCTCGCATACATCCTGGCTTCCGTGCTTGCCGATACGCTGGGGCATATCGGGCTGGGTGAAGCGCAGCAGGTCTACCAGGCGATCGTCACGGATGAGGGGTCGTTTCGTCTGGGTCTTGTCATCGCGTTGATAACAGGGTTCCTCTTCCTCATGTCCGCATGGGGTCTCTACGTTCTTCTGCGACCGGTCAACAAGCACCTGGCGTTGCTCTTTCTACTGCTCAACGCCGTCGGTGTCGCCATCCAGGGCGCGAGCATATTGTCGCTGGTATCCGCGATGTTGCAGGGGGACGGGGCCAGCCACATGCAGGCCTACTCGGCGGCACAGCTGGAGGGGCTGGCGTACCTGTCCATCAACGTCTACAAAGCGGGCTGGGTCACGGCCCAGCTGTTCTTCGGCACGTGGTTGTTCCCGCTCGGCTATCTCGTCTACAAGTCCAAATCCCTTCCCCGGTTCCTGGGTGTTCTTCTGCTGCTTGACGGAATCGGCGTCCTGATTTGGTTCGTTCAGGCCCTGCTGCTGCCGGACTACGCCGCAATCCGCGCCCCCGGGCTCGCCGTGAGCTTCGTCGCCGAAGTCGGGTTGGCCGTGTGGCTCCTCGTCAAGGGCGTGAACGTCGTCGACTTCGGGGCGGGCCTGCCGAGGGAGAAGCGGGACGCGGTCCTGCAGGCTGAGGGGACTCGGAGTTGAAAGCCGTCGTCTGCACGCGGTACGGTCCGCCGGAGGTCCTCCGGGTCGAGGAGCTCGCAGCTCCCGTTCCCCGGAAGAACGAGGTGCGCGTCCGCATCCGGGCGACCGCCGTGACGTCGAGCGACTGCTACGTCCGGGGGCTGAGGCTCACCCCCGCCT
>DASWAT010000178.1:0-10049 GCA_036390995.1 Actinomycetota bacterium | reverse complement strand
GAACCGAGCGCCCTCGATCTGCGAGGCCATCTCGCGATCGAGCTCGTGGTCGGACCACTCGCGCGCGAGGACGAGCGTCGGGACGTGGATCGCCGAAGGAGCGGTCGGATATCGGTGTCCAGAGCGCTCCGCATCAGCTCGGCCGCGGCCTCCGGCGGCACGAAGTGGCGCTGGACCTTCGCGTACCAGCGGAGGAAGTCCCGGTCGCCGACCATCGACGGGGCGACCTGGGCCATCGCGGCGGCCGCGGCTGCCTCCGTCCCCCAGGTCCTTGTCAGCAGGTCGAGGTCGGTCGGGCGGAAGGCGGCTCCGGCCCACGCGTACAGGTCCCACAAGCAGAGCGCCCGCGTGCGCTCAGGGAAGGTCGCCCCGAACAGTAGCGCCGCGTGCGCGCCTGGACCGGCCCCGGCGATCACGGTCGAGCGCGAGCGCATGACCTGATGCTCCCAGAGCACCTCGAGGCTCCATGAAGGCGTGGAGCCAGAGGAGGTCCACCGGTCCGTCGCCGACGACGTGGTAGGCGATCGACACGCCGTCGGGCGTCGTCGCGTAGCGCGTCTCGGGGACCTCCATCAGCTCTCCCTCCCCATCACACGATCATGCTGCCGCCGTCGACGATGAGCTCGACGCCCGTGATGTAGGAGGCCTCGTCGCTCGCGAGGAACAGCGCAGCGTTCACGACGTCGCGGGGGGTCCCCAGCCTCCCGAGCGGGATCGAGGCGAGCGCGACCTCCACCCACGCGGGGTCGGAGGTCCGCACGGCCTTGCATCGGCGTGTCGGTGAAGCCCGGGTGGATGCAGTTCGCGCGGATCCCGTGGGGCGCGAACTGCACCGCCAGGTTCCGCGTGAGCGAGATCACGGCGCCCTTGCTCGCGGTGTAGGCGTCCTGCGGGATCGTGTCGCCCAGCAGCGCCGAGGTCGAGCCGATGTTCACGACCGCGCCGCCCCCCGCTGCGATCAGCTTCGGGATCCCGTGCTTACAGACCCAGACCATCCCCTTGAGGTTGATCGCCATCACGCGATCCCAGACCGACTCGTCGGTCTCCAGGACGCTCACGTCCCGGTCGCGCCAGAGCACGCCCGCGTTGTTGTAGAGGATGTGCACGGCGCCGAAGCGCCGGACGGCCCCCTCGATCGCCTCGCGCACCTGCCGCTCGTCGGCGACGTCGGCGACGAAGGTCGCGATCTCACCGCCCGCGTCGCGCACCATCGAAGCCGTCGCCTCGAGCCCGGCTGCGTCGAGGTCCAGCGCCGCGATCCTCGCACCCTCGCGAGCGAGCACGAGGCAGGCCTCCCGGCCCATCCCGCTCCCGCCGCCGGTGATCAGCGCGACCTTGCCGTCCAGCCTGCCCATCAGTCCACCACGCGGTACAGGCGCCATCGCTCGGGTACGCCCTTCAGCTCGTGCTCGCCCGCATCCTCGAACGCGAGGCCTGAGCCCGCCACCAGGTCCTTGACCGTGGAGGAGACGAGCACCTCGGATGGTTGGGCGAGCGACATGACCCGCGCTCCGATGTGGACGGCGATGCCGCGGATATCGTCACCTGCGATCTCGAGTTCGCCGGTGTGCACACCGGCGCGGATCTCTAACCCGAGCGGCCCGAGCGCGCCAGCGATCGCCTGCGCGCATCGGACGGCTGCCGCAGGCCCGTCGAAGGTCGCGAGAAGGCCATCGCCCGTCGTGTTGACGTAGTCGCCGCCGCCTCGTTCGATCAGGTCCTTCGCGATCCGGTCGTGCTCGGCAAGCCGCTCGCGCCATGCCGCATCGCCCATGCCCGCGAGATGCTCGGTCGACCCGACGATATCGGTGAACAGCACCGTTCCGAGCCTTCGCTCGGGGCCGGACCCTCGCCCGGTGCTCTGGCCGAGGAAGCCCTCGACCTCGCTCAGCACGGTGTCCGCATCACCTACCCAAGGGACCGCGTCGTTGCCGGGGAGCTCGACGAACCGAGCCCCATGGATCTTGGCGGCGATGTACCGCCCACCCTCGATGGGCTGAGCCTGGTCTCCTGAGCGGGAAAGGACGAGCGTCGGGACGCGAACGGCCGGGAGGATGTGCCGGATGTCGGTGTCCTTCTCGATCCGCAGGACCGCTTCCGCCGAGGACGGGCTGGCTGAGAGTCGCGAGAAGGCGATCCATCGCTCGAGCTGCTCCGGGTCGTCCAACAGCGAAGGGCACTGCCATCGGAGGTTCTGGACGGTCCAGGAGCGGGTGCCCCACCCGGTCCTGATGCTGGCCAGCCACTCCTCCCACTGCTCGTCGTCCCAACCCCCAGGCAGATCCTCCGTGGCAGTTCCCGTCGGCGCCGCGCTGAAGAGGATGAGCGAGGTGACCCGCTCCGGATACGTGGCGGCGAACAGCGTCGCGATCATGCACCCATCCCAGAGCCCGAGCAGCGACGTTCGCGCCGAACCGGCTGCATCGAGGACCACCCGAACATCCTCCATGAGGGTCTCGAGGGGCGGCGCGTCCGGGGCCGAGAAGCGATCGGAGAGACCAGAGCCGCGGCGATCCATCAGGATGAGCCGCCGGGACGTGGCGAGTCGGCGGAAGAACGCGGCGTTCGACGGGATCTCCCATGCGTATTCGAGGTTCGACAGGTACCCGATGGCCAGGAACAGATCGGATGGGCCGTCTCCCACCACCTGGTACGCGAGGGCGACGTCCCCGTTCCGCGCGTAGTGGACGTCGGGCTTCATCCGATCACCCGGTACAGGCGCCAGCGGTCGGGGACGCCCTTCAGCTCGTGCTCGCACTCGTCTTCGAACGAGAGCCTCGACCCGGCGACGAGGTCTTTCACGGTGCTCGAGACGAGGACCTCGCCCGGCCCGGCGAGTGCCGCCACGCGGGCGCCGATGTGCACCGCGATGCCGCGGACGTCTTCCCCGGCGAGCTCGATCTCGCCGGTGTGCACCCCGGCGCGGATCTCGAGCCCGAGCGCCCGGACAGCCTCGGCGATCGCCCGGGCGCAATGGACGGCTCGGGCCGGTCCGTCGACCGTCGCGAGCACGCGGTCGAGCTCTGCCTGCTCGTCCCGGATGCTTCGGACGAAGGTCTCGATCTCACCGAGCAGGGCCGCCTGGTCGCCGGTCCAGATGATCCAGTCCTCACCGGCGAGCTCGACGAACCTCGCGCCAGGGATCCGACGCGCGAAGTCGCGCCCGGCCTCGACCTGCTCCACCCGATCACCGGTCCGGTGCAGGACCAGCGTGGGCGACTGGATCGTCGGCAGCACCGGCCGGATGTCGATCTGCGCCCAGATGCGCTCGATCGTGGTGGCGGAGTTCGGACTCGCGGACAGCCGCTGCATCCGCGCCCACCAACGCCGCTGCTCGACGTCGCCGACGGTCGACGGGGCGCTCACGTCGAACAACTCGGCCGCGTAGCTCTCCGTGCCCCACCCGGAAGCCATCTCGGCGAGGTAGCGGTCCCATCGCTCTTGGTCCCACTGCAACCATCGGTAGTCTTCCTTCGCCGTCCCCACAGCCGCGATCGCAAAGGCGATCAGGCCGGCCGTCCGGTCGGGGTACGTCGCGGCGAACAGCGCGCACAGGCACCCCGGATCCGAGCCCCCGAACAGGACCGCCCGCTCCGACCCCGCCGCGTCCATGACCACGGCGAGGTCCTCCATCAGCACCTCGGGCGGCGGCAGGTCGCGTGGCGACAGCCGATCGGAGAGCCCGGTGCCCCGGCGGTCGAGGGTGATCAGTCGGGAGAAGGATGCCAGGTACCGCAGGAAGCGAGCGTAGGCCGGGTTCTCCCAGGCGATCTCGAGGTTGCCCACCCACGCAGGGACGTAGACGAGATCGATCGGTGCCTCGCCGAGCACCTGGTAGGCGAGTGCGACGTCGCCGTTGCGCGCGTACCGGATCTCGGGGACGTCGGTCATCCGCGTATCGTGCGCCCGTGCTGGGCGGCGCCGCAAGCGTTCAGGGCCCGAGCGGATCGCCGGATCCGGCGACCGAGCAAAGTGGCGAACGACCCTCCGCTAGACTAAGCCGCGCATGCCGCAGAAGCATCGGATCGTCGTTGCGAAGCCGGGTCTGGACGGCCACGACCGCGGGGTCAAGGTCGTGGCGCGGGCACTCCGCGACGCCGGGTTCGAGGTCGTCTACACCGGTCTCCGGCAGACGCCCGAGCAGATCGTCGAGGCCGTCATCCAGGAGGACGCGGAGGCCGTCGGCCTGTCCTGCCACTCGGGAGCTCACATGACGTTGTTCCCGAAGGTCGTGAAGCTGCTCCGCGAGCGGGGCGCTGCCGACGTGGTCGTGTTCGGCGGCGGCATCGTCCCCTCGGACGACGTCCCGAAGCTCGCGGCCGAGGGCATCGAGAAGGTCTTCACCCCCGGCGCCACCACCGGTGAGATCGTGACCTGGCTGAGCGATCGGTTGGCCGCCCGGCGGGCCAGCTGATGGATCTGTACGAGCACCAGGGCAAGGAGCTCTTCGCCAAGCATGGGATCCCCGTGCCTCGCGGGATCGTCGCCGAGACCCCCGAGGCCGCCCGAGCGGCCACCGAGATCCTCGGCGGCAGGTCGGTGGTGAAGGTCCAGGTGCAGATCGGCGGGCGGGGCAAGGGCGGCGGCGTGGTCTTGGCGGACACCCCCGACCGGGCCGAGGACGCCGCCGCCCGGCTGCTCTCGGAGGGCTTCCAGGGCCGGCGGGTGAACCGGGTGCTCGTAGAGGAGCGGCTGCCGATCGCGAGCGAGTTCTACGCCGCGATCACGCTGGACCGCAGCACCGGGACCGACCTGGCGATGGTGGCCGCGGAGGGGGGCGTCGAGATCGAAGAGCTGTCCAGGACCAGGCCCGAGGCGCTCCGCCGCCTGCACGTCGACCCCGAGATCGGTATGCACCCGTACCACCTGCGCGCGCTCACCGGCGGGCTGCCTCCCGAAGCTCGCGACCTGGTGGAGAACATCCTGGCCGGCCTGTACGACGTCGTCGTCACCGAGGACGCCACGCTCGTCGAGGTGAACCCGCTCGTCCTGCTGAGCGACGGGCGGGTGTTCGCGCTCGACGCGAAGGTCACGATCGACGACAACGCGCTGTTCCGGCATCCCGAGGTCGAGATGCTGAAGTCGAGCTTCCCGATCGACCCGGTCGAGTTCCGGGCGCGCGAGGCCGGCCTGCAGTACGTGAAGCTCGAGGGCGAGGTCGGGATCATCGGCAACGGGGCCGGTCTGGTGATGTCCACGCTCGACGTCGTGCAGCAGGCGGGCTCGGCCGCGGCGAACTTCCTGGACGTCGGCGGCGGCGCCGGCGCCGACACCATGGCCACCTCGCTCGAGGTGATCCTGTCCGACCCGAGCGTGCGGTCGGTGCTCGTGAACATCTTCGGCGGCATCACCCGGTGCGATCTCGTGGCCGAGGGCATCCTCGAGGCGCTGCAACGGATCGAGCCGCGGGTGCAGATCGTCGTGCGCCTAGACGGGACGAACGCCGTCGAGGGCCGAAGGACCCTCGCCCGGGCGAACCATCCGAAGATCGTCCCGGCCGAGACCATGCTCGAGGCCGCGCAGAGGGCGGCCGAACTGGCGCACGCGGAGGCGGACTGATGGCGATCCTGGTCGACGAGACGACGAAGGTCGTGGTCCAGGGCCTCACCGGCCGCGAGGGCCGGTTCCACGCCCTGCGGAACCGCGACTACGGCACCCAGGTCGTGGCCGGGACGAGCCCGGGGAAGGCCGGGCAGGACGTCGAGGGCATCCCCGTCTTCGACACCGTGGCCGACGCGGTGGCCGCCACCGGCGCGAACACCTCGCTGATCTTCGTGCCGGCGCGGTTCGCGCCGGAGGCCATCTACGAGGCGGCCGACTCGGACCTGCGACTGATCGTGTGCATCACCGAGGGCATCCCGGTGCGGGACATGGCGCGCGCGGCGAGCTACCTGCGGGGCAAGGCATCCACACTGGTCGGTCCGAACTGCCCCGGCCTGATCTCGCCGGGCGCGTCGAACGTCGGGATCATCCCCGGAGAGATCTGCTCGCCGGGCCGGGTTGGGCTGGTATCGCGCTCGGGCACGCTCACGTACCAGATCGTGCACGAGCTCACGCAGCGGGGGATCGGCCAGTCCACCTGCGTGGGGATGGGGGGCGACCCCGTCCACGGCGTGGGGTTCATCGAGTGCCTGGAGCGGTTCAACGAGGACCCCGAGACCGATCTGGTAGTGATGATCGGTGAGATCGGCGGCGACGACGAGGAGCGGGCCGCCCGCTTCATCGCCGAGCGCATGCGCAAGCCGGTGGTGGGATACATCGCGGGGTTCACGGCGCCGCCGGGCAAGCGGATGGGGCACGCCGGCGCCATCGTGACCGGCTCCAGCGGGACGGCGCAGGCCAAGGCCGAGGCGCTGGAAGCCGCCGGGGTGAAGGTCGGCCGCACCCCCACCGAGGTGGCAGAGCAGGTCGAGGCCGGCCTAGCATGAGCGAGCCCGCCCCGCCGAGCGTTCAACGGGGACAGGCGCTCGCGGCGGGATGGCCCACCGCCCTGATCCGCGGGCTCCTGGCCTTCTCGGTGATGGCGCTGATCGGACAGATCGTCGCGTTCGCCACGTACCTCGCGTCGGGCGCCGGATCGGTGGCCACGTTCGCCAAGCTAGGCTGGTTCTACTTCGGCTGGTTCCACCACGTTCGGGTCGTGGTCGAGCTGCCGGGGCTCGCGCTCGGGCAGGAGGCCTCGCAGGCGATCGGCGGCGGTCTGGCCGGAGGGGCGAGCCTGTCCTATCACGCCGGCCTGGCGCTCACGCTGGTGACCCTGTTGGCCGGATGGCTGCTGTTCACGGCCGGCCGGGCGGTTGCCCGGGAGGCCGGAGGCGGTCCGGTGGCCCGGGCGTTCCACGGGATGAAGGTCGCGCCGGCGTACGCGCTGCCGGCGTTCCTGATCTCGCTCGTCGTCTCGATCGACGCGGCGATCCCGCAGAACGCGTTCGTCTCCGGCCGCGTCGAGGTCCACGCGTCCGAGCTCGAGGCGTTCCTGTTCCCGTTCCTGGTGGCCCTGGTGGCCGGGGCGATCGGCGGTCTATCCGTGGCCGACGAGGCGTCCCGGAACGCGAACCCTTGGCTCCGCCGCGGCCTGGCGGCGCTGGGCGGAGGAGTGCGGATGTTCCTGCTCGGTCTAGCGCTCGCGTTCGTCGGCCTGCTGGTCCTGGCGGTGGTGCAGCCCGACGCGACGAAGGCGTACTTCTCGGCCGTCTCCGAGCCGCCGGCCGATGAGACGGCCGTCCTCATCGCCCACCATGTGCTGGTGCTGCCGAACCAGTCGATGTGGGTGCTCGTGCCGGCGATGGGCTCGTGCGACGGCGCGTACGGCAGCGGGTTCTCGGTGCCGTTCCTCTGCTACTGGAAGTTCCCGAAGAGCGTGGAGGCCAGCCTCATCTCCCCGCAGCTCGGGCTCGGGGGCGCGTCCTCGCCGGTGTCCGCGAGGTTCGGGTGGGCTCCGTTCGGCTACTTCCTGTTCCTACTGGTTCCGCTGCTGTCCGTGGTGGCGGGGGGGTGGCACGCGGCCCGACGGGGCATGGCCAGGACCCCTTCCGAAGGGGGTGCCCTCGGCGCGGCCGCCGGCGTGGTCTTCGCGATCTTCGTGGCGGTCGGGATCTGGTTCTCGTCGATCACCGCCGGTATCACGGCATCGTTCCTCGGCATCTCGGGCGGCGGCTCCATCCGGATCGGGCCGGATCTGCTCGGTGGAGGGATCACGGCGCTCGCGTGGGGGGTCGCCGGCGGCTCGATCGGCGGGTGGTGGATGGGACGGCGGGTGCCGGCCCCGCCGCCCGAGGCAACGGGGTTCGGCCCCGGGCCGATGCTGCCGCCCCCGCCGTCGGCCGGGGCTCCGGTGGCGCCGGAGCCGGTTCCGCCGGGCGAGTCGGCTCCGCCCGACGAGCCCGAGCCCTGGGCGCAGGGCTAGGGTCCGGAGGCGGTCGATCCCGCGATCAGCAGGGCGAACACCGCGACGCTGATCACGATGCCGGTGATCAGCATGGCCCGGGCCCGTTCGGGATCCACGTCCTTGTTCACGAGCCACGCGATGAGCCCGCCGAGCCACCCCATGAAGATCGGCAGGAGCCACCAGGCGGCGCTGACCTGCCGGGGCCGGCTCTGGAAGCCGGTGGGCGCATCCGTCGGTCGGCCCTGTCGGCTCCACGAGGTGTTCGCCGGGCCAGGCGGCCCGGCCCCGGCGACCCCTGGGGCGCCGATCGAGACCTCGGTGCTGTACGGCTCCTCGGCGGTGAACCGGAGCCAGGCCTCGCGCCAGCCGTCGTCGGTCCGAGGGAACCGCTGGACGGGGCCGCCGGGGCGCTGCCGGTCCCAGATCCCGAAGTAGTCCGGACCATAGCCGAGGAGGTACCGGCCCCCGGAGTGCGTGTACTGGAGCGGTTCCTCCGCGGCAGGTGCCGACGCTGCGGCGCCCGGAGGTGCCGGCAGGTCGATCAGCATGCTGCCGCACCAGCGGCACTGGATGGCCTCGTCCTCGATCTGCTCGGCGCAGTACGGGCACCTCTTCATCGGGCTCCTATCGGTGCGTTCCCGCATCGTAACGGGCTCGGAGGACGACACCCGGAACGACGAAGGCCCGGCCGGCAGGCCGGGCCTTCGCGACGACGTGGAGTGAACGGGCTAGGCCATGCCCCCGCTGTTGTCCCCGGATCCCATCATCGGCCCCGTCGATTCGGGTTCCTGGAACTTCATCCAGGCTCCGTAGCCAACGGCCAAGCCCAGGATGATCCCGATCCATGCCCCGAACCCCGGATGATCGGTCAGCGCGATGATGAACTTGATGACGACGAACGCCAGCACGCCGAACCCGAGATAGGCGGTGATCTTCGCGGGAGAGGCGCTGAGGTTCAGCGGGTTGCTGCCGGCCAGGGTGAAGCCCACCCACACGATGAGGAGGATCGTGAGGATGCCGGCGATGAAGCCGAAGAAGCTGCCGCTCCCACCCCACATGCTTGCGCTGCCGCAGACCTCGAAGACTCCAGAGAGTCCTGCACAGACCCTCTGCCACGGGAGGAACGAATCCACCAGCAGCAGGACCGCCGCGGCACCGGTGACCTTCGTGGCCGTCGACATCTTCGACATGTCGAAGCCCGAGCTTTGCGTCATGCCCTCACTCCTTTCGGGGGTTCCGGGCCACGAACCGCAGCCCCGCGTATCGAATACCGCGTCAACACCGGAGTCAACTACGTTCCGCGTCCTGTCGGACGCGCCGGACCGGCGTCGGCAGGCATGCGAGGAGCGCCACGACGCCGGTGGCGGCCGCGAGCCACGGCGCGAACCAGGCCCGCGAGGCGAACGGCGGGCGGAGCCCGGCGAGCACCCCTCCGAGCGCCACCAGGGCCCCGAGCCCCGCGAGCGCCAGGTTCCACCCGGCCCCGGACAGAGCAGGGGCGCGGCCCCGGACCAGCCACAGCAGCAGGCCGAGCACGGCGGCAGCGGCGGTCAGCGTCGACCAGCGGGGACGGCCCCACGCGCCGAACATCCCAGCCCCCTCGCCGAACCGGCTCCACGGCAGGATCGTCGTGATCACCGCGACGGTGAACGAGATGCCGGCCACGAGGTCCCTCACCCGGCTCGACCGGCTGCCGCCCTCGGCGGGTTGGGGGGGCGACTCGTCGCCCAGGGCCTCGGCCAGGCACTCCTGACCGAGGACGCGGCCTCGGACCGGCACCGCGCACGACAGGCAGAGGCGCCTGCCGCAGCCGTCGCACGTGGCGACGGCGGCGCTGCCCGGATGCAGGCTACACCGCTCCGCGCTCTTGGTGACCCGCTCGTCCGGCACCACGCGAGCTTAGCGCCGGGGCGCGGCGCCGCCCGTCGGGAGACCCAATCGCCGCAGGTCGCTCCGCAAGCCCTCTGCAGACTCGAACAGGACCGCCGGGAACCCGAGCGCTCGCGCCGCCTCCACGTTCTCGGGCCGGTCGTCCACGAACGCGCAGTCGTCCGCGCGTACGGCGAACCGATCGAGGAAGGCGTGATAGATGCGGGGGGACGGCTTCGTCACCCCGACATCTCCGGAGATGAGGATCCCCTCGAACCACCTCAGAACCTCA
>DASWAT010000177.1:0-9519 GCA_036390995.1 Actinomycetota bacterium | reverse complement strand
ACTTCTCGTGTCAAGTGGGACTGGACAGAGTGTCCAGTCCCACACCGCGAGGTGCAGGGAGGTGTGCGATGGTCACGAGTCCCGCCAGTCCGTTCCCGGTCGCGACGACGGCGTCGCCGGGCATCCAGGGGGTCGACTGGGAGAACCGGGTCGACTTCGACCGGCTCCGCGAGCACCGGCTCTCGAGGGTTCGTGAGCAGATGGAGGCGGCCGGCCTGGGCGCGCTCCTGTTGTTCGAGACCAGCAACATCCGGTACGCGACCAGCACGCACATCGGCTACTGGGCGTTCAACAAGGGCGAGCGGTACGCGCTGGTCACCCGAAAGGGACGACCGCGGATCTGGGACTTCGGCTCTGCAGCCAAGGCGCACCGCCTCCAGCTGCCTCAGCTCTTCGACACCACCAACTCGGTGGGCGGGAACACCGGGCTGCAGGGCGCCATCGCGCCGGTCGTGGGCCTCCAGCGTCGCGCCGCCGAGGAGATCCGGTCCGTGCTGAAGGAGGAGGGCCTGGCCGGCGAGCCGCTCGGCGTCGACCTGGCCGAGACGTCGGTCTTCCTGGAGCTCCAGGCGGCCGGTCTGGACGTCCGCGACGGGCAGCAGGCGATGATGCTCGCGCGCGAAGTCAAGAGCCCCGACGAGATCATGCTGCTCACGCAGGCATGCGCCATGGTCGACGGGGTGTACCAGGACATCTACGAGTTCCTGAAGCCCGGGGTCCGCGAGAGCGACGTGGTGGCGCTGGCGCACGCCCGGCTGTTCGAGATGGGCTCGGAGTTCGTCGAGGCGGTCAACTCGATCGCCGGTGAGCGCTGCAGCCCCCACCCCCATGTGTTCTCCGACCGGCTGATCCGCCCGGGCGACCAGGCGTACTTCGACATCATCCACGTCTACAACGGCTACCGGACCTGCTACTACCGCACGTTCGTGGTCGGGCGGGCCACCCAGGCGCAACGCGACGCGTTCAAGCGCTCGCGCGAGTGGATGGACGCCGCCATCGACCTGGTCAAGCCGGGCATCACCACCGATCAGATCGCCGCGGTGTGGCCCAAGGCAGAGGAGTTCGGGTTCCAGGACGAGATGGACGCGTTCGGTCTGCAGTTCGGGCACGGCGTCGGCGTCGGACTGCACGAGCGGCCCATCATCAGCCGGCTGAACTCTTTCGACGACCCCATCGAGCTGAAGGAGGGCATGCTGTTCGCCCTCGAGACGTACTGCCCCGCTTCCGACGGGCGATCGGCCGCCCGCATCGAGGAGGAGGTCGTCGTGACGGCCGAGGGGCCCAAGGTCATCACGCTCTTCCCGTGCGAGGAGCTGATGGTCGCGAACGAGTACTGAGCCGGCGCCGTGTTGGAGGGCCAGATGGGTGTGAGCGAGACGGTACGCACGGTCGCGGACGAGGCCACGCGGCTCGCGATGTACCGGATGATGGTGGAGGCTCGGCTGTTCGAGCGCCGGGTGCACGACCTGTTCCTCGAGGGCCTCGTCAAGGGGACGACGCACCTGGCGCTCGGCGAGGAGGCCATCGCCGCGGGGTTCGCCGCGGCGCTCCGGCGCGACGACCTGGTCTACTGCACGTACCGGGGGCACGTGCACACGCTGCTGCGCGGCGCGCCCATGTCCGGTCTGATGGCCGAGCTGCTCGGCCGCGCCTCGGGCGTGTGCGGCGGCAAAGGGGGCTCGATGCACCTGACCGACGTCGCCCACGGCGCCATGGGTTCGTACGCGATCGTCGGCGCCCACATGCCGATCGCCGCCGGTGCGGCATGGGCGGCCAAGGAGCGGGGGACCGGTCAGGTGGTGGTGTGCTTCTTCGGCGACGGGACCACCAACATCGGGGCGTTCCACGAGGCCCTGAACCTCGCGGCGGTCTGGGAGCTCCCCGTGGTCTTCGTCTGCGAGAACAACCTGTACATGGAGTACACGCCCATCGGCTCCGTGACGGCGGTGGAGAACCCGGCGGCGGACCGGGCCTCGGCCTACGGCCTGGAGAGCATCCTGGTGGACGGCAACGACGCCGACGAGATGTACGTGACGGCTCGGCGATGCGTGGACAAGGCTCGGAGCGGCGGCGGTCCGTCGCTGGTCGAGGCGAAAACCTACCGGCATACGGGGCACTCGCGGGCCGACCCGGGGAAGTACCGGCCCGACGCGGAGGTCGAGGTCTGGCTGGCCCGCGACCCCATCCCGAGGCTGCGGGAGCGGATGCTCGCGTCCGGCGTGGAGCCGTCCGTGTTCGATGAGGTCGAGCAGGCCGCCCAGGAGCTGGTGGACCGGGCGACCGAGGAGGCCCGGTCGGCCCCGCTGCCGGACCCGTCCTCGTTGCTGACCGAGCTCTGGGCCGACGGGGGGTCCGCGTGGCGGAACTGACCTACCGGGAGGCCGTGGCCCGAGGGCTGGCCCAAGAGCTGGAGCGGGACCCGACCGTGTACTTCATCGGCGAGGACGTGGCCGCCGCCGGCGGGGTGTTCAAGACGACCGAGGGGCTGATCGAACGGTTCGGCCGCAACCGGGTCCGCGACACGCCGATCTCAGAGCAAGCCATCATCGGCGCCGTGATGGGGGCGGCCATGAACGGGCTCCGTCCGGTCGCCGAGATCATGTTCAGCGACTTCTTCGCGGTGTGCTGGGACATCGTGGCAAACCAGATCGCGAAGACCCGGTACATGACCGACGGGCAGGTCTCGCTCCCGCTCGTGATCCGCACGGCGAACGGCGGAGGCGTGCGCTTCGGGGCCCAGCACTCGCAGAGCGTGGAAGCCTGGGCCATGGCGATCCCCGGGCTGAAGGTGGTGGTGCCCTCGACGCCGCTGGACGTGATCGGACTGTTCGCGGCGGCGGTCCGCGACCCCGACCCCGTGATCGTGATCGAGCCCAAGGTGCTCTACCCGACCAAGGGCGAGGTTCCGGACGGCGAGATCGTCGACCGGCTGGGGGTGGCCAAGGTGCTCCGGCCGGGGACCGATGTCACCATCGCCGCGCTGGGGGCCATGGTGCCGAAGGCGCTCGAGGCCGCCGAGCGGCTCGAGGCGGAGGGGGCGTCGGCCGAGGTGATCGACGTCCGGTCCCTGGTTCCGCTCGACGCGCGGACGATCCTCGATTCGGTGAGCCGGACGGGACGGCTCGTGACGGTCGAGGAGAACCCGCGGCTGTGCGGGTGGGGGGCCGAGGTGGCCTCGATCGTGGCGGGGGAGCGCTTCTACGACCTCGACGGCCCGATCGTCCGCGTGACCACACCGCACATCCCGTTGCCGGCCGCGGACTCGTTGGAGGATCTGGCCATCCCATCGGCGGACGCGATCGCTGAGGGGGCGCGCCGTGCGATGGACTGAACAGGGCGAAGGACCGGTGCTGACCGAGGCGGTCGCCGCGAGGCAGAAGGGGTCCGGCGGGTCGTGAGCTCTCGGCACATCGTTCGTCGGGGCCCCGAGCTCGATCTCGCCGCTCCGGCGACCCAACCGGGCGAGGGGTTCCGCGTCTGCACGGTGGTCGGCGAGGAGGCGGGCAGCGTCCACACGGGGTTCGCCGTTTGCGAGCTGGCCCCCGGCGGCAGCGTCGGTCGGCACGTCCACAGCTTCGAGGAGAGCGTGTTCGTGCTGGAGGGCGAGGTGGTGGTGGACGGTCCCGAGGGCTCCTCCCTGCTCCGCCCCGGCGACTACGGCCTACTGCCGGTGGGCGCGCCCCACGCCTGGCGCGCCCTCGGATCGAGGCCGGCTCGATGGGCCGAGATGACTGCTCCCCAGCCCCGCGCGAGCCACGGCGGGGACACCTTCGTCCTGCCCGCGCTCGCCCCGGGCCGCCCGGCGCCGGTCGACATCCGCGACCCTCGCACGAGGTCGTTCGGGCACATCGAGCCCGGCAACATGGAGGTCGACAAGCAGACGCAGGACATGCTCGCCGTGTCCGCGAGCATGCGCACCGCCCTGCTCGTGTACAGCGGCATCACCGTGAAGATGATGGTCGATGCCGACCTGGGGGCCCAGCTGTCGACGATGTTCATGGTCCAGTACCAGCAGAGCGGCCTGGCCGGAGCGCACGATCACCCGTTCGAGGAGACGTACCTGATCCTGGAGGGCGCCGTGGACGCGACCTTCGACGGAGAGTCCTACCGCCTGGAGGTCGGCGACGTCGCGTGGGCCGGCGTGGGGTGCGTCCACGCGTTCGCGAACCCCGGCCCGGGCATCGTCCGGTGGCTCGAGACGCAGGCGCCGATGCCGCCGGCCCGACACTCGTACCGGTTCGCGCGCGACTGGGACTACCTGCACGACCGGCTGTCGCAACCAGACTGACCAGTTCGGAGGGGGGCACATGGAGGACGGAGCCGTCGTCGTCATCGGAGGGACATCGGGCCTCGGGCTCGCGATCGCGCGCCGGTACGTGGAGCGCGGGCGGAGGGTGGTCCTTTCCAGCCGCGACCCCGCTCGCGCGGCCGAGACCGCGGCGAGCCTCGGCGAGCGGGCCACGGGGGTGGCCATCGATCTCACCGAGCCCGACCAGATCGCCTCGGCCCTCGCGGACGTGGGTCCGGTGGATCGTCTGGTGATCGCCGCGATCGATCGGGACGAGAACACCCTTCGCGAGTACGTCCCGTCGAAGGCGATCCGGCTGGCCACGCTCAAGCTCGTCGGCTACACCGAGGTCGTGCACGCCCTGCTCCCGAACCTGTCGGACGACGCCTCGATCCTGCTGTTCGGCGGGCTCGCCAAGGAGCGCCCGTATCCGGGCTCGACCACCGTGACCACGGTGAACGCCGGCGTCACGGGGATGGTCCGCAGCCTCATGCACGAGCTGGCGCCCGTCCGCGTCAACTCGATCCATCCCGCGTTCGTGGCGGATACCCCGTACTGGATGAAGAAGACCGAGGCGCTCGAGCGAGCCAAAGCCGCGACCCCGTCGGGTCATCTGGTGATGACCGACGACATCGTCGACGCAGCGCTGTTCCTGCTGGAGAACCCGGCGATGAACGGCACCGACCTGTTCGTCGACGGCGGATGGGCGATCCCGTGACGCACGGGGCGAGCACCGTAGCGGTGCTCGGCACGGGCCACATGGGCGGCGCGATGGCCGGCACGCTGCGCCGGGCGGGGTTCGACGTGGTGGTGTGGAACCGGACACGCGCGAAGGCCGACGCGGTGGCCACGGCGACGGGCGCTCGGGTGACGGGGACGCCCGGCGAGGCTGCGTCGAGCGCGGGCGTGGTGGTGAGCAGCCTGGCCGACGACGCGGCGGTGATCCAGGCATACACCGGCCCCGACGGCGCTGCGGCCGGCATGTCGGGGGCTGCGGTCGCCCTCGAGACCAGCACGATCTCCCCGGAGACGGTTCGCCGGGTGGCCTCGGTCGTCCGGGAGCGCGGAAGCGTCCTGCTCGACGCGCCGGTCTCCGGGAGCGTTCCTGCGGTCGAGCAGGGCCAGCTGACGTTCATGGTCGGGGGAGGTCCCGAGGCGGTGGAGCCGGCGCGTGCCGTGCTCGACGCGCTGGGCGCGAAGGTCCTGTTCCTGGGGGCGCTCGGCAACGGCGCCATCGCGAAGCTCGCGGTGAACGCGCTGGTGCACGCGATCGATGTGGGCTTGTCCGAGGCGCTCGTGCTGGCGGAGCGGGCCGGCGTGGACCGTGAGGCGATCTACGACGTCTTCGCCGGTGGCGCCGCCGCCGCCCCGTTCGTCCACTACAAGCGCGCGGCGTTCGAGCATCCAGAAGAGGCGCCGACCGCGTTCAGCCTGGAACTGATGGCCAAGGACCTCGACCTCATCCTGCAGCTCGCCGATGCGGTGGGCGCGCCCATGGAGCAGGCGCGGCGGAATCGGGCGACGGTGGGGGAAGCGCTGGCGGCCGGGTTCGAAGGGCGCGACATGAGCGCCGTGGCCGAGTACCTGCGCGCCGGGAGGGGATGAGACCGATGGCCCACGGGGTGACCGGCGGCGATCGGGTCGCGTTCGAGCCGGTGGTGGACGCGTTCGCCGAGGGCCTGTCCGTGGCGACGCTGGCCGGCGCCGGGCAGGGGCTGGTGCACCTGGATCTCGCGCTGTGCGAGCTGGCCCCCGGCGGCTCGGTGCGCGGGCACCTGCACCCCTTCGAGGAGTCCTTCTACGTCCTGTCCGGAGAGGCGCTGGTGGCTGTGGGCGGGGCGAGCCACCGCCTCGGCCCCGACGACTTCGGCGTGGTCCCGCTGGCCGCCCCCCACGCGTGGGGGAACCCCGGGGATCGCCCGGCTCGGTGGCTGCGCGTGCGATCGCCGCAGCCGAAGGCCCTGGGCTCTGCGAGGGGCGTCTACCCGGCCGCGAAGGAGGTGCCCGCATCCGGCGAGCCGGTGGGCGGGGGCGACCCGTCGAACCGACTGGTCGGGCACTTCGCGCTCGAGCACCTGCCGGCTCCCGGGCCGCTCGCGATGCAGGGCTACCGCGATCCGGCCGTGCGCAGCCTCTCGACGTGGACGCTCCTGGACGGCCTCCTCGGCGCCCAGCACCACACGATGCTGGTGATCCAGGCGCAGCCGGGGCCGCCCCCACCCCCGCCGGGCGGCGAGCACTTCCACCCGTTCGAGGAGGCCTTCTACTTCGTGTCCGGATCGGCGACGGCGCACCTGGAGGGCCGGGAGCTCCCGGTGAAGGCCGGCCACCTCGTGTTCGCCGGCGTCGGCGCGCTCCACGCGTTCACGAACCCCGGCGACGAGCCCGCCCGGTGGATCGAGCTGCAGGCCCCGCCGCCGCCGCCGTCCGGGGCGTTCTTCTTCACCCGGGACTGGACACCCCCCGGATAGGGGTCCGGCAAGGTGCGGGCGCTGCGGGCCGAGATCGCCGGCGTCCCGTTCGACGACGAGCGGTGGGGAGCGAAGCTGAGGATCATGAAGGAGAACGTCGCGCACCACATCGAGGAGGAAGAGAACGAGATGTTCGAGCAGGTCCGCCAGGTCTTCTCGGAGGAGGACCTGACGGAGCTCGGCGAGACGATGGCGGCGCGAAAGCAGGAGCTGATCGAACACAGAAGCTGACCGGATCGCCCCCTCGTCTGCGGCCGGCGTGCGACCCAGGGCGTAGCATGCTCCGCATGGCCGTGTCACCGGATCGCATGGCAGATGTGCTTCGTGCCGCGCCGCTGATCGACGGCCACAACGACCTGCTCTGGGAGCTTCGCGAGGCGCGCGAGCGGGAGGACGCCGAGTTCGACGTCGGTGTGGCGTGCCCGAGGTTCCACACCGACCTCCCGCGCCTGGCGGCCGGCGGCGTGGGCGGGCAGTTCTGGTCGGTCTACGTTCCCTCGGACCTGCCGCCGGACCAGGCCGTCACCCGGACGCTCGAGCAGATCGACGCGCTCCACGAGCTCATCCGGCGCCACCCCGATCGCCTCGAGCTCGCCCGGACCGCGGACGACCTGGAGCGGATCGCGGGTGCCGGGCGGGTGGCCTCGATGATCGGCGTGGAAGGGGGACACTCGATCGGATGCTCGCTCGGGACGCTGCGGGTCCTCGCCGGCCTGGCCGCCGGCTACCTGACGCTCACGCACAACGACGACACGCCCTGGGCGGACTCGGCCACCGGGGAGCGATCGCACGGAGGGCTCACCCGCTTCGGCGAGGAGGTCGTCCGCGAGCTGAACCGCTCGGGCATGCTGGTCGATCTCTCGCACGTCTCGGACGACACGATGCGCCAGGCGATCCAGGTCTCCGAGGCACCGGTGATCTTCTCCCACTCGAACGCCCGGGCCCTGTGCGACGTGTCCAGGAACGCCCCCGACGACGTCCTGGAGCTCGTGGGTCGAACGGGCAGCGTCGTCATGGTCACGTTCGTCCCGTGGTTCCTCACGCCCGAGGGAGCCGACTCGAACCGGGCCGTGCGGGAGGAGTCCCGGCGCCTGCGTACCGACCATCCCGACGACCCCGATGCGGTCCGTGCCGCGATGGAGGCGTGGGAGGCGACGGCGCCGGTTCCGTCGGCCACGGTGTCGGACGTCGCCGATCACGTCGACCACGTCCGCGCCGTGGCCGGGATCGATCACGTGGGCATCGGGAGCGATTTCGACGGTTCGCGAGGGATGCCCGACGGGCTGGAGGACGTCTCGCGGTACCCGGCGCTGTTCGCGGAGCTCGCGGGCCGCGGCTACGTGGAGGAGGACCTGGCGAAGATCGCCGGTCGAAACGTCCTTCGGGTCATGCGCGACGCCGAGCGCGTGGCGGCACGGCTCCGAGCCGAACGGCCGCCGTCCACGTCGACCATCGAGGAGCCGGACGGCCGCTGAGCGCGGTCAGCGCGCGAAGACCTCGACGACGTAGACGTTCCCGCCCGCTCGGCACACGCCGACGCCCACCTTGCGCCAGCTGCCGAGCATGATCTGCCGATGCTCGGGCGAGCGCAGGAAGGCTCGGTGGACGCTGCGCACCGTGCCGCCCTCGCCGATGATCTCGCCCAGCGCGTCGTAGCCGGGGATGCGGAGCGTGGAGTGGAACAACCTGCGCTGGTTCGCCATTTTGTGCGCGTGCCGTTCGGCGTACCGGATCAAGCGAGCGCCGATCACGAGCTCGCCGAGCCCGTGGCGGGCCCGGGTTCCGTTCAACAGGTCCACGGCTCGCTGCTCTGGGGCGTCGAGCGCCGAGGCCCGGGCGGGGAGCGCCAACAGGAACAGGAGCGTGAGGCACACGAGCCGTCGCGACATCGGCTCCCACCCTGCCGCGCCGAGATCGGTTCCGGTATCGGGGGATGTCGTGACGCCGGTTCGAGCCACCCCGTTCGGCCGGAGCGACTACGGGGGCGCGTGGGACATCGGTCCTACGTCACGACCGTTCGCCCCGGCCATCCTCCCGGCGGTGCGGTCGCGAGGGAGGGCCATCGAGCCCCTCCCAGGGGTCGAAGTCGACCTCGAGCGGCTCCTGCGGCGGGCGCTCGGCCTCGGGGACGTTGCGCAGGTTCAGGCGGATCCGGGTCCACGTGGTGAAGCGACCGCGCATCGCGTCGACGAGCACGTCGGCCGGCGCGAGGTACGACCACGCCTCCGGATGCCGCTCGCGCCACCGCTCCAGCCCCTCCATCGCCTCCTCCTTCGTGGCGGCCCGCGCGACCTCGACGAGCGGCATGCTCGTTCGGCGTCGGCCGGTGGGCCCGACGGTCTTGCCCGGGGCCGGCGGAGGAACCACGCCGGCCTTCTGGGGATCCTTGCGCCGCTTCGAGGGCAGATCCCTGCGCCGCTTCGAGGGCTGCACCCTGGGCGGCTCGCCCGCCTGCTTCTCGAAATGGGGCGGCCACGGCGCATCCCCGAACCCCGCGGTCTCGTGCTCGGCGGCCAGCTCGAGGAGCGGCTCGAGCGACCCGCCGGCCCCGTCGATCCCCTCGGACGGGTCGCCGATCGAGGCGAACAGCTCCGGCACCGTGTCGATGGTGAACGCTTCCGCCTCGCACGTCGGCACCTCGTCCCATCGCAGAGGCGCCGAGACCCGGGCGTCCGGCGTGGGTCGGACCGAGTAGACCGAGGCCACCGTGCGGTCCTTCGCGTTCTGGTTGTAGTCGAGGAACACGCCGTGGCGCTCCTC
>DASWAT010000176.1:0-49504 GCA_036390995.1 Actinomycetota bacterium | reverse complement strand
TGGTGTCGGAGGGGGGATTTGAACCCCCACGGGCTATGCGCCCACTAGGCCCTCAACCTAGCGCGTCTACCTAGTTCCGCCACTCCGACGAGGCGTTGCGGATTCTACCAACGGCCGGGAGACCTCCTACTTGCCCCACTGCCAGGACAGCCAGAACGTGGACAGGCCGAAGATGACGGCCGTGATCACGGTGAGCCGGTCCAGGCGGCGCTCCAGCGTCGTG
Organism: Actinomycetota bacterium; assembly: GCA_036390995.1. GTDB lineage: Bacteria > Actinomycetota > UBA4738 > UBA4738 > HRBIN12 > DASQQQ01. The sequence continues at coordinate 49,281 of DASWAT010000176.1, read as the reverse complement.
CCACCGGACAAGGTGCTGGTGCCGCCGAACATGTCGGACAGGCCGCTCCCCTTCCCGGAGTGCAGCAGGATGAACACGATCAGGAACAGGGACGACAGGATGTTCAGAGCCAAGGCGACGACGTTCAGCATGGGTCCAGTCTAGCCGCTGGTGGGGATGATCTCCCCGACCACCGCCTGCTCCAGCGGGAAGTGGCAGGCGGCGACCTGCCCGGGGTCGAACTCCCGAAGGAGCGGCTCCTCCTCCTTGCACCGGGGGAACTGGGCGTTCGGGCATCGGGGGTGGAACCGGCAGCCGGACGGCGGATCGATCGGCGAGGGGACGTCGCCCTCCAGGATGATGCGCTGCCTCTGGGCCGCGAGATCGGGATCCGGGATCGGGACGGCCGAGAGCAGGGCGCCGGTGTACGGGTGCTTCGGGCTCCGGTAGAGCGTGTCGCCGGAGGCCATCTCGACGATCTTCCCGAGGTACATCACGGCCACCCGGTCCGAGACATGCCTCACCACCGAGAGATCGTGGGCGATGAACAGGTAGGTGAGGTTGAACTCCTCCTGCAGATCCTCCAGGAGGTTCAGGATCTGCGCCTGGATCGAGACGTCGAGTGCCGAGACCGGCTCGTCGCACACGATGAGCCGGGGGCGGAGGGCCAACGACCGCGCCACGCCGATCCGTTGCCTCTGCCCTCCCGAGAACTCGTGCGGATACCGGTTGTAGTGCTCGGGGTTCAGCCCCACGAGCTCCATCAGCTGTTGGACCTCGGGCTTGATCCTGTTCCGGGGAACCGTCCCGTGCAGCCGGTAGGGCTCCCCGATGATGCTTCCGACGGTCTTCCGCGGATTCAGGGACGCGAAGGGGTCCTGGAAGATCATCTGCATGTTGCGGCGCAGCTCGCGCAGCGGCCGGCCCTTCAGGTGCGTGATGTCCTGCCCATCGAACTCGATGGTTCCGTCGGTCGCCTCGAACAGCCGCATGATCACCCGGGCCAGGGTGGACTTCCCGCAGCCCGTCTCCCCCACCAGACCGACCGTCTCGCCCTCGAAGACGTCCAGGTCCACTCCGTCGACGGCGTGGACGTCGCCGATGTGGCGCTGGAACAGGATGCCCCGGGTGATCGGGAAGTACTTCTTCACCCCGCGGAGCCGGATCAGGGGGCGCCTCTCGGTCTGGCCTTGCGGGGCAGGACGTTCGGTGACCTCGACGCTCACGATCTCACCATGACCTCTTCGTGGAAGATCCGTTCCTTGTCCGCCAGCGACAGGTGGCAGGCGGACGCGTGGTGGCCGTCGGTGGGGAGCAGCTCGGGCACGTCCGTCTTGCACCGGTCGAACGCGTACGGGCAACGGGGGTGGAAGGCGCAGCCCGGCGGGACATGGATCAGCGAAGGCGGCAGTCCCTTGATCGGGTTCAGCCGCTCGCCCGGCGCCTGGTCCAGCCGAGCGATCGAGCGGAGCAGGCCCCACGTGTACGGGTGGTTGGCGTTGTAGTAGATGTCCCGAGCGCCCCCGAACTCGACGGCCTTGCCGGCATACATCACCTGGATGTTCTCGCAGTGCTCGGCAACGACGCCCAGGTCGTGGGTGATGATGACGACGGACGCGTTGAACTCCTGCTTCAACCGGTCGATGAGCTCGAGGATCTGTGCCTGCACGGTGACGTCCAGCGCGGTCGTCGGCTCGTCGGCGATGAGGAGGTCGGGGTTCAGCGAGAGAGCCATCGCGATCATGGCACGCTGCCGCATACCGCCGGAGAACTCGTGCGGGTACTGGTCGGCCCGTTCCTCGGGGCGAGGGATGTTCACCCGGCGGAGCATCTCCACGGCCTGGTCGTGGGCTTCCTGCTTCGACACCTTGTGGTGCGTCCGGATGGCCTCGACGATCTGGTACCCGACCTTGTAGAAGGGGTGGAGCGACGTCATGGGGTCCTGGAAGATCATGCTGATCTTGTCGCCCCGGACGGTCCTCATCTCGTCCGGCGGCAGCTTCAGCAGGTCCTGCCCCTGGAAGATCACCTCGCCCTCGATGACGGCCTGCCCGGTCCGGATCAGGCCCATGACCGTCAGGAAGGTGACGCTCTTGCCGGACCCGGACTCGCCGACCACGCCGAGCGTCTCGCCCTGCTGCAGGGAGATCGACACGCCGTCGACCGCCTTCACCAGGCCGTCGTCGGTTGGGAAGTGAACCGTCAGGTTCCGGACCTCGAGGAGCGGTTCCGGCACTAGGTGTACCTCACCCTGGGATCCAAGAAGGCGTAGGTGACGTCGACCAACAGGTTCGCCAGGGCGATGAAGAAGGCCCCGAAGATCGTCACGCCCATGACCGACGGGAAGTCGTTGTTGAAGATGGCTCGTACCGCGTACTGCCCGATCCCGGGCAGGTTGAACACGGTCTCGGTGATGAAGGCGCCGCCGAGGAGCGTCCCCAGGTCCAACCCGAACATCGTGACCACCGGCGTGAGCGCGGAACGGAGCCCGTGCTTGTAGATGACCCGGCGCTCCGACAGCCCTTTGGCCCGGGCGGTACGGATGTAGTCCTCACCCATCGTCTCGATGAGGTTGCCCCGGATCATCCGGGCGTAGAAGGCCGCGAAGGTCATCGACAGGGCGAGCCATGGGAGCACGAACCTCCCGGTGAGCGCGGCCTGCCACACGCTCATCCCGATCGGGATGCCCGACTGCGGGGCCCAGTGTAACTTGAACCAGAAGACGAACAGGAACAGGTACGCCAGCCAGAAGACCGGCGCCGACACGCCGAACAGCGCGAAGACCATGACCGCCCGGTCGGCCAGGCTCCCCCGCTTGACCGCCGAGATGATCCCGATCGGGATGCCGATCAGGACCCACACGACCGCCGCCCCGAACGCCAGGGTCATCGAGACCGGGAGCCGGCTGAAGACCTCCTCCTTCACCGGGACGAAGTTCGAGTACGAGAAGTAGACGTCCTCGTTCAGGAACAGCCCCGGCCAGGGGATCAGGCCCTTGGCGAACCTCGCGTACTGGACCCAGACCGGCTTGTCCAGGCCGAAGGCCCTCCGAGCGTTCGCGATCTGCTGCGGCGTGGTCTGCTTGCCGACCGCCCGCCGGGCCGGATCCGACGAAGGCAGCTTCACGAAGATGATGAAGGTGACCAGCGAGACGATGAACAGCACCAGGATGAGGAACAGCGTCCGGCGGATCAGGTACCTGCCCATCGCGGCCTATCTTACCCCCGTGAGGAAGGGTGAGGGGAGCCGTCCGGGCTGGACGGCTCCCCCTTCCCTTTCGCGATCTTGCCCCGTTCTTCCGGTTCCTTGCCCTCGCTACTGGGCCGACGGGTCGATGGCCATCTGGTCGAGGGCCGCCAGCCCGGCGAACTGGTCGAACGAGTAGTTCACGATGCGCTGGGAGGTGATGTCAGTGTTGTTGTCGAACAGGTACGGAACCCAGGGCACCACTTCCTCCATCAACTGCTTGTCCACGTCCGCGTAGCACTGGACGCGGGTGTCACCGGTGTCCGCGGCGCACTCCGCCAGCTTGTCGTCCACGCTCGGGACGCTGGTGACGGAGTAATCCCACTTCTTGAGCTGCTCGGGGCTCGCGCCGACGAGCGAGTAGTTGCAGCAGCTCGGGTAGATGCTCTCGGACCCGAACAGCGGCGGGCCGAACGTGTAGGCGTCCGGATAGTCCTTGCCCCATGCGGGGGCGAGGCAGAACGCCACGTGGCTCGCCGGGTCGTTGCACTTGGTGTACATCGTGGTCCGCTCGAGCGACGACACGTCGAGCGTGAAGCCGAGCGGCTCCAGGTTCTGCTGGATCAGCGCGGCCTGCTTCGGGTACGGGTCGGCCTCGTCGGTGATGGCCAGGACGTTCTTGCACACGTCCGCGTCACAGACCCCGTCTCCGTTGCTGTCGTACTTCGACTGCTTCATCTCCTCCTTCGCGGCGTTGATGTCGCCGGCGTCGTTCGGAGTGGAGTACGGGTTGTAGTCCTTCAGCAGGTTGTTCTCCAGCGAGTCCACCATGATGTGCCCGGCGATCTCGCCGGTCGTCGTGCCGCCGCGCAGCTGCCGCATACCCGCCTTGTCGATGGCCAGGTTGATGGCCTTGCGGACGTGCACGTCGTCGAAGGGCGGCTCGGCGATGTTGAACGACAGGTACCGCACCGCGTCAGACGGGTAGGTGTGCATGAATTGCTGCAACGACGGGTCGGTCGAGTACTGGCGCAAGACCTGGGGCGGCGGAACCCCGTCCTGGACCAAGTCGAGCTCGCCCGACTGGACCTTGTTGTACAGGTCGTTGTTGTCGCCGCCGATCGATGTGACGATCGAGTCCGGATAGGCAGGACGCAGCCCGTCCGTCGAAGGGTCGTACGACGGGTTGCGGACCAGCTGGATCGACTTCCCGGGGACGTACCCGGCGGCCGGCGTCTGCTGGTCGGCCGGCTGCGAGAAGTCCATCTGGTCGCTGCCCGCGAACATGTACGGGCCCGTGGCCACCAGGAACCGCCCGTAATCCTTCGTGTGGCCGTCGGCCGCGCCGAGCGTCTTGTTGCCGTTCGGCGGGATCGGGGCGGTCGCCGCCATCGCGAACCGGAACGGCACGTCGCCGGCGGGCTCGGTCAGGTGAACGATGAGCGTCTTGTCGTCCGGCGTTTCCAGACCCGAGATCGAGTCTGCCTTGCCGGCGCCGTAGTCGTCGAACCCCTTGATGACCGAGTAGTAGAAGCTGTACCCGTTCACCGAGGCGTTCGGGTCGGACTCACGTTCCAGGGCCCGGACGAAGTCGCCCGACGTCACCTCGACGTCCTGGAAGGGCGGCGCGTACTTGATGCCGCTCTTCAGCGTGAACGTCCACGTCAGGCCGTCCGAGGAGACCTGCGGCATGTCGGCCGCGATGTCGGGCTCCAGTTGGGTCCCGCCCTGGTCCGTGGGGTGCCCGTTGTACGAGAGCAGCGTCCGGAGCAGGCAGCACCGGTAGTACTCCCACGTGATGGAGTAGTACTCCTTCTGTGGGTCGAAGGCGGCGCTCACGTCGGACAGCAGTGCGATTTCGAGCGTTCCGCCCTGCTGGATCTCCTGGCCGGCCGAGCCGCTGGCCGACGGTGTGCCCGTGGTTCCGCCGTTTCCGCCACACGCGGCCGCCGCGAGCCCGAGCACGCCGACGAGCGCTACGAGCCTGAGATATCGCTTCACTGCAACCCCCCTCTCCATGTCCCATACCTCCGGGGTTCCTATCGAGCACGTCAGGGATTCCTCGGGATGCCTCCTTTCGGGATCCTGTCCTACGTCGTTCTATACGGTCAGCCGCCCATCCGAGGATCGAGCGAGTCGCGAAGGCCGTCTCCTACCAGGTTGAACGCGAGGGTGGTCGTGAACAGGAACAGGCCGGGGAAGACCATCATCCACCACGCGACCGTGAAGATGGCCCCGGCGTCGGAGAGCTGCCGGCCCCAGGACGGTGTCGTCTGTGGCACCCCTACGCCGAGGAAGGACAGAGCGGCTTCGAACAGGATGTTGTTCGGGATGATCAGGGTCGTGTACACGATGATCGGTGCCGCCACGTTCGGCAGGATCTCCCGGAACATGATCCGCAGGTTCGATGAGCCCATCGACCGGGCCGCCTCCACGAACTCCTTCTCGCGGAGCGAGAGGACCTGGCCCCGGACGATTCGGGCGATGTAGGGCCAGCTGAACAGGCCGATCACGTAGCTCACGAGGAGCAGCCCCGGTGAGATCAGGCCGCCTAGGCAGCCCTCCTTCGACAGGCCGCACGCCGCCACCAGGCCCAGGGCCAGGAGCAGGACCGGGAGCGAGAGCACGACGTCGATGGTCCGTGAGATGAACGTGTCGATCTTGCCCCGGTAGAAGCCGGCGAGCATCCCCATGATGACGCCGAGGACGGTGGCCATCCCGGTGGCGAAGAACGCGATGAACAGCGACGTCCGCGCCCCGTAGATCACGCGGACCATGAGGTCGCGCCCGGCCTGGTCCACGCCGAACCAGTACCCGGCATGCGGACCCCTGGGCAGCCCGAAGGAGTCGAGCTGGGTCAGAACCACCTGGTTGGGGCCGTGGCCGACCCACTTGGAGATGAGCGGAGCCCCGAGCGCCAGCACGATCATGATGCCGACGATCACAAGGCCGGCAAGGGCGAACCTGTCCCGTCGGAAGCGCCTCCAGAAGAGCTCCCAGGGACTGCGACCGATGATCTCCTTCGATACCTCGCCGATCGGGGCTGCACCCGAGGGCCCACCGCCGGTGAGGACGTCCGACTGCACCTGGCTCATTTCTCGGTCCGTCTCCCCCTGCCGGGACGCTGCATCTTAGTCGCGGGGTGTCCCCCGGCACAATCACTCCCTGCGGAACTATACGTAGGTGCGGGCCCTCGCGCTCGGGCCCTTCAGCCCCGCAGGAGGGAGGCGAGCCGGGGAACGATCTCCACGCCGCGGAGGGCGCCGAGCGACCCCCCGGCGCAGGCCCGCTCGCCGAACGAGGCGGTCCCGTCCGCGGGCACGCCGGCTCCGCTCACCAGCAACGGGACGGGCTCGGCCGTGTGGGCCTTGCGGACACACGAGGTCGAGTGGTCGGCGGTCACCGCGATCACGGTACGGCGCAGGTCGATCCGGGGAAGCACCTCCCCGAAGAACGCCCGGTCGATCAGGGACACGATGTCCCGCTTGTCCTCGGCCCGCCCATCGTGGGCGGGGACGTCGGGTCCCTTGATGTGGACGTAGAGCGCGTCGTACCCCTCCAGGGCGTCGGCCGCGAGCTCGGCCCACCGAACGTAGTCGCCTTCGGCGGCGAGCCTCGGCGCGTCCACGGGGGCCATCCCGAGAAGCCTGGCGATCCCCCGCTCCACCGGCATCTCCACGAAGCAGCCCCAGTCCGGCCCGAACCGCTCCCGGATCGGCTGGAGGTGCGGCACGTGGTCGCCGCCGTCACGTGTGAGGATGAGGTTGCCGGGTAGCCTGCCGTCGGCCCGCCGCCCCCGGTTCACCTCCGAGTCGTCGAGGATCTTCGCCGAGCCCTCCACGAACGCGTTCGTGAGCTCGGCCGCGCGGCGGGCCTCACCCGATCCGTCGAGCGGCTCGCACCTCGCAACCTCGAGCTCGAAGGTCTCGAGGGCCACGCCCAGCGACCCCTCCTTCCGGTACGCCGGGTCGGTGTTCGTCACGTTCGCCGACAGCCGCCCGTCCTCCGCGCGGATCACGAGGACGCCTCGGTGCTCGACGGTGGCCTCCAGACGGAAGGTCGCGCCCGGAAGCCGGAGCTTCTCGTTCACCTCGGCAGCCAGGCCGCGGGCCTCATCCGAGGTCAGATCGCGTCCGACGCGGCGGTCGATGATCTTCGGCCACTCCGCGGTGGCGAAGTTCACCCGGTACGCGAGGTCGCCGTCGCGGAAGTCCATCCCCACGCCGACGGCCTCCACCACGCCGCGCCCCGGATGCTCCTCCTTCGGGTCGTACCCGAGGATGGCGAAGACGGCGATGTCGGACTCGGGCGCGATCCCCGGGCCAACCGTGACCACGGTTCCTGTACTTCCTTGCGCCGCAAGGCGATCCATGTTCGGCGTTTCGGCCGCTTCGAGCGGGGTGCGGTCGCCGAGCTCGGGGACCGGGTCGTCCCCCAGTCCGTCCAAGCACACGTACAGCAGTCGGTTCACCGGTTCCTTCCCCTAGCGGTACTTCACGATGAGGGCGAACTCCTCCGGGTCGAGGCTCGCGCCGCCCACGAGGGCCCCGTCGATCTCGGGGTGGGCCATGAAGTCGCGGATGTTGCCCGCTTTCACGCTCCCCCCGTACTGCACCCGAACCCCGTCGGCCAGCTCCTTCGGGTACAGCTCGGCCACCGTTCTCCGGATCAGCCCGATCACCTCGCCGGCGTCCGCCGGCTCCGCGTTGCGCCCGGTGCCGATGGCCCAGATCGGCTCGTAGGCGATGACCAGGCGGCCGGCGTCCTCTGCGCCGACCCCTTGGAGCGCGCGCCGTACCTGCCCGACGACCTTGTCCTGGGTCTGCCCGGCGTCCCGCTCCTCCAGGGTCTCCCCCACGCACAGGATCGGGGTCATCTCGTGGGCGAACACGGCTCGGACCTTCTTGCTCACCGTCTCATCGGTCTCGCCGAAGTACTGCCGGCGCTCCGAGTGACCGACGATGACATAGGAGCACTTCAGCGCCTCGAGCATGGGCGGCGAGATCTCGCCCGTGAACGCGCCCTTCTCCTCCCAGTGGACGTTCTGCGCGCCCAGGCCGTAGGGCAGCCGGTCTCCGTCGATCAGCGTCTGGACCGCCCGAAGCGCGGTGGATGGCGGGCAGACGACGACCTCCACGCGCTCGGCGTCGTCCTTGTCCAGCAGGTAGGAGAGCTTCTGGACGTCCCGGATCGCCTCCAGGTGCGTCTTGTGCATCTTCCAGTTCGCCGCGATGATCGGGCGCCGGGGGGTGCCACCCATCACTGGACCTCCAGGACCGAGACGCCGGGGAGCTGGCGGCCCTCGAGGAACTCGAGGGAGGCGCCGCCGCCGGTGGACAGGTGGTCGAAGCCGTCCTCGAGCCCGAACCGCTTGATCGCGAGGAGGCTGTCCCCTCCGCCGGCCACCGAATAGGCCCTCGAGCCGGCGATCGCCGTGGCCACGCCCCGGGTGCCGGCCGAGAACGGCTCGAGCTCGAACACGCCCATCGGGCCGTTCCACAGGATCGTGCCGGCCTCCGCGATGCTCCGGGCAAACTCCTCCACGGCACGGGGTCCGATGTCGAGGCCCTTCTGGCCCTGCGGCACCTCGGAGGCCGGCACGGTCTGCCGCTTCGCGTCCTGCGTGACCTCGGGCGCCACGATCACGTCCTCGGGGAGCTGCACGACCACCCCGCGCTCGTCCGCGCGCTTCCTCGCCGCGAGGACCTGGTCGAACCGATCCGGCTCCACCAGGCTGTCCCCGATCTGGCCGCCCGCGGCCGCGATGAACGTGAAGGCCATGGCACCGCCGATCAGCAGGGCGTCGACCCGCTCCACCAGTGCGCCGATCGTGGACAGCTTGTCGGAGACCTTGGCCCCGCCCAGGACGGCCACGTACGGCCGTGCGGGATCCTCCAGGAGCTTCGACAACGCCTCGACCTCGCGCTGCAGGAGGCGCCCGGCGGAGGCGGGACGTCCCTGCTCGAGGAACAGCGCCGGGAGCGCAGCCACCGAGGCGTGCGCCCGGTGAACCGCCCCGAAGGCATCGTCCACGTAGACGTCGGCCAGCGCGGCGAGCTGCCCGGCGAACCCGGGGTCGTTCTTCTCCTCCCCCGGTTCGAACCGGAGGTTCTCGAGCAGGACGACCTCGCCGGGTTCGACGTGGTTGCACGCGGCCTCGACGTCCTCGCCCACCACCTCGTCGAGAGCCATGACGTCGCGGCCCAGGAGCTCGGCCAGCCGGTCGCCCACCGGCGCCAGCCGAAGCTCGTCCTTCACCTGCCCCTTCGGCCGGCCGAGGTGCGAGGCCAGGACGAGCGACGCCCCACCGTCCAAGAGCTCCGTCAGCGTGGGCAGGCTCGCCCGGATCCGGGCGTCGTCGGCCACCTCGCCCCCTTCCAGGGGAACGTTGTAGTCGACGCGGACGAAGACCCGCTTCCCGGTGAGGTCGCCGAGCGTCTGGAGCGTGCGGAGCTTCACGGTCAGAGCTTGCTCGCGACCAAGGCGACGAGATCGACCAGCCGGCTCGAGTAGCCCCACTCGTTGTCGTACCAGCCCACGATCTTCGCCACGTTGCCCATGGCCATGGTCGACAGCGAGTCGAACGTGCACGATGCCTGGCTGCCGACGATGTCGCTGGACACGATGGGGTCCTCCGTGTACACGAGCTTCCCGGCCAAGGGCCCGCTCTCCGAGGCTGCCTTGAACGCCTCGTTGACCTGGTCGGCCGAGGCCTCGTCCCTCAGCGTGGCCACGAGATCAGTCACCGAGCCGTCCGGCACCGGCACCCGCATGGCGATGCCGTCCATCTTCCCCTTGAGGTGAGGCAACACCAGCCCGGTGGCTTTCGCGGCGCCGGTGCTGGTAGGGATGATGTTCACGGCCGCCGCCCGGGCCCGCCGGAGGTCCTCGTGCGGCAGATCGAGGATCCGCTGGTCGTTCGTGTAGGCGTGGATCGTGGTCATGAAGGCCTGCTCGATGCCGAACGCGTCGTCGAGGACCTTGGCCATCGGGGCCACGCAGTTCGTCGTGCAGGAGGCGTTCGAGATGACGTTGTGCGCCTGCGGGTCGTAGCCGTCGTCGTTCACGCCCAGGACGACCGTGATGTCCTCACCCTTGGCCGGCGCGCTGATGATGACCTTCTCGGCCCCGGCGGCGATGTGCTTGTCGGCGTCCTCGCGCTTCGTGAACAGGCCCGTGGACTCGACCACGATCCGGACGCCCAGATCCTTCCACGGCAGGGCGGCGGGGTCGCGTTCAGCCAGTACCTGGATCTCGTCGCCGTCCACGGTGATCCCGTTGGCGGACGCCCGGACATCGGCGTCGAAGATGCCGAGGACCGAGTCGTACCGCAGCAGATGCGCCAGGGTCTTCGAGTCGGTGATGTCGTTCACCGCGACGAGGTCGAAGTCCCGCCCCTGCTTCTTCGCTGCCCGGAGGAAGTTGCGGCCGATCCTCCCGAACCCGTTGATGCCGATCTTCACGCCCATGATCGTCCTCCCGGAGAGGGTTTCGTCCATCCTAGTCAATCTGGTGGCAGGGCCGATCCTGGGCGTTCGGTCCCTCGGGTGCAGGCCGGGCGGCCCTCCGGCGCCGGTTGGGCGGAGCTAGCGGTCGAGGTCGCGGTGCTCGAGGGTGGCCGGGAGGCCCTTGTCGCGGAAGAAACCCGCGAGCTCCTCGGCCACGACGACCGAACGGTGCCGGCCACCGGTGCACCCTACTGCCACGGTGAGGTAGGACTTCCCCTCGGCCACGTACCCGGGGATCATGAACCCGAGCAGCGCGCGAAGGCGGCGCATGAACTCCCGGTACGTCTGCTGGCCCCTCACGTAGGTCCGGACCCGGTCGTCGGTGCCCGGGAGCGGGCGGAGCTCGTCGATCCAGTGGGGGTTCGGGAGGAACCGGACATCGAGCACGAGGTCGGCGTCGCGCGGTGCCCCGAACTTGTAGCCGAACGATATCAGCGAGACCTGGAGGCCCTCCTCCGGCGGGGCATCCGAGAAGGCGTCGCGGAGCCGGTCCCGGAGCTCGTGCGGCGTCAATCCCGAGGTGTCGAGGATGAGGTCGGCGTCCCCGCGGAGGCTTTCCATCATCAGGCGCTCCTTGCGGATGCCCTCGATGACCCGGTCGGCGGGGGCCAACGGGTGCCGGTGGCGCGTGGCGGCGTAGCGGTTCACGAGGTCCTCGTCGGAGGCCTCGAGGTAGAGGATCCGGTACGGGATGTTGAGCTGCTTCAGGTCCTCGAGGGCCTTCGACAGCTCCCCGAAGAACACGCCGCCACGGACGTCGGCTACGATCGCCACCCGTCCGGGGGCTCCGGGCTTGGAGGCCAGCTCGGCCATCTTCGGCAGGAGCGCCGGCGGAAGGTTGTCCACGACGAAGTAGCCCAGGTCCTCCAGGCACTTCGCGGATTCGGATCGGCCGGCCCCCGACAGCCCGGTGATGATGGTGAACCCAGGTCCCGGCGTCGTGGCGCGGATCGGCGATACCTTCTCCCGGCGCGCCTCGGCATCTCTCTTCGCCGGCTGCGACATCAGGCGCTCTCCCTGCGTTCGGAGGGCGAGAGCCCGTGGAGTCGCTCATGGACAGCCCTCGCGAGCTCGGGCCCGACGCCGGGGGTGGCCGCGATCTCCTCGACGGATGCCCGGGACAGGCGTGCCAGCGACCCGAACCGGCGGATCAGCGCCTTCTTCCGGGACGGTCCGATCCCCGCGACCTGATCGAGGGGCGATGCCATCTGTCGCTTCGAGCGCTTCGAGCGGTGGTAGGCAACCGCGAACCGGTGGGCCTCGTCGCGGACGTGCTGGAGAACGAACAACGCCTCGGAGCCGCGGGAGATCAGCAACGGGTCGGGCCGGTCCGGGAAGTAGACCTCCTCCAGCCGCTTGGCCAGCCCGATCGCCGGGATGTGCAGGTCCATGTCGGCCAGGACCCGGGTGGCCACCGACAGCTGCCCCCGGCCGCCGTCCACCACGAGGAGGGCGGGCGGGTAGGCGAACCGACGGGGCTTCGTGGCGTCCCCGTCCAGCTCGGACCGCAGCCGGGCGAACCGCCGGCGCAGCATCTCCTCCATGCTTGCGAAATCGTCCTGTCCGGGCACTCCCTTGATCTCGAACCGGCGGTAGTCGGATCGCTTCGGCAGGCCGTCCTCGAACACCACCATCGAACCGACCTTGTCGCTCGGCCCGAGGTTCGAGATGTCGTAGCACTCGATCCGGAGCGGCGCTTGGGCCAGCTCGAGCACGGAGGCAAGCTCCGACAGCGCCCGGGAGCGCGCTCCGAAGTCGGACGCCCGGCGGAGCTTGTGCCGCTGGAAGTGCTCGCGGGCGTTCTGCGCGACGACCTCCATGAGCTTGCGCTTGGCGCCACGTTCGGGCACGGCCAGGAACACCCGCCCGTCGCGCCTGGCGGCCAGCCACTCGGCGAGGACCTCCTCGTCCGCCGGGCGTTCCGGTACGAGGACCCTGGGGGGGACCTCCTCGCGTTCCATGTACAGCTGGCGGATGAACGAGGCGATCAACTGCGGTCGATCGAGCTCCTCCACTCGGTCCACCACCCAGCCCTTCCGCCCCATGACCCGTCCGCGCCGCACGAAGAACGCCTGGAAGGCCGCCTCGAGATCGTCCTCGGCCAGGCCGATCACGTCGAGGTTCTCGGGCTGCGTCAGGACCATCTCCTGGGTCTCGAGCGCTCGCCGGGCCGCCACGAGCTGGTCGCGGAACTTCGCCGCCAGCTCGTACTCCCGGCGCTCCGCCGCCCCGCGCATCTCCGCCTCGAGCCGCTGCAGGACCGGCCGCTCGTTGCCCGAGAGGAAGTCGGCCAGGGCCTCCACGTGCTCCCGGTAGGACCCATCGGTCACGCCGGTCAGCTCGGGCACGCAGGGGCCGCCACACCGCCCGATGTCGTAGTACAAGCACGGCCGGCGAGCCCGCGCTCGCTGGTCGAAGAAGCTGTTCGAGCACGTCCGCACGGGGAACACCCGGGTCAGGGCGTCCAGGGTCTCGCGGATGGCGTAGGCGTGGCCGTACGGGCCGAAGTACCGGACGTTCTTCCGCTTCGCTCCGCGAAGGACCTGGGCCCGGGGCCACCGCTCCCCCACCGTGAGCGCGAGGTACGGATAGGACTTGTCGTCCCGATAGCGGATGTTGAAGCGAGGCCGGTGCTCCTGGATCAAGTTGTACTCGAGCATGAGCGCGTCGACCTCGGTCGACGCAACGATCCACTCCACCGAACGCGCCGCGGCCATCATGGCCTCGGTCCGGGGGTGGAGCGGTTTGCCCCAATACGTGGTGAGGCGCTTGCGGAGCGAGCGGGCCTTCCCCACGTAGACCACTCGGCCGTCGCCGTCGCGGAACAGGTAGGCGCCCGGCGTATCCGGGATCGTCGAGGTCTGAGGACGAAGGACGCTCACGCGCCCCATCCTAGCGCCGTGACCTGCGGGGATCGGGAACGCTCGCCCGATTCCACGACTACTTCACGACCACTTGCCCATTCATCGTGGGGTGCACGTCGCAGTGGAAGTAGTACGTGCCTGGCTTGAGTGCCGGGATGTTGTAGTCGATCGAGTCCGGGCCGGTGATGAGATCGCCCCGGAAGAGCGGGTTCGTGAGGTCGCTCTCGCTGGGGAAGATCGCGATGTTGTGCTGGACGCCGGCATCCTTGTTGTCGAACGTCAGCGTGGAGGCCTTGTTGGCGGGCAAGGTGATCGTCGAGCTGTCGAAGGCGATCCCCTGGGCGGTGACCATCGAGGTGTACTCGGTCGCGCCGCCACCACCACCGCCGCCCTGCGAGCCACCACCGCTCCCCCCGCCGGTACCCGAGACGACCGTGAGGGTCCCATTCATCGTGGGGTGCACGTCGCAGTGGAAGTAGTACGTCCCGGCATCGAACGGCCCGACCTTGTAGTCGGTCGTGGCGGGCCCCGTGAGCAGATCGCCCCGGAACATCGGGTTCGTGAGCTCGGTGGAGCTGGGGAAGACCGCGATGTTGTGCTGGACGCCGGCGTCCTTGTTGTCGAAGGTGATCGTGACCGGCTGCCCCGCGGGGATCTCGATGCAGCTCGTGTCGAAGGCGATGCCCTCGGCGGTCACCGTGAGCTTGCCGTTCTGGGCCTGGGTGCATTGACCCCCACCCGGGGGTGCCGCAGTGGGCGAGGAGGTGGTGGTGGGCGTGGGGCTCTGCATGGCGAGCTCGAGACCGCCGACGTCGCCGTACGTGCCGAGCTCGAGGTCCTGCGTCTGCCGGTCGTACCAGGCCACGTACACGTTCGAGCCGTCCGGAGCCACGGCCAGCGAGGGGAGCTCCCCGCCGTTGGTGTCCCCCGTCGGCAGCGGGGCGAACTCCGATCCCGTGGCCGAGGCCAGCTGGACGGAGTCGGTCCCGGGGTCGTACCAGGTGACGTACACGGCGCCGCTCTGGTCCACCGCGATGCCCGTGGAGCGCCCGGCCTCGTTCTGGCCGGTTCCGACGCTCGACACCGTCGCGGCTTGCCAGGTCACCCCGTCCTTCGAGACGGCGGTGTGGACCTCGCCGTCGGCGTAGTAGGCGACGTGGAGGCCGTCGGTGGCGGAGGCGATCGACAGTCCGACCCCGCCGGCGCCGCTCTCGACCGTCGAGAAGCCCCAGCCCCCCTCCTCGCCCGCTCCGAGCGCCGCCGCGCGGACGTTGGTCCCGTCGGCGTAGACGACCACCGGGCCGTTCGGGCCCGCACCAACGACGGTCCGGGACGGCTGCGGTCCCCCCGCCTGGAGCGGCAGCGTCTCCAACACGTCGGTCTTCCAGCTCCCGCCCTCTTGGCGAGCCACCCTCAGCTCGCGGCCCTTCGCCGACGTCATCATGTAGGCCACCCAGGGCGTCCCGCTCACCACGGCGACGGAGGGTGCGCCCACCGGACCGGCTTGCATGAGCGGCGGCTTCAACTTCTCGACCTGCGAGGCCATGAACGACGAGCCACCCATGTCGTTCGCATACCAGACCCCGTGCCCGTCCGTCCACGCGACATGGAGGCCACCCGAGTCGTCGACCGCGATGGACGTCCCGTTCGCGTTGGCCGGGGTGAGGTTCTTCACCTGGGGCACCTCGGCCGGGCCGAACGCAACGCTCACGTTCGGGATGGACGCCTCCATGGCGACGGCGCCCCTGGTCCAGATCCCCTCCTTCACGCTCACCAGGTCCACGCTGGGAACGGACGGGGCGCCGATGGGCCTCGGCACGGCGATCTCGCCTTCGGCGAGCTGCTGGGGGAACCCGAAGTACACGACGTACGGCGTGCCCTGCTGGTCGGTGGCCACCGACGGGTACAGGCCCACGTTGTCCTGGAAGTCGGCCACCTGCGGGACGAACGCCTTGCCCGATCCGAATGCGACCTCAGTCTGTGGCGGCTTGGAGCAAGCGGCGGCGAACAGTCCTAACACGAGCGCGACCGACAGCAGCCTCCTGGACATGAGCGGGCGCAATGCTAGCAAGGAAGGCACGGGGTCGGCGGACGCTCTTGCGACACGACGGAGGATCCGGGCGCGCGCCTATGCATCCTGTGGAACGCGATCCGGCTCCAGCGGCAGCGTTCCCAGGACCTCGGCGAGGAACTGGCCCGTGTACGACCCGGGATCGGCCGCCACGTCCTCGGGAGGCCCGGCGGCCACGATGCGGCCGCCCGCGTCTCCGCCCTCGGGTCCGAGGTCGACGATCCAGTCGGCGGTCTTCACCACGTCGAGGTTGTGCTCGATCACCAGGACCGTGTTCCCCTGCGAGACGAGCCGCTGGAGCACGTTCAGCAGCTTGCGGACGTCCTCGAAGTGCAGGCCGGTGGTGGGCTCGTCCAGCACGTACAGCGTATTGCCGGTGGCGCGCTTCTGGAGCTCGCCGGACAGCTTGATCCGCTGGGCCTCCCCACCGGAGAGCGTGGGCGCCGGCTGGCCGAGCTTCACGTACCCCAGCCCGACGTCGGACAGGGTCTGAAGGTGCCGCTTGATCACCGGGATGTTCTGGAAGAACTCGAGCGCTTCGTCCACGCTCATCTCCAGGACGTCGGCGATGGACCGATTCTTGTACCGCACCTCGAGCGTCTCCCGGTTGTACCGGTGGCCCTTGCACACCTCGCAGGTCACGTAGACGTCGGGCAGGAAGTGCATCTCGATCTTGATCTGGCCGTCGCCGGCGCAGTTCTCGCACCGGCCGCCCCGCACGTTGAACGAGAACCGGCCCTGCTTGTACCCTCGGATCCGGGCCTCGGGCACCTGGCTGAACAGGCCCCGGATGTGGTCGAAGACGCCGGTGTAGGTGGCCGGATTCGACCGAGGCGTGCGGCCGATGGGCGACTGGTCGATGTCGATGACCTTGTCGATCCGCTCCCACCCGACGAGCCGGCGGTGCTTCCCGGGAAGCTGCCGGGACCGGTAGATCTTCTGCATCAGGGCCCTGAGCAGCACCTCTTGGACGAGCGTGGACTTGCCCGAGCCCGACACGCCGGTCACGCACACCAGCAGGCCCAGCGGGAGATCGAGGGTGACGTCCTTCAGGTTGTGCTCGCGGGCGCCGACCACCTTCAGCCATCGGCCACCCGGGGCTCGGCGGACCTGCGGCGTGGGGATGACCCGCCGGCCCGAGAGGAACGCGCCGGTCATGGAGCCCTCGCACTCGAGCAGCCCCTTCAGGTCGCCCGAGTAGACGATCTCGCCTCCCTCGTTGCCGGCGGCCGGCCCGATGTCCACGATGTGGTCCGCCGCCTGGATGGTGGCCTCGTCGTGCTCGACCACGATCAGCGTGTTGCCCAGGTCGCGGAGCCGCAGCAGCGTGTCGATGAGCCGGCGGTTGTCGCGCTGGTGCAAGCCGATGGACGGCTCGTCGAGGATGTACAGGACCCCCACGAGGCCCGAGCCGATCTGCGTGGCCAGCCGGATCCGCTGGGCCTCCCCGCCTGCCAGCGTGGCCGAGGCCCGGTTCAGCGTGAGGTAGTCGAGCCCCACGTCCACGAGGAACCCGAGCCGCGATCGGATCTCCTTCAACAGGCGTTCGGCGATCATCTGCTCGCGCTCGGAGAGCTCGACCGTCTGGGTGAAGCCGAGCGTGTCGCGGATCGAGCGCCCCGTGAGCTGCGCGATGTTCAGGTCTCCGACGGTCACCGCAAGGGTCTCGGGCTTGAGCCTGGCTCCCCCGCAGGCCCGGCACGGGATCTCGCGCATGAACTGCTCGAGCTTCTCCCGCTGGCTGTCCGAATCGGTCTCGAGGTGCCGGCGCTCGACGACCGGGAGCACGCCCTCGTACGTGGTCCAGTACGACCGCGTGCGCCCGTACCTGTTCTTGTAGCGCACGTAGATCTCCTCGTCCGAGCCGTACAGCAGGACGTCGCGGGCCTTCTTCGGCAGCTTCTTCCACGGGGTCTTCGTGGAGAATCCGTGAGCCTCGGCCGTCGCCGCCAGGACCCGGTCCCAGTACTCGAGGCGCGTCCCCGACCAGGGGGCGATGGCACCCTGGTCGATGGACAGGTCCGGGTCCGGGACGACCAGCTCGGGGTCGACCTCCAACCGCGTGCCCAGGCCGTCGCACGTGGGGCAGGCGCCGTACGGCGAGTTGAACGAGAAGTTGCGGGGCTGGAGCTCGTCGAAGGACAGCCCATCGTACGTGCAGGCCAGCTTCTGCGAGAAGGTCTGGACGTCCTCGGCGCCCTCGTGCGTCTGTACGGCCACGGCGGCGATGCCCTCGGTGAGCTGCAGGGCCGTCTCGATGGAATCGGCCACCCGGCGGCGGATGTCCGGCTTGGCCACCAGCCGGTCCACCACGACCTCGATCGTGTGTTTGTAGTGCCGAGGCAGGCGAATCGACTCGGAGAGCTCGTGGACCTCGCCGTCGATCCGGGCCCGGACGAACCCCTTCTTCGCCAGGTCCTGGAGAAGCTTCTCGTACTCGCCCTTGCGTCCCCGGATCACCGGCGCGAGCACCTGGAACCGCGTGCCTTCCGGCAGCTGCATCACCTGGTCGACGATCTGCTCGGGGGTCTGGCGGCCGATGGGCCGGCCGCACTTCGGGCAGTGCGGATGGCCGATCCGCGCATAGAGGACCCGCAGGTAGTCGTAGATCTCGGTGATGGTCCCCACGGTGGACCGGGGGTTCTTCGACGTGGACTTCTGGTCGATCGAGATCGCCGGCGAGAGCCCCTCGATGAAGTCGACGTCGGGCTTCTCCATCTGGCCGAGGAACTGCCGGGCGTACGCGGACAGGGACTCCACGTAGCGCCGCTGACCCTCGGCGTAGATCGTGTCGAAGGCGAGCGAGCTCTTGCCGGAGCCGGACAGGCCCGTGAACACGATGAGCTCGTCACGGGGAAGCTCGAGGGTGACGTTCTTCAGGTTGTGCTCACGGGCCCCGTGGATCACGAGCTTGTCGGTGCCCACGGAGGCATTGTAGTGGGGGCTCGGACATGGCTCGACGCGCCCCCGCGGTCCCGGGTGCCGGCCCGCTCAATCCTCGCTGGAGGGCTCGGTCAGCCATCGGTAGCCCAGGCCCGCCTCGGTGCCGATCCAGGTCGGTGACGAGGCGCGGTCGCCCAACTTGCTCCGCAGCTGGCGGATGAACACGCGGAGCGTCCCCTCCGACTCCTCGCCGTATCCGGCGCCCCACACGCGCTCCAGGAGCCAGCGGTGGGTGAGCAGCCTGCCGGGATGCGTGACCAGGGCCTCGAGCAGCCGATGCTCCGTGGGAGTGAGCCGCACGGCTCGTTCACGCACGTGCACGCTTCGCTTCGACAGGTCCACGCGAAGATCGCCGAACACCAGCACGGACCGGGTCGTTCGCTCCTCGCCGCCGGCGCGGCGTCGCAAAGCCCGGATCCGGGCCAGGAGCTCCTCCATGGCGAAGGGCTTCGTCACGTAGTCGTCGGCGCCGGCGTCCAGGGCCTTCACCTTGTCTGTCTGGTCTTCGCGGGCGGAGAGCACGACGACGGGGACCGACGACCACCCGCGAACACGCTCGACGACCTCGTGGCCCCCGATCCCGGGGAGACCGAGGTCCAGGATCACCACGTCGACGCCGTCGGTCGCCAGGATGTCGAGCGCGGTCTCACCGTTCGGGGCGGTCAGCACCTCGAATCCCTTGCCCCGCAAACCGATCCGGAGTGCCTGAAGGATCTGCGGGTCGTCGTCCACCACGAGGATCCGCTCTCCGGTCACGCGCCCGGCCCCCCGTCCCGAGGGCGCACCGGGAGCTCGAAGCGGATCGCGGCCCCACCCCCGGGCGCTTGGTCGATCCACATCCTTCCCCCGTGCGCCTCCGCGATCGCCTTCGCGATCGTCAGCCCCAGGCCGCTGCCGCCACTCACGGCTCCCTCTCCCCGGACGAACGGCTCGAACAACCGCTCACGCTCCTCCGAGGGGATCCCCGGTCCACGATCCTCGACCGAGACCTCGACCGCATCCGGCACGGCCCGCCCCCGGATGACGATCGACGTCCCGGGGGGCGCCGCCCCCGCCGCGTTCTCGACCAGGTTCGACAGGAGCTGGTCGATCTGCACGACGTCCACGGGAACCACCGGCAGGTCTGGCGGCATGTCGACGACGAGCTCGTGGTCGGCGAGCACGCGGCCCAGTCGCGCCGCGACCTGGTCGGCGACGTCCTCCAGCGCCGTTCCCTGCCGGGACGGAACCAGCGCTCCCGCCCGCATCCTGGACAGCTGCAGGATGTTGCCGACGAGCCGGTTGAGCCGCTCGGCCTCGTGCCGGATCGTCCCCACCAGCGCCCGCTGGTCCCCGGCGTCCAGCTCGGCCTCCGGGTCCGCCAGACCGTCGGCCGCGGCCAGGATCGAGCCGAGCGGCGTCCGCAGGTCGTGCGTCACCGACGAGAACAGCGCGGACCGGGCCACGCTGACCTGGGCCTCGCGCTCGGCCCGGAGGACCTCAGCGCTCAACCGGGTTCCCTCCAGGGCCAGCCCGATCCCCGCCGCGAAGACCTCGGTGACCCGCTGCTCCTCGGCGGTCGGGCGCCTGCCCGGGGAGAAGGTCATCGTGATCTGCCCGATCTCGCCGCTGCCGGACACCAGCGGCGTGGCCAAGGTCGGGCCTCCGGGAGCGACGCCGACGCCGGACGCGACGACCGGGGGGCGGCCCTCCATCGCGATCTCGCACCGCGCCAGAGCGAACAGCGAGGTCACCGTGCGGGCGAACCTCGCGAGCACGTCCTCGATGGCCTCACCGGACAGCAGGCTGATCGCGACATGGTGCAGCAATCGCGCCTCCTGCTCCCGCCGCTCCGCCCGGGTGCGCTCGGCGACGGCGGTCGCCAGGACCGATCCGACGATCGCGGAGACCACGAGGAACGCCCCCAACGCGATGACATCCTCGGGCTTCTCCAAGCTGAGGACCTGTCTGGGACTGGTGAAGAAGAAGTTGAGCCCGAGGAAGGACAGCACCGAGGCGACGGTTCCCGCGAGCCAGCCCCCGACGGCGGCCGCTCCCACCACGACGAGGATGTAGCCGAGTGCCGCGGTCGTGATCCCCACACTCGGGAACAGCGTGAGTGCCGACACGCCAAGACAACCCAGGACGGCCGCGACCAATCCTGGAACGCGTAGATGCCCCCCGAACGCACGATCGGACCTGAAGGACGCCAGCCGCGTCCTCACGGGATCCTCACGGCCGAACCCCACCTCCCACACGGGAACCTAACACGCCGGCGAGAGCATGGACCCGTGAGGCGTCTTTGGGAGGCGGCGATGACCCACCTGCTGGGGGTCGCGGGGGCCGTGGTCGGTGCGATGGGCGGAGGAGCCGCGCTCTACGCGGTCGTGTCACGCGTGTCCGGCCGGCGGCGATCCCTTGCCGACGAGGTGCTGGACCGCATGGAGTCGGAGAAACGCCGCCCCGAGCAAGGCGACGCGCCTCCGCGCGACCGAACCGGAGGCGATGACGGATGAGGACGGATCACAACAACGAAGCGGTCCGGGCGGAGGAACCCGGCGTCGTGCGCACGATCGGCTGGGTGTACGTGGTACTCGGTGGGCTGGCCGGGGCGGCCGCGCTCCTGCTTCGCACGTCGGCCCCGGTCCTGCTGGTGTCCGCGGTTCTTCAGCTCGTGGTGGGCTGGGGACTTGTGACGGGCCGCGCGTGGGCCTACTTCGTGGCCCTGGCGCTCGCGGCCGTGAACACGATCTCGGGTCTGGTCCTGCTGGTCCAAGGGGTCGCCGGGATCCTCGTTCCGCTCTTGGTGAACGGGCTGGTCCTCGGATCCCTGGTCCGGCACGACGTCAGGCGGTGGGCCGGGCTCTCCGGGAACGGCTGAGCGTGAGGGGTGGGGGCTCGCAAGCCGCCGGGTCGCTCGAGGAGGTCGAGATGTTCGGACGTTCGTGGAGGATCGGTCGGATCGGGGGGGTCGAGATCCGTGTCGATCCATCGTGGCTCGTGATCGTCGTGCTGGTCGCGTACAGCTTGTTCCTGCAATTCACCTTCGCGTACCGAGGGCTCTCTACCGGCGCCGGACTCGCGCTGGCCGCCGGCGCGGCGATCCTGTTCTTCGGGTCGGTCCTTGCGCACGAGATGACGCACGCGGTGACCGCCAGGCGGATGGGGATCCCGGTTCGGGACATCACGCTGTTCGTCTTCGGCGGAGCCACGGAGGCGAACGTCGATGCGCAGGGCCCCCGCAAGGAGTTCGTCGTCAGCGTGGTCGGACCGTTGTCGAGCCTTGCCCTGGGTGGGCTCCTGTGGGCCGCGTCGGTGCTCGGGCGCAGCGTGCTGTCGCCTCCCGAGGCCGGCGCGCTCGGCTACCTCGGATGGATCAACGTCATCCTGGCGGGCTTCAACCTGCTCCCGGGCTTCCCCCTGGACGGGGGGCGCATCCTCCGCTCCGCCATCTGGGGCGCGACCGGAAGCCTCCGGCTGGCCACGCGCGTGGCGACGCTGGCCGGGCAGGCGGTCGGCTACCTCCTGCTGGCCACCGGCCTGTTCCTGGTCTTCGGGGGCGATCTCGTCGGGGGCGTGTGGTTCGCGGCCATCGGCTGGTTCCTGGCGGCGACGGCCAGGGCCTCGTACCGGCAGTTCGAGATCCGGGCACGGATGCGGGCATCCGACGTCGAGGACGTGATGGAGGAGGGGCTGGATGCCGTGCCGGCCGACATCACGCTGCAGGACGCGGTCGACGAGCACGTGCTGCGGAGGCGACAGGAGGTCTTCCCGGTGAGCGAGGACGGCAGGACCGTCGGAGCCCTCACCGTGGCAGCGATCAGGCACGTTCCGCGTGGCGACTGGGAGCGACGCACGGTACGCGATTGCATGGTTCCGATGAGCGGGCTCGGTGTCGTGCCGCCCCATGCCCGGTTGGAGGAGGTCCTGGATCGCCTCGAGGAGTCCCCGACCGGGGTCGTCCTCGTGATGCAGGGCGGGGAGGTGATGGGGGTCGTGACGGCGGACGGTCTGACCGGCTGGCTGCGTCGGCGCTCCCTGGCTGCCTGATGGAAACCCTCCACATGCGACTGCTCGCCAGGGACGGGACGGCGATCGACGAGGTCTACCGGGAGTACGGCTCCGCCGCGTACGGCCTGGCGCTTCGCGTGACCGGCCAGCCGTCCCTCGCCCAGGACGCCGTCCAGGACGCCTTCCTCGCCCTGTGGCACGCCCCCCAGGCGTATCAGCCGTCCCGCGGCGCCTTCCGGACGTTCTTCCTGTCCATGGTCCACCACCGCGCGGTCGACGCCGTCCGCAGGGAGGAGCGGCAGCGAGCCAAGGCCGAGCGTGTGCAGCGCCTCGAGGAGGCGACGACCGAGGACGTAGCCGACGGGATCGCGGACGTCGCGTGGATGACCCAGCGGCGGGCCGCGGTCCGGATGGCCCTGGCGTCCTTGCCCGAGCACCAGCGCGTGGTGGTCGAGCTCGCCTACTTCCGCGGGTACACGCAGCAGCGCATCGCCGACGAGCTGGGGATCCCGCTGGGGACGGTGAAGACGCGCACCCTGGCCGCCATGCGGCGGCTCCGCCGGGATCTGTCGGCGGAGCCTCGGGCGGAGCGTGCCGCCTCCCTCACGTGATCGCCGGCTGGTCCGGCGGATCGCCGGGTGTGGTCTCGAGGTCGCCCCGCTCCTCCTCGGGGCGCTGGTGCCGGAAGAACGCGTAGAAGAGTGCGGCGTTGGACAGCTGGAGGAGACTCGCCAGCTCGATCGGCAAGGTCAGGCTCACGTGCTCGAAGAGGTACCCGGCGAAGACGGGCGCGATCGCGCTGGTGGCCTGGGCCGGCACCTGGGAGAGCGCGGTCACACGGGCCCGTTCGCGGGGATCCGCCATGGCCACCACGTAGGACTGCCGCAGCGGCAAGCCGATCCGTTGGGCCGCCATCCGCACGACGTAGACCCCGCCGGCCAGGAGGAAGGTCGGCGACAGGGCCATCGGGACCAGCAGGAGGGACTGGACCACACGCACGGACGCGGTGGTACGCACCGTCCCGAAGCGGTGCGCGAGCCCGGCCGCTCCGAGGGTCGAGGGGAGGCTCGCCACGTTCACGATGGCATAG
The DNA here is from genome assembly GCA_036390995.1 of Actinomycetota bacterium. GTDB lineage: Bacteria > Actinomycetota > UBA4738 > UBA4738 > HRBIN12 > DASQQQ01. Next base: position 25,650 of record DASWAT010000176.1, on the reverse strand, counting down.
AGCACGCCGATCTCCCCTGCGCCCACGCCGTAGCGACGGTAGAACCAGTACGTGAGGAACGGCCCGAACATCCCCACGGCCAGCCCGTTCAGCGAGTTCGTGATCCACAGGCGGGTCAGGAGCCGGCGCGAGCGCCGGGGAAGCAAGGCCCCCCGTTGCGGCTTCCGGCCGTGGTGTCGATCTCGCGGCTCGGCCAGCCCGAGCGCGACGGCGGCCGCCACCGTGCAGAGGGCCGCGACCGCCAGGAACGCCGGACGGAACGCCGCCACCGCACGCGCCGGATCGACCGTGTGGCTCTCCCTCGCCAACAGCGCGAGCAGTCCTCCGGCGAACGCGCCGAGCGATGCGAAGAACGCCAGCCGGCCGAACAGCGAGTTCCGCTCGGCTGCGGGAACGGCCTCGGCCGCGAAGGCGCTCTCGGCGGGCTGATACGGGCCGACCGCTCCCGCTCCGGCACCGGAACCACGGCCGAAGCTCCCGAGGGCCGCCGCCACGAACAGGGCGGCGGTGCGATCCGATACCGCGAACGTGACGGCGGCGGCGGCGGTGAGGAGCGGCATCACGATCAGGAACGGCTTGCCCCCTACGCGGTCTGACGCGGCGCCCACCGCCGTTGCCAGGACCGCCGACGTCGCGGCCACGGTGAGGAACAGGACGCCCAGTCGCACGGCCGAGAAGCCGATCACCGCGAGGTAGATGGGGGTCACGACGCCCGTCAGAGCCCTGGCGGCGCTCATCGCGAAGCGCCCGGCGAGGACGATCCGAACGTTCCACTGGCGGTCCCGGGAGGCGGTCTGCACCCCGACATGTTCCCAAGTGCCGGACGCCAGCGGGTAGGCTTGTGCCGACATGACCGACCGCGCGGAGCTGGAGGGGCTTTCCTCGCAGGAGCTCCACGACCGCGCCACCCGGCTCGCCTGGCGCCGGCTGGACATCGGGTTCCTGTGGGACCTGCTGAAGACCATCCCCGAGGCCCGTGCCGCGATCGGAGACGAGGCTCGGAGCGAGACCGACATCATGCGGCCGCTGGCGCTCCTGAACGACTTCGTGGACGCCGATCGTGGAGACCTGGCCGACGCGCTGCGCCCCGTGTACGTCGACTACCTGGCGGAGCACGAGCGTCCGGAGGACGTCGGGGACTCGCGCCGCCCGCCCGAACCTGAGGGCCGGCGCGACGCCTGAGCGTGACCTGACCTCATACCGGGAGGAGTTCCCGGTCACCGACCGCAAGGCGTACCTGATCAGTGCCTCGCTCGGACCCGTGTCCGTACGGTCCCGCGAGTACCTGGACGACTACGTCGACGTCTGGGCCGCCGAGGGAGCTCCCGACGTCGTGTGGATGGAGCACATCTTCCCCCGGATGAGAGCGCTGAAGCGTTCGTTCGGCCGCCTGGCGGGCTGCGCTCCGGAGGAGCTGGCCATCACCACGAACATCTCGATCGCGATCGCCACGGTCGCCTCCGCCCTGGACTTCTCGGAGCGCCGCAAGGTGATCCTGTCCCAGCTGGACTTCCCCACCGACGGCCACGTATGGCGCGCCCAGGAGCGCCGGGGCGTCGAGCTCGTGTGGCTGCAGTCACCCGACGGGCTCACCGTGCCCCTGGAGGCCTACGACGAGGCCATCGACGAGGAGACAGCGGTGGTCATGGTGAACCGTGTCCTGTACCGGTCGTCGGCGCTGGTGGATGCGAAGGAGATCTGCCGGATGGCGCGTGAGCGAGGCGCGTACTCGTTCGTGGACGACTACCACGGCATCGGGATCGTCCCGCTCGACGTCCACGACCTCGGCTGCGACTTCTACGCCTCCGGGACCCTGAAGTGGCTCTGCGGTGGCCCCGGGCTGGTGTTCCTGTACGCCCGGCGGGACCTGCTTCCCACGCTCGAACCCATGGTCACCGGGTGGTTCGCCACGCGGGAGCCCTTCTCGTTCGACCTGCAACATCTCGAGTACCACCCCACGGCCCGGCGCCTCGAGCACGGGACGCCCCCCGCACCCGTCATGTTCATCGCCCAGGGCGGCCTCGACGTGATCGAGGAGGTCGGCGTCGAACGGATCCGGGCCCGCCAGGGCGAGCTCACCGACCACGTCATCGCCCGGGCCGACGAGGCGGGCCTGCCGGTCCGAACGCCCCGCGACCCGACCGCGCGCGGCGGCGTGGTGAACGTCGGGGTGGGACCCGAAGCAGGCAAGATCTGCCACGCGCTCCTGGACCGCGACGTCTGCACCGACTTCCGCGGCGACGGCCTTCGCATCAGCCCGCACTTCTTCAACACGGAGGCCGATGTGGACCGCTGCTTCCAGGAGCTTCGCGTGCTCCTCTCGTCTGGCCCAGACTAGCTGGAGGAGACGACGCGGCCGGAGCGGAGCACCAGCTTCAGCTCGGCCAGCGCGCGTAGGTCCTCAAGGGGGTCCGCCGCCGTCGCGATGAGGTCCGCGGGCGCTCCGACCTCGAGCGAGGTGGCCACCATCGCCCCCAGGACCTCTTGGGTGGACAGGCCCACGGTCTCGTGCAGGAGCATGGCCTCGCGGACGTCGATGCCCGGCGGGATCGGGCCGTTGCCGAGATCGGTCCCGTACACGATGGTGCCGCCTGCGGCCCGGAAGCGCGCGAGGTTCTCAGCAGCCGCCCGGAGCTCCGGCGTCACCTGACCGTAGCTCCAGATGTCGAGGGTCGAGACGATCCGCGTCGTCCTGGCCAGCGCCTCGATCACGCCGTCGGAGAGCTTCTCTGTCCACGGGGTGTGCGCGAGCTCGTTCACGCCCGCCCCGAGGGCGCGTTCGACCTGGCCCTTTCCCTCGGCGTGCGCGGTCACCGGGATCCCCCGACGGAGCGCTGCCTCGACGACGGCCGACAGCTCGGCGTCGGTCGGCGTGGGCCCGGCTACTGCGTTCAGCGAGACCTTCACCGCGGCCGCACCGCGGTCGGCCAGGGTCTCGACGGCCTGCACGGCCTCCTCCACGCCGTGGAGCTCCAGGGCGGTGCCCGGCGGCGCCCATCCGTCCCCCGTGGGATAGCCGCCGGGGCCCGTGAGCATCGGTCCGACGGCGCGGATCAGCGGACCGTTGAAGGTGGGCAGCTCGGATGCATCCGCCATCTCGAAGATCACGTCGGCGGGCCAGGCCAGGTCGCGCACGGCCGCCACTCCGCCCATCAGGACGGCTGCGGGATCGGCCAGCCCGATGTGGACGTGGCGGTCGGCGACGGCCGGCATGAGGAAGCCGTCGACCTCGATCTCCTGGTCCGCCGGCGGCTCCAATCCGGTGGTGCCGATCCACGTGATCCGGCCGGCCTCGCACATGAGCGTCACCCGGTGCAGGGTCTTGCCGGGGCCGATCCAGGCGAGCGGAGCCCGCACCGCAAGGGCCGGGCTCAGGAGCCGACCCCCGCCTCGCGCAGGCCCTTCAGCTCCTTGCGGAGGTCCTGCACCTCGTCCCGGAGGCGGGCCGCGTACTCGAACCGCAGGTCCTTCGCGGCCTCGTGCATCTCTTCCTCGAGGCTGCGGATCAGCCGCTCGAGCTCCTCGGTGGGCATCTCGGGAACCGCGCGCTTGCGCCGCTCGCGCTTCGGATGTGGGGCCTTGTCCGTGTCGACCGCCATCGTCAGCAGGATGTCGGACACCTTCTTGCGGATCGACTGCGGATCGATGTCGTGCTCACGGTTGAACCGCATCTGGATCTTCCGCCGGCGCTGGGTCTCGGAGATCGCCGAGCGCATCGAGTCGGTGACCTCGTCCGCGTACATCAGCACCTTGCCATCGACGTTGCGGGCGGCACGGCCGATGGTCTGGATCAGCGAGGTCTCCGAGCGCAGGAACCCCTCCTTGTCGGCGTCGAGGATGGCTACGAGCGAGACCTCGGGCAGGTCGAGCCCCTCGCGGAGCAGGTTGATGCCGACGAGCACGTCGAACTCGCCGAGGCGGAGGTCGCGCAGGATCTCGATCCGTTGGATCGTGTCGATCTCGGAATGGAGGTACCGCACGCGCACGCCCATCTCGAGCAGGTAATCGGTGAGGTCCTCCGACATCTTCTTCGTGAGGGTGGTGACGAGGATCCGCTGACCTTTCTCGGCTCGCTGCCGGATCTCCTCGATGAGGTCGTCGACCTGTCCCTTCGTGGGCCGGACCTCGACCTCCGGGTCGATCAGCCCGGTGGGCCGGACGATCTGCTCCGCAACGCGCTTGGACACCCGCAGCTCGTACGGACCGGGGGTGGCCGACATGAAGACCACCTGGTTCACACGCTCCACGAACTCGTCGAACCGCAGCGGCCGGTTGTCCAGCGCGCTCGGCAGGCGGAACCCGTACTCGACGAGGGTCTCCTTGCGGGTCTTGTCGCCCTCGTACATCCCGTGGATCTGGGGCACGGTGACGTGGGACTCGTCGATCACGCAGAGCCAGTCCTTCGGGAAGTAGTCGAGCAGCGTGTACGGCGCCTCGCCGCGCGAGCGGCCGTCGATGTGGCGCGAGTAGTTCTCGATGCCGCTGCAGAACCCGACCTCGCGGAGCATCTCGAGGTCGTACGTGGTACGCATCCGCAGCCGCTCGGCCTCGAGGAGCTTGCTGTTCGAGTCGAGGTACGCCAGACGCTCTTGAAGCTCCTGCTGGATGCCGCCGATGGCCCGCTGCATGCGCTCGTGCGAGGCCACGTAATGGGTGGCCGGGTAGATCCACACCTCGGGGAGCTCCTCGATCACCTCGCCGGTGAGCGGGTCGAACCGGGTCATGCGCTCGACCTCGTCGCCGAACCACTCCACCCGGATCGATGTCTCTTCGTACGCAGGGTGGATCTCGAGCACGTCGCCCTGGACCCGGAACTTGCCGCGCGCGAGGTTCACCTGGTTGCGGTCGTACTGGATGTCGACCAGGCGCTGGATGGCGAAGTCGCGATCGATCTCGACGTGCTGGTGGAGCCGGAGGACCTGGCCCATGTACTCCTCGGGCGTGCCGAGGCCGTAGATCGCGGAGACGCTGGCCACGATGATCACGTCGGGCCGGGTGAGCAGGGCCGCCGTGGCCGAGTGCCGGAGGCGCTCGATCTCGTCGTTGATGGACGAGTCCTTCTCGATGTACGTGTCGGTCTGCGGGACGTACGCCTCGGGCTGGTAGTAGTCGTAGTAGCTCACGAAGTACTCGACCGCGTTCTCGGGGAAGAACTCGCGGAACTCGTTGGCCAGCTGGGCGGCCAGCGACTTGTTGGGGGCCATCACGAGGGTGGGCCGCTGGATCCGCTCGATCACATGAGCGATCGTGAAGGTCTTCCCCGTGCCGGTCGCGCCCAGGAGCGAGAGGCGAGCTTCCCCGTCCAGGATGCCCCGGGCGAGGTCGTCGACGGCCGTCGGCTGGTCTCCCGAGAGCTCGAAGTCGGCGTGGACCTTGAACGGCGGCATGCAAGGGATTCTAGGGCCGAACGGCGACACCCCTGGCCGGGCGTCCGCTGGTCGTCAGCCTTCCAGCCCCTCCACGAGCTGGCGCAGGCTCTTCACGTGAGCCTGGGCGTGACCGAACGGACCGACGCCGACCAGGATCTGTCCCAGGCGTGAGCCCAGCGGCCTGCGGCCGCGGGGGGTGGCGGGGGCGTTCCACCGTTCCGCGGGCATCGTGCGGATCGACTCGAGGAGCTCGGCGTGGGTGCGGTCAGCCGCTCGCCGGACCTGCAGATAGGTCTTCCCCGCCTTCCGCGCCACCGCCTCGGCGTTGATGTCGGAGAGTCTGCGCGAGTACAGCTCCCGGTCGATGGGAGCCCGCTCGCCGCGATCCCAGGCCGCGAGCGCCTCGAGGGCGCGCTCCTCCCAGCTCGCCAGGTGCCCCACGAGGTCCTTCGGCGACCACTCCCCGCCTCCGACACCGGGCCGCACCAGGTCGGCCCGGGACACACGAGCGAGCAGCTCGTCGATCGCCGCTCGTCCCTCCTCGAGGATGCGGACGGCCTGCTCCCGGGTCGGCGTCTCCACCGCGCCGGATGCTACCCGGGCCGGGTCACGGGATCAGCCCGAACACCGTCGCCGGCGATCCCGATCCCCCTTCGTCCCGCAGGCCGCCGACCACCAGCCAACCACCCGTCGGCGGCATCTGCTCCAGCCCGGCCATGTTCTCGATGTGGATCCGGTGCTCCTTCAGCAGGTTGGTGTTGCAGCGGAAGCGCTCGTCGGTTCCCGGATCCACGCCGAGCGTGTCGATCCCGAGCCCGCCGATGGCCCGGTTCGCGATCAGCCACTTCGTGACGCCACCCGTGAATCCCGGGAAGTGCATGAGCCCGTCCGGGCCGACGTTCCGGTACCGGCGCTCGCTGCCCCACCGGTTCTGGAACCCGGTCCACATGATGACGACGGCGTCGGCCGGGATCGTGCCGTTCGTGGCCTCCCAGGCCTCCACGTCGGTGACCCGCAGGCGGAAGTCGGGGTCGGCCCTGGTCTGCTGACGGACGTCGATCACCACAGCCGGGTGGAAGAAGTCCTGCGGATCCAGCTCGTCGGCGCAGAGCTCGCCGAGGTTGAAGTGACAGGGCGCCCCCCAGTGCGTGCCGGAGTGCTCCCCGATCCGCAGGAGGTTCAGGCGGAACCCGTCCTCCTCCACGGTGAACAGGGTCTTGATCCGAGGGCGCGGATCTCCGGGCCAGATCGGCATGTCCTGGGTGATCGGGTGCGACAGGAACACGACCTGGCTGAACCCGAACGGCGGATCCGCCGCGGCCCGGACCGGCCCGCCCGAGGCCTGTCCGACGACGAAGCCTCCGAGCAGCGCCAGGACCGCGACGACGACCAGCATCGTCGGGACCCCCTGGTGGCCGGAAACGCTGGATCGCATGGTGCCACCTCCCCCCTCGCAAGGTGGAGGCACCGTACCCCGAGCGGCCGGCCGCAAGCCAGGGGCGTCCGGCCCCGCTCCCCTACATCCGGCCGGCCTCGATGATGCTCTGGAGGAACCGCTTGGTCCGCTCCTCGTGCGGCTCGGTGAAGATCCGCTCGGGCGGGCCTTCCTCGAGGATCACGCCCTCATCCAGGAAACACACCCGGCGCGCTGTGTCCCTCGCGAACCCCATCTCATGGGTCGCGATCACCATCGTCATACCGCCGGCCGCGAGCTCCCGGATCAGGTCGAGCACCCCCGCCACCAGTTCGGGGTCCAAGGCGCTCGTAACCTCGTCAAGGAGCAGGATGTCCGGCTGCATGGCCAGCGAGCGGATGATGGCGACACGCTGCTGCTGGCCGCCCGAGAGCCGGTCCGGGTAGTCGTCCTTCTTCTCCGCGAGGCCGAACCGCTCGAGCAGCTCGACGGCCCGGGCTTCGGCTTCGGCCCTGGGGAGCTTCAGGGCCTCCGTCTGCGCCAGCGTCACGTTGCGAAGTACGGTCATGTGGGGGAACAGGTTGAATGCCTGGAACACGATGCCGATCCGGCGCCGGATCCGGTTCACGTCGATGCCCCGCGCGGTGACCTCCTCGCCGTGGACGAAGATCCGGCCGCCGTCGATCGGCTCCAGCAGATCGATGCACCGCAGCAGCGTCGATTTGCCGGACCCGCTCGCTCCGATCAGGCAGACCACCTCGTGCTCGGCGAGCTGCAGGTCGATCCCGCGGAGCACCTCGAGCTTGCCGAAGGACTTGTGGAGTCCCTCGACCCGGAGCGCCCCGGAACCGTCCGAGGACGGCACCGTCACAGGGCCGCTCCCCCCTGCCGCTTCGCGCGCTCGCGCGCGATCAGCCAGTCGACCAGCCGGGTCATCGGGATGGTGATGATGAGGAACATGAGCGCCACGGCGAGGAGCGGCGTGTAGTTGAACGTCGCGCTCACGTCGAGCTGGCCCTGCTTGAACGCCTCCGGGATGGCCACGACGAACGCGACGAGGGCCGTATCCTTCTGAAGCCCCACGAAGTCGTTCAGGAGCGGCGGGATCACCCGCCGGATCGCCTGCGGGATCACCACGAACCGGAGCGATTGGAGCCTCGTGAGGCCCAGCGACCTGGCCGATGCGATCTGACTGGGATGGATCGACTCGATGCCCGCGCGGTACACCTCGGCGACGTACGCCGAGTAGGACAGGATCAGGGCCACCACCGCCCAGAAGGCGTTCGACCTCGGAACCCCCGGGAGCTGCATGGCCGGCACGCCGAACCCCAAGAGGTACACGATCAGGATCGTGGGGATCCCCCGGAACAGGTCGGTGTAGCCGATGGAGATCAGGCGCAAGGGGAAGAAGACCGGTCCGGGAAGGCTGCGCATCACCGCGAGCAGAAGCGCCCACGACAAGATGAAGACCTCCGCGATCATGAAGTACTGGATGTTGCGGAGGAACTTGGGCGCGACGTCAGCGAGACTGCTCTTGAACTGCTGCCAGTCGAAGAACGACTGCCGCACCGTGGGCCAGTTCGGGGAGCGCACGATGACGACCGTCAGCACGGCGAACACGGCGATCGTGCTCACCACGGCGATGAGAACGCCCTTCGCGCCCTCCTGTCTCAGCCCCGCGAAGAGGCGCGAACGCGATCGTGGCAGGTCGGTCCGACCCGGCGGAAGCTCGTACAGCTCGGGGGCGCCGCCTCCACCCGGGACCGACATGCTCCTCCGCTAGGACGTCGAGAAGACGGGCACGCTGACCTTGCTCGACAGCCACTGGTCCTGGATCGCCTGCAGGGTGCCGTCCGACTTCAGCTCGGACAGGGCCAGGTTCACGCAGTCCACCAGCGGGTTGTCCTTAGCGAACACCATCCCGAAGTGTTCAGGCGCCTGTCCTTCGGGATTCGGGAACTGCCCGATGATCACGCCGTCCGGGATCTGGACCGCGGTCACGTAGAAGGCGGTCGGGAGGTCGACCACGATGCCGTCGACCGACCCTGACTTGAGTGCCTGGACGGCGTCGGCCAGCGAGTTGTACGCGCCCGGCTCCTTGTTCGGCTGGATCACGTTCGTGATGTAGTCGTAGCTGGTGGTTCCGATCTGCGTGGCCAGCGAGTAGTCCTTCAGATCCGACAGGCTCGCCGCGCCGGTGATCGGCGTGCCCTTCAGTCCGACGAGCGCTTGGTTCACGTCGTAGTAGCTGTCGCTGAAGGTCACCTGTTGTGCGCGCTTCGGCGTGAAGGAGATCTGGTTGATGTCGAAGTCGAAGCTCTTCGGCCCGGGTGCGAACGACTGATTGAACGGCACCTCGACCCACTGGACCTGGTCGTTCGTGAAGCCGAGCTTGTCGGCGACCGCGTACGCGACCGCGCTCTCGAAACCCTTGCCCGTGGCCGGATTGTTGATCTTCCAGCTGGTCCCCTGCGTGTCGCCCCCCGCGTACCACGGTGGGTAGGCCGGGTTGTCCGTCCCGACCGTGAGTGTTCCCGCGTTCACGAACGGCACGGAGCTCTGCTGGGCGCAGGCGGCCGCCGTGGTCGGAGCAGCCGACGTCTCGGTTCCTCCTCCGCCGGGGCTCGTCGTCACGACCGGGTTCTCGTTGCCCGCACACGCCGCCAGCAGCAGCCCGAAGGCCGCCACCGCGACCAGCATCTTCCGCATGATGACCCCCCTGGTCGCCTGTCCGACCCGCGCCGAGCGCGAGCCTAGCACACGTCTTTTCCTACGAACGGGCCGGTCGTGCCGGGTGCCTCGGGACCGCTATTTCCTGGGCTCCCAGCTGAAGAACCGAGCCGCCAGGAACAGCCCGGCGAGCCCCCACGCCGCCAGGATCAGCACGTCGTGCCACTCGAACGCGAACGGCGAGCCATAGAAGCCGGCCCGCATCGCATCCGCGAAGTGCTTCACGGGGAAGACCGCCCCCACCGTTCGGATCCACGCCGGCGAGGTGCTGTCGACGGGGAAGAAGATCCCGGACAGGAACAACAACGGGAGGATGATCGCGTTCACCACCGGCGGCGCCGCATCGGCGTTCGGCACCGCGGCGGTGGTGGCCAGCCCGAGCGCGGCGAAGCTCATGCCGCCGACGATCACCACGACCACGAACTCCAACAGGAGGATGCCGGTCGGGAGATCGGCGCCGTAGGACGCGATGCCGAACGCGGTCGTGATGATCACCAGCAGGACGGCCACCCCGACCGCGTGGAGCACGCGGCCGGTGAGGTAGGCCCAGCCCGGCAGCGGGGTTCCCCGGGTGCGCTTGAGGATGCCGGCGTCGCGCTGGAACGTCACGCTCATCGCGACGTTCGTGAAGCATGCGGTGACGACCGAGAACGCGGCCATCGCGGCCACGTAGTAGCTCGACTGCTTGATCCGAACGACGACCCCCGACGCCAGGCGGAACGCGGCCGTGCCGTTGCCCAGGAACGAGGTGAAGATCACCAGGAACAACAAGGGGAACGCGAACGTGAAGAACGCCGAGGCCGGGTTCCGCCAGAAGGCCTTGTTCGTGAACCGAACCTGTCGCAGGGCCAGGCGAACGTCGCTCACTCCGCCCCTGCCTCGGCATCGGTGAGCTCGAGGTAGACGTCCTCGAGGCTCGGCCGCATGACCTCGATCGTCTCGAACCGGACCCCACGCTCGAGGGCCCAGCTGGTGAGCTCGTGCAGCATCTTCGTGGGGTCCTCGGCGATCATCTCGTACGTCCCGTTGCCGAGGCGCATCTGGCCCCACTCGGGCAGTGGGGGCGAACCCTGCGGCACGCGGTAGCGGATCCGGGCGATCATCTCGTCGCGCCCGGCCAAGGTGTCGGGCGGCCCCTCCGCCACGATCTCCCCCTTCGAGAGCACCGCCACCCGGTTGGCCAGATCCTGGGCCTCGTCCATGTAGTGCGTCGTGAGGAGGACGGTCTTCCCCAGCGCGGTCAGGTTGCGCACGATCTCCCAGGCGTTGCGCCGGGCACCTGGGTCGAACCCGGTGGTCGGCTCGTCGAGGAACAGCAGCTCGGGATCGCCGGCCAGCGCGATGGCCACATCCAGGCGTCGCTGCTGCCCGCCCGAGAGCCGGAGGACCCGCGTGTCCCGCTTCTCGGTGAGGCCGACGACCGCGAGGACGTCGTCGACGTTCCGCGGGTCCGGGTAGTAGCCCGCGTACAGCTCCACGGTCTCGCGAACGGTGAGGTACGGGTCGACCCCCACGGACTGCAGCACGATGCCGACCCGACGAAGCAGCGCGCGCTCGTGCCTCGCGGGATCGTGGCCGAGGACCCGGACGTGTCCTGCCGAGGGATCTCGATAGCCCTCCAGGATCTCGACCGTGGTGGTCTTGCCCGCCCCGTTCGGCCCTAGGAGCGCGAACACCTCGCCGCGATCCACGTGGAAGTCGATCCCCTTGACCGCCTCCACGTCCCCATAGGACTTGCGCAGACCCGTGACCTCGATCGCCGTCTCGCTCATCGGACCAGACACCCTACCGCGAGGCCGCGACTACTCGCCGGTGGGATAGCCGCGGCGCTTGTTCACCACGTTCGTGAGAGGGCGGCCGCTCACGTACCGGACCAGGTTCTCCAGGAAGACCTCCACCGAGCCCTCGCGCCACCCCGCGAAGTTGCCGGACATGTGCGGAGAGACGATCACGTTCGGCAGCTCCCACAGCGGACTGTCCTTCGGCAGCGGCTCCTCCTCGAACACATCGAGCGCCGCCCCCGCCAGGCGGCCGTCCCGCAGGGCCGCGACCAGGGCAGGCTCGTCGACCGTGGCTCCCCGGCCCACGTTGACGAACCGCGCGTGCGCCGGCATCGCCGCGAACACGACATCGTCGAACAGGTGGCGAGTGTCCTTCGTCAGCGGAAGGGCGTTCACGATCCAGTCCGCCCAGGTCACCGCCTCGGCCAGCTCGTCGGCGCCGTAGATCGTCTCGAAGACGTCGTCGCCCGTCCTCGACGTGCGCCCCACGCCGCGGACCTCCATGCCCATCAGGGTGACGGTCCGGCCGATGGCGCGACCGATCGGTCCGACCCCGGCCATCAGGAGTCGCTGGCCGTCGAGGGTCTCGGCGTCGCGGTGGGCCCACTCCTTGCGCCGCTGGTGCTCGAGGGTCGCCGGCAGGCCCTTCGCCATCGCCAGCACGAGGCCCAGGACGTATTCGGCCATGGCCTGATCGAACACCCCGCGGGCGTTCGTCACGACCACGTGGCTCTCGACGAGGTCGGAGAACAAGAGCCAGTCGACCCCGGCCGAGGCCGTTTGGATCCACTTCAGGTCCTTGGCCAGGGGCCAGGCCGCCGGGAGGAGCTCGCGATCCGCGTGCCAGGCGAACAGGACGCCTGCCCCGGGAAGGGCTTCCTCCAGCGCCTGTCTCGTCGAGGCGAACGCGAGGTCGGCGACCTCCCCCACTCCCTCCAGGCCGGGAGGAGGCTCCGAGGCATCCGCACCGAGGACCACGATCTTCGGCCTGCCGGTCAAAGCGGCTGCCGTCCCACGAACCCCGAGTGGATCTCGTGCCAGAAACCGATCCGCTCTTCCCCCAGCCGCCAGCAGAGGTAGACCCCCCGCCCCTCACGCTCGCCCGGGAAGTCGACCAGGCCGGCCTCGGGATCGCGCAGGAGGACGTTCTGCTCGGCGAGCTGCTCCACATCGGCCTTCAGCGCGGCCGAGGCCTCCCAGTAGTCCTTCCCCTCGTGCCCGCCGCCGTCCTTCGCCACCTTCGCCCGGATCCGTTCGGCCGCCCGGAGGACGATCTGCCGGTTCGTCCGGATCCGCTCCAGCCGGGTGCGCAGCTCGGGCAGGAGCTCGTTCGCCTCCTCCACCGTGTAGACGCGCTCCTCGGCCACGGTCACAGCCCCAGCAGGTCCGGCAAGTCGGCGAGCGTGGTGATGCGCGAGCCGTTCCGCCGCGGGAACCGCTCGCGCCGGTCGATCAGCACGGGGAACATGCCCACCGCGGCGGCGGGCTCCACGTCGAACTCCGGGTTGTCGCCGACGTAGACGGAGCGCCCGGCCTGGGCGCCGGCGCGCTCGAGCGCCAGACGGAAGATACGGGGATCGGGCTTCTCCAGCCCCTCGACGCCGGAGATCACGCGCACGGGGAAGTAGCCGCTGACGCCGAGCTGGTCGAGCAGCCGCTCCAGCCACTCCTCGAAGTTGGAGATGACCCCGAGCGTGAGCCCGTGCGAGCGGAGGACCTCCAGCGTGGGCACGACGTCCTCGAAGAGCGCGTAGTTCGCCGTGTCCGTGAACTCGCCGTACACGGTGGCGATCAGCGCGTCGGTGTCGGGGATCCCCAGCTCGCGGAAGAAGATGTGGTAGACGTCGTGCCAGAACCGCCGGGACTTCTCCGCCGTGGTGGTCCACAACTCGTTCGTCTCGGCGGCCTGCCGGAACCGATCGAAGACCACGTGGATCCGGTCCCGGATCGTCTCCGCGCCCACGTCGAACCCCTCACGCTGCAGGATCGTCGCGAAAAGGTCCGGGAACGTGGGGTGCGGATGGACCAGGGTCTCCCCGGCGTCGAAGAAGACCGCCTCGTAGCTCACGGCGCCGATGATAGCCATCGGCCGCGTTCAGTCGGAGACGGCGCCGGACCGGCCCCGCTCGGCCAGCTCTCGCCAGATCCGGTCCACCTGACCCTCGAGATCCTCGGGGGTCCCCTCGTTGTCGATCAGGTAGTCGGCTACCGCGGCCTTGTCCTCGAGCGGAGCCTGGGCGTGCATCCGCGCCCGGGTCTGCTCCTCGGACATGCCGCGGTCCCGCATGAGCCGGTCGATCTGGGTCTGCACCGTGGTCGACACCACGATCAGCACCTCGAACGCGGTGTGCATGCCCGTCTCGACGAGGAGCGGCGCGCTGAACACCACCACCCGGGTCGTTCCCTCGTACTCCTCGCAGCCCTCGGCGAACAGCCGCCGGACCTCGGGATGGACGATGGCCTCCAGGTCGAGGCGGGCGGCGGCGTCGCGGAACACGATGCCGGCCAGCGCCTCGCGGTCGATCGCACCGCCCGGCTCGAGGACCTGGTCCCCGAACCGCTCGACCACCTTGGCGTGACCCGGCGAGCCGGGCTCGACCGCCCGGCGGGCCAGGACATCGGCGTCGAAGACCACGGCTCCACGCTCCTCGAGCAGACGGGCGACCGTGGACTTGCCGGAGCCGATCCCGCCGGTGAGGCCGACGAGGAGCATGGGTTACTCGGTGCGGCCTTCCCGCCGCTTCAGGTCCTCGAGGATCGACTCCAGCGAGACATCCTCTTCCTCCGCAGGCTCGGCGACCGGCTCCGCGGGCTCGGCGACCGGCTCCGCGGGCTCGGCGACCGGCTGGGGAGCCCCCTCCGCAGTCGTCTCGGGTGCAGCCGGCGCGGCCGCCGCGGGCGGTGGGGCGGGCGCGAGGGGGGCCTCGACCACGGCAGCGGCTGCGGCCTCGCCCGGCTCGGTCACCTCGGCGATCGGAGCCTCCTCCGCTGCGACCTCGACCTCGGGCGCGGGAGCGACCTCTTCCTCGATCTCCGGCTCGCGGATCGTCGGAAGGGCGTCGCCGACCTGGCGCATCGACAGGCTGATCCGCCGCCGCGGCACGTCGACCTCGATCACCTTCACCCGAACGTCGTCGCCCACCGAGAGCACCGACTCGGGCGTATCCACGTGAGCCTCCGAGATCTCGGAGATGTGGACCAGACCCTCGATCCCCTGGGCCACCCGCACGAAGGCGCCGAACGGCACGAGCTTCGTTACCTGACCCTCGATGATCTCGCCGGCCTGGTACTTGCGCTCGAACTCCTTCCACGGGTCCTCCTGGGTGGCCTTCAGCGAGAGCGACACACGCTCGCGCTCCAGGTCGACGTCGAGCACCTCGACCTCGACCTCCTGGCCCACCTGGACGACCTCGCTCGGGTGGTCGACGTGCTTCCAGGACAGCTCGGAGACGTGGACCAGGCCGTCCACGCCGCCCAGGTCCACGAACGCGCCGAAGTTCACGATGGAGGAGACCTTGCCCTTGCGCCGCTCACCCTTCTGCAGCGACTCCAGGAACTTCTTGCGGTCCTCGCTCTGGGACTCCTCGAGGAAGGCCCGGCGGGACAGCACCACGTTGTTCCGGTTGCGGTCGAGCTCGATGATCTTCGCCTCGAGCTCGGTGCCCACGAACGGGTGTAGGTCGCGCACCCGGCGCAGGTCGACGAGCGAGGCGGGCAGGAACCCGCGGAGCCCGATGTCGAGGATCAAGCCGCCCTTCACCACCTCGATGACGGGGCCCTTGATCGTGCTGCCCGACTGCATGACCTCCTCGATCCGGCCCCACGCGCGCTCGTACTGCGCGCGCTTCTTCGACAGGATCAGCCGGCCCTCCTTGTCCTCCTTCTGGAGCACCAGGGCCTCGATCTTGTCGCCGACCTTCACGACCTCGTTCGGGTCGACGTCGTGGCGGATCGACAGCTCCTTGGTGGGAACGACACCTTCGGACTTGTAGCCGATGTCGACGAGGACCTCGTCCCGGTCGATCTTCACAACCTCGCCGTCGACGATGTCCCCGTCCTTGAAGTCCCGGAGGGAGGCCTCCATGGCATCGCGGAGCTCCTCAGGGGTCAGGTCGCGCTCGGGCGCGGCCTTGGTCTCGCTCGTGTCTATGTGAACCATCTCCTTCCGCGCGCAAGGCGCGCACCGCGGCGGGTGGGATTTGCCGAGGTGCGGAAAAGCTGCCTCGCGGCCCGGGAATGGTAGCCGCGCACGATTTCGCACGTCAACGACCGAACCCGCAGGTCGCGGGGAATGCCGGCCCGCCGTTCAGTGGCCGGCGGGAGCGGCGGCGGCCCAGTCGGGGCCCCAGCCGATATCCGCGCGCAGCGGCACGATCAGCCCGTACGCCGACTCCATCTGCTCCTTGACGAGGGCGGCGGCGGCCTGGACCCGCCGCTTGGGCACCTCGAAGACCAGCTCGTCGTGCACGGTGAGCAGCATGCGGCAGTCCAGGTCCGAGGCGTCCAGGGCTCGGTCCACCTCGATCATCCCGAGCTTGAACACGTCGGCGGCGCTGCCCTGGATCGGCGCGTTCAGCGCCATCCGGCGGCCCATGTCGCGCACCCGTGGGTTCGAGGCTTGGAGCTCGGGCAGGTACCGGCGGCGGCCCAGCAGGGTCTCCGTGAACCCTTCGGCGGTGGCCTTCGCCACCTGGCGCTCCAGGAAGTCCTTGATCTGGGGGAAGCTCGCGAAGTACGCGTCGATGAACTCCTGGGCCTCGTCCGGTGCGATCTCGAGTCGCGTCGCAAGGCCGTATGCGTTCATCCCGTAGGC
The DNA here is from genome assembly GCA_036390995.1 of Actinomycetota bacterium. Lineage (GTDB taxonomy): Bacteria > Actinomycetota > UBA4738 > UBA4738 > HRBIN12 > DASQQQ01. Next base: position 9,543 of record DASWAT010000176.1, on the reverse strand, counting down.
CAGGCCGTAGTTCACGGCCTTCGCCCGACGCCGCAACTCGGGGTCGACCTGTGCCTCCGGGAGCCGGAACACCCGGGCCGCCGTGGCGGTGTGGATGTCTGTCCCCGACTCGAACGCCGCCCGCAAGCCTTCGTCCCGCGAGAGGTGCGCGAGGATCCGGAGCTCGATCTGCGAGTAGTCGGCCACCAGCAGCACCTGATCCTTCGACCCCGGGACGAACGCCCGCCGGATCTGCCGACCGAGCTCACCCCGGACCGGGATGTTCTGCAGGTTCGGGTTCACCGACGAGAGACGTCCGGTGGCCGCACCGGTCTGGTTGAACGTGGTATGCACGCGCCTGTCGGCGGTGTCGACCTGCCGTGGCAACGCCTCGAGGTACGTGGAGTTCAGCTTGTCGAGCTCCCGCCATTGCAGGAGCGCGTCGACGATCGGGTGCTGGTCGCGGAGCTTCTCCAGAACGCTGGCGTCCGTGGACAGCTGACCCTTCGGCGTGCGCTTGCCGGGTGAGAGGCGGAGCTTCTCGTACAGGACCGTCCGAAGCTGCGGAGGGGAGTTCAGGTTGAACTCCTCGCCCGCGTGCCGGTAGATCTCGTGCATCAGCGTGACCATCCGGTCGCGGATCCCCTCGGCCATCTCCTCGAGGTACCCGACGTCGAGGGCCACGCCGCGCGCCTGCATCCGGGCCAGGACCGAGGACAGCGGCAGCTCGACGTCCTCGAGCAGCGCCCGGAGGCCGGCTTTCTCGATGCGCTCGGCCATCACCGGCGCGAGCAGGGCGACGGCCGCCGCCTCGGCGGCGGCCAGCCGCCAGCTCTGGCCGAACAGCTGCCCCTCGGACTCCTCGCCCACGCTGCCGAGGACGTCGGTGCCCAGGTACTGCTCGCAGAGCGCGGCCAGTGGATACGAGGCCGTGGCCGGGTCCAGCAGGTATCCGGCGAGCATGGTGTCGAACGCCAGCCCGGAGAGTGCGCCCCCCGACGCGAGGACGGCCGCCTCCGCCTCCTTCGCGTCGTGCATCCACTTCGGAACCTCCGGGTCCGCGAGCAGCGGAGCGAAGCGGTCGAGCTTCGCCACGGCCGTGTAGGCGGCTTGTCCCCCTCCGGCAGAGACCGCGACGCCGGTCACGGCGCGCGCCTCGAGCTCGAGTCGCACGCCCTTCGGCGCGTTCGAGGACAGCAGCGACGCCAGCTCCTTCTCGGTGGCCTCGCGCAGATCGAGCTCGGCCACTTCCACGACGGGCTTCACGCCGCGGGCCACCTCCTCCAGGCGCTCGAGGAGCGTGCGGAACTCGAGCGACGTGAACAGGCGGTGGACGGCGTCCATGTCCCACTCGCCCATCAGGCAGTCCTCGGGCCCGACCTCGAGGTCGAGGTCCGTGTCGAGCTTCGCCAGATCCTTGTTCAGGACCAGTTGCTCCCCGGCCTCCTCGATGGAGGTCTTCAACCTCCCCTTCAGCCGATCGGTGTGGGCCAGGATCTCCTCGATCGATCCGAAGTCCTGGACGAGCTTCGACGCGGTCTTCTCCCCCACCCCGGGCACACCGGGGATGTTGTCCGACGGATCCCCCTTCAGGGCCACGTACTCGAGGTACTTCGTCGGCGGCAGGCCGAACCGTTCCTCCACGGCCTGCTCGTCGTAGAGCTTGATCTCGGAGATGCCCTTCACGTTGAACATGACGCGGATGCCGGGGCTCACGAGCTGGAAGAAGTCCCGGTCGGCGGTGACGATCACGACCTCGATCCCTCGATCGGCCGCGCGGGTGGCGAGCGTTGCGATGGCGTCGTCGGCCTCGTGCCCCTCGACGCCGATGACCGGGATGTGAAGCGTCTCCAACACATCGACGATCAGCCCGAGCTGCTGACGGAACTCGTCGGGCGTCTCGGGCCGCCCCGCCTTGTACTCGGCGTACTTCTCCAATCGGACGGTGGGCTTGCCGATGTCGAACGCGACCGCGATGAGGTCCGGCTTCTCCTCGGCCAGAAGCTTGATCAGCATCGAGGTGAAGCCGTAGACAGCGTTCGTGATCTGTCCGGTGCTCGTGGCGAGGGTCTGGGGCAGCGCGAAGAAGGCTCGGTACGAGAGGCTGTGCCCGTCGAGGAGGAAGAGCCGCTTCGGGGGGTCGTCGATCGCGTTCGCCACCTCGCGGATTCTAGTCTCCGCCTCGGACCCGCCAGCGGTCGCTTCGCGTTGTGGCCTCCATCCCGACGGGATCATCGTTCGGTGCCGAACGAGGTTGCGAGGAATCCTACTTGGTGGATAGGATTTCGGCCCGACCGGTGGGCGAGCCGGGTGGATGGGAGGAGGTTGCATGGGTGCGGCGCTTCTGATCACGCTTCGGGAGGGCCTGGAGGCCGCCCTGATCATCTCCATCCTCCTGGCGTACCTGCGCCAACTCGAGCGGACCGACCGGGCCAGGCTGGTCTGGTGGGGCGCGGCGCTTGCGGCGGCCTTCAGCCTGGTGGTCGGGACGCTCGTCTTCGCGGCCGCGGCGGAGTTCGAGGGCACGGCCGAGCAGCTCTTCGAGGGCCTGGTCAGCCTCACGGCCGTCGGGGTACTCACCTGGATGATCTTCTGGATGCGCAAGCAGGGAGCGCGGCTGCGCTCATCGCTACACGAGCGGGTGGACTCGGCGCTCATGTCCGGCGGTCTCGGGCTGGCCGGGCTGGCGTTCGTGGTGGTGGCTCGAGAAGGCATCGAGACGGCACTGTTCGTCTTCGCCGCCGCCAAGGCGACCGCGGTCTCCTCGGGGGGCGCCGGGGAGCAGCTGATCGGCGCCGGGCTCGGGCTGGCCGTCGCGTTCGCGGTGGGGGCGCTGCTCTACCGGGGCGCCGTGACCCTGAACATCCGAACGTTCTTCAAGATGACCGGCGGGTTGATCCTCGTCGTCGCGGCGGGCCTGTTCGCGTTCGCGATCCACGAGCTGCAGGAGGCGGGCGTCTTCCCGTTCCTCACCGCGCAGGCGTTCGACATCTCGCGGACGCTCCCCGATGACAGCGGCGTCGGCGGGATCCTCCGGGCGCTCATCGGCTATCAAGCCAACCCGACCCTCCTCGAGCTCGTGGCGTGGGTCTGCTACCTGACGACCGCGGCGGTGTTCTACTTCCGTCCGTACCAGATCTCGGCGCCGCAGCCGGCCGTCGCCGGGGTCGCGCAGGGCGGCTCCGACGGCGGAACGCGCTGACCCATCGACCCCGGGCCCCCGATGAAGCACGGGCGTTCCGGGCGCGATTGATGTCACTCTTTCTTCACACGGACGAGGCGGGCCGCTACCTGCATCGTTCGGCTGAACTCATTGTGGTGCAACCAGATCGGCGTGTTGACAGGGTGCGGGCACCTCGCTAGATTTCGCTCCGGTCCCGAGCGGCCGCTGGGACCGGGAGGCGGGAGACGCCTCCGAGTCGGACCGGAGGGGCAGAGGGGGCGCGAGTCCCCGCCGTCTCACCAGCCGGAGCGGAGCGCGCACCTGCTGACCGGGATTCCGGGTCGCTCGGGGCCACCTTTTGGCGGGTCGAGGAACCGAGTAGACAACGCTCGCGTATGGGGAAGGCGTGAGCGGCTCCAAAGGTTCCTCGACCCGCCTTCTCGTGCAGCGGGTCGATCCTCTCCCCGGGTGCTGCGTTCCCGGGCAAGGTCCTACAACACCGCTGCGAAGAAGTTCCGCAAGCGCTCGCTCTGCGGGTTGGCGAAGACCTCCCTCGGCCTACCTCGCTCCGCGACGACGCCGCCGTCCACGAAGACGAGCCACGTGCCGACCTCGCGCGCGAATCCCATCTCGTGGGTGACCACCATCATGGTCATCCCTTCTTCCGCCAGGTCCTTCATCACTGCCAGAACCTCGCCCACGAGCTCGGGGTCCAAGGCCGATGTGACCTCATCGAAGAGCATCAGGCGCGGCCTCATCGCCAGTGCACGTGCGATGGCGACACGCTGCTGCTGTCCTCCGGAGAGCTGCCCGGGGTACGAATCGGCCTTCTCGGCCAGGCCGACACGCTGCAACTGCTCCGTGGCCCTCTCCCTGGCCTCCTCCTGGCCCAGCTTGAGGACCTTCTGCAGCGCGACGGTGATGTTGCGGACCGCGGTCATGTGTGGGAACAGGTTGAACGCCTGGAACACGATCCCGATCCTGGTCCGGACGTCGTCGAGGTCCGTGCGGATGTCCGTGATGTCCTTGCCCTGGAACCACACGTGCCCAAGGGTCGGGGTCTCCAGGAGATTCACGCATCGAAGGAGCGTGGACTTCCCGCCTCCCGACGGGCCGACGATGACCTGGACCTCACCCGGCTCGAGCGCGAGGTCGACGCCTCGCAGCACGTGAAGATCCCCGAACCATTTGTGGACCCCCTCCAGGCGGATCAGCGGCTCTTTCTCGGGGGCTGGCATCGAACCGTCGCTCATGCCGTCACCCCCACCAGGCCACTCCGCAACCGCTTCTCGACCGCGTTCACGAGCCGGATCAGCGGAAGGCTGATCACCAGGTACCCGAGGGCGGTCACGACGTAGAAGGATGCGTTGTAGCTGTTCAGGTACCCCTGCGACCCCGTGGTCATCAGGTCCCACTGCTGCTCGGTCAGGCCCAGGACGAGGACCAATGACGTGTCCTTGATCAGGATCACGAACTCGTTCATCAGCGGCGGGATCACGCGTCGGATCGCCTGAGGGACGATCGCGTAACGCATCGACTGGAGGTAGGACATGCCGAGCCCACGTGCGGCCTCCAGCTGCCCTCGCTCGATCGACTGGATGCCCGCACGGAACACCTCGGCGGCGTATGCGCCGGTGTTCAGGCCGAACACGATCAACGCCGTAGCGTAGGGGCTGAGGTTGAGGCCGAGCCCCGTCGCGAGACCCAGGTACGCGAACGAGAGCTGCCAGACCAGCGGCGTGCCGCGGAAGAAGTTGATGTACGCGCGGGCCGGCGCCCGCACCGTCCGCTGCTTGGAGATGGTGAACAGCGCGAGGATCAGCCCGATGACGATCCCGCCGAACTCCCCGCCGAAGGCAAGGATCACGGTGTTCTTCGCCGCGGTGACGAACTTCCCCCACCATCCGGCGATGATGGGGAAGTCGAGGAAGTTGTGGACGAAGATCATGAGCGTGCTGCCCTGGCGGAACCACAGCAGGAAGACACCGAGCACGACTGCCTGCACACCGAGGATGCCACCGGCGAGCATCTCGTTGCGCCGACGCTTCGTGTCCATCCGCCGGTAGCCGATGAACCCACTCGCGATGGCGAAGAGGCCGAGCACGACGCCGGCGAGGAGGATCACGGTCTCGGCGGAGGACCGCGTCGCCTCGGCGATCCCGCAGATGCTTCGCGCACCGATGATCGGGTTCGGGCCGGTCTCGACGATGCCCTGGCTCGTGCAGAAGCTCGTGAGCGGGGCGTTGCGGACCCCGCCCAACGCAAGCAGCACCAACGTCCCCCCCAGGACAAGCGAGAGCGCGGCGATGCCAGCCCCGAACGTGGTAGCGGGCATCGGAGCCGTGGGGCCCCGCACGTCCGGGGGGCTGGAGATCTCCACTCCGACAACCGCCATGGCTCCCCCTCCTCCACATGCGTGAGGGCTCGCGCCCGCTCAGACGCGAGCCCTCTCAGCTCACTTCAGCACTCCGGACCCCTAGCCGCCGGACGCGTACGAGGGCATCTCCTGGGTCGGGAAGTACTTCTTGAAGATGCTGGCATACGTTCCGTCCGCGAACAGCTGGTCCATCGCGCCGTTGATGGCATCCAGGAGCCCGGTGTTGCTCTTGTTCACGGCGAACGCGTACTGCTCACCGGTCGCGATCTGCTGCGTGACCGCAAGGTCCGGCTTCGTCTTCACGATATCCTCGGCAACCGGGAGGTCGACCACGGCTCCCACGAGCTGCCCTGCCTCGAGCGCGTTGAAGATGTCCGGCGCCTTGGTGTAGCCGACGAGCGACACGCCGAGGGGCTTCAGGTTCTCCTGCGCCCAGAACTCACCCGTGGTCCCCGACTGAACACCCACTCGGTCGCCGGATTTCAGCTGGTCCCAGCTCGCAAGGTCGGGCGTCTTGCCCGGGTTGGTCGTGAGGGACTGGAGCGAGTCGTAGTAGGGCTTGGCGAACGCCACGATCTGCGCCCGCTTCTGCGTGGTCGCGTACGCCGGCGATCCCTTCGGGGCGTACGCCGTGACGGCCGAGGCCACGACGTCGAACTTGTTCACCGACAGCTGGGTGAAGATGGTGTTGAAGTTCGCGTTCACCCAGTTCGACTCGAGATTCAGCTTCTGAGCGACCGCGTCCATCAGCTCCACGTCGAAACCGGTCAAGGTCCCGCCCTTGCTGAACTCGAACGGCGGATAGGGGATATCCGATCCGATCGTGAGCTTGCCCTGTTCCAGGGTGGTGAACGACGGCGCGGGAGAGCCGGTCTCGCTCCCGGTCGCCGTGGGAGTCTCGGTTCCCCCGCCCCCGGTATCGTTGCCGCCGCACGCCGCCGCCAGGAGCCCGAACGCCGAGATCACGGCGACCACCACCAGCCAACGCCTCTTCATCTCGCCCCTCCTTCCCTTGCCCCGGGGGAGGACCGCGGGCGGCCCACCGACGGGGCGGTTGTGGCCAGCCATTCCGCCTGAATGTACGCCCGGGACCCCCCATCTCGCTTGCGACTGAAGACCCTTGCAGGAGGGGGCGAATGGCGGTCGGCCCCCGGCTGCTCCTGCCTACAGAACGGCGTCCAGGAACTTCCGGGTCTCGGGGAAACGCGTCTGCTCGAAGATCTGGTCTGGGGTCCCCTCCTCCAAGATCACACCCTCATGGAAGAAGACCAACCGGTGGGCCGCCTCGCGGGCGAACCCCATCTCGTGGGTGACCACGATCATGGTCATCCGCATCTCGGTGGCCAGGCTCTTCATCACGCCGAGGACCTCGCCGATCAGCTCGGGGTCCAGGGCCGACGTGGGTTCGTCGAAGAGCATCACCTTCGGCTCCATGGCCAGAGCTCGGGCGATCGCCACTCGCTGCTGCTGGCCGCCCGAAAGCCGGATCGGGTACTCCTCGGCCTTGTCGTCCAGTCCCACCCGCTCGAGGAGCCTCCTGCCGAGTCCCTGCGCCCGTGATGCGGACATCCCCTTCACCGTGAGCGGCCCTTCCATCACGTTCTGGATGGCCGTCATGTTCGGAAACAGGTTGAACTGTTGGAACACCATCCCCGTCCTGATGCGGAGCTGGCGGATCTTCTCCCGTTGATGACGGTTCCGGTGACCCCCAGTGAGCGCGATGCCGTCCACCTCGATCGTGCCCGACGTGGGGTCCTCGAGGAAGTTGATGCACCGCAGCACGGTGCTCTTGCCCGCGCCAGACCGGCCGAACATGACGACGACCTCGCCCTCGTGCACCTCCAGATTCACGCCACGCACGACCTCGAGGTCGCCGAAGTACTTGTGCAGATCCTCGACGCGGACGACGACCTGGTCGCTAGTCATCATGGAGCTCTTCGGGCGTCGTCTGCGATTCGGGCATCTCGACCATCATGGCGCCACCCTGGTTCCCGCCGCCTGCGGAGCCCGACATCCAGCGGGTCCGACGCTGGGACGGCGCAACCACCTGACGAACGTACCCGCGGCTCATGCGTCGCTCAAGCTTGCTCTGGAAGAACGTGAAGATCGCGGTCAGCGCCCAGTAGATCCCAGCGGCGACGATCAACGCCTCGAGTCCCTTGAACTCCTGCAGGGCGAGCGTCTGCGCCCGCTTGAAGAGATCCCACCAGAACACGGCCGCGCCCAGGAAGCTGAGCAGAGCGGTGTCCTTCATCATGGCGATGAACTCGTTGCCGGTGGGCGGGATGATCACCTTGAACGCCTGCGGGAGGACGATACGGCGCATCCGCTGCCGATACGTCATGCCGAGCGCCTCGGCCGCCTCCGTCTGTCCCGGGCCGACGGCCAGGATGCCGGCTCGGAAGATCTCCGTCATGTACGCGCCGTAGTTGAAACCGAGTCCGAGGATGCCAGCCAGGATCGCGGACAGCACCGTGTAGCGGTAGAAGCGGCTGTCCTGGCCCAGGATGTTCCCGGCGACCTGCGGGACGGCCAGGTACCAGATGAACAGTTGCACGATCAGCGGCGTGCCGCGGAAGAACGACGTGTAGAAGCTGCTGACCCCGTAGGCGATCGGGTTCTTCGACAGACGCGCGAGCGCCCCGAAGAGCGCCAGCACCACGGCGATCGCGATCGAGCAGACGGCTGCGAACATCGTCACCCACAGCCCCGTCGCGATGAACTTGAAGTTCGCGCGCATCCACGCCCAGTCGAACTTCGCGAGGGCGAAGAACACGCCCAACACGATGAAGATGGTGATCCAGACGAGCGCCACCTTCACCCGGAACGAGAGGCGAGGTGCGCCCGGCGACGAAACCGGGGACCGAGGCGTCGCCGCCTCGGTCCCCGGTCCCTGCGCGTCGATCTGATGAGCCACCGCGCTAGCCGCTCTGCGCGACCGTCAGATCCTCGTTGTACCACTTCTGCGAGAGCTGGCTGAGCGTCCCATCCTCGTGCATCTGCGTGATGATGTCGGAGACCTTCTGCACCAGAGCGGTCGCGTCCAGAGCCGATTCGCGGTCGAACGCCACGCCCAGCGGCTCGTAGTACAGCGGCGGGCCCACGATCTTGATGGGTTTGCCGGCGTCGATCGCGCCCTGGAGGGTCGGGATCGCCGAGAACGCCGCGCAGAGGCGGACGCAGTCCCCCAGGGCCAGGTCCTGGATCGCTGTCGAGTCCGTGTCGTAGGTGACGATCTCGGCGTCCTTCACCTGGAAGTCGATGGGGTAGTCCGGGATCTGGAGCGTTCCGCGGAGATACTCCTCGTACGTGCATCCGCCGCAGACCCCGACCTTCTTGCCCGTCAAGTCGGCAGCCGACGTGATCGACGTGTTCGTCTTGTACACCGCGAACCCAGCGGGTGTGTAGTAGTAAGGCGAAGTGAAGTCGAGGACCTTGGCGCGATCGGGCGTGATCGTCATCGAACCCACGCTCATGTCCCATCGCCCCTGCCAGTTCCCGCTGGTGATGGCGGTCCAGTTCGGCGTCTGCCACTTGACGTCCACCCCAAGTCGCTTGGCGATCTCGGTCGCGACGTCGATGTCGAAGCCCTTCCACGTGTTCGTGGCCGTGTCGAGGAACGACTGCGGCGGGTACTTCGGGTCCGTCGAAACCTCGATGTACCCCTTCGACATGATGCTCGCGAGCAGGTCGTTGGCGGCGGTCGGCGACGACGCTGCGGGGCTCCCAGTCCCGCCTCCGCCGCCGGTGTTGTCGTTGCTGGCGCACGCGGCCGTGACCAGGGTCAGGACGGACAGCAGCACCACGACGCTTGAGAACCTAAGCCTGCGCATCTCCCCCCTCCTTGCCCCGTGAGGAAGCGCACGAAGGCGGGCTCCCCGCGGGCGGTCCTTCGGCTCCCCGCGACGTCTGCGCGGGGACCGCCCGAGCATAGCCCCCCGGGCAGGTCGGGGGAAGTCAGCTCGGGAGCGGGATCCAGCGACCGCCTTCGTCGCGGAACAGGCGGACGACTGCCGAACCGGGA
>DASWAT010000175.1:0-21613 GCA_036390995.1 Actinomycetota bacterium | reverse complement strand
TCTCCGGCGGCGTTCCGAACGGCGGCGGTGGGTTCCCCGGGTTCGGGGGCACGCAGGGGGGCAGCTCCAGCGACGGGTCTGCGTCTAGCTCCGGCTCCCAGGGGGGCGGTTCGACACCCGCCGTGATCGGGACGGTCGTCTCGGTCAACGGCAACCGCATCATCGTGCGCGACCTGAGCGGGACCAAGCACGTCGTCACGACGACCGGCTCCACCACGATCACCCGCTCCACCGAGATCCCCGTCTCGAAGCTCACCGTCGGCACCACGGTCGTGGTGGTCGGCACCCAAGCCGATGACGGCACCACGTCGGCGACCACCGTCACCGTGCGCTAACCAAGGAGGAACAACGTGCACAAAGGAACAATCGCGCGCTGGACCGCGGGAGCGGCCATCGCTTGTCTCGCCCCCGCGGCCTGTGCCGGTTCATCGAGTTCGACGTCCTCGTCAACCGGTTTCCGACCAGGAGGCGCGTCGCCCATCAGTGCGCAGGAGCAGGCGAAGATCCGAGATTGTCTGAAGGCAGCGGGGATCGACCTCCCGACGTTTCCGTCCGGAGGGCCGTCGGGCTTCCCAAGCGGGCCGCCTTCCGGGGCACCGTCGTTCGACCCCAACCAGCCGCCCCCATCGGGCTTCCCTGGTGGTGGCGGAGGTGGCTTCAACGATCCGAAGATCCAGCAGGCCCTGTCGGCGTGCGGCATCTCGCTGCCGACACCGGCACCGAGCACCGGGTGAGGCTGCCCATGAGCGGCGACGGAGCAGCCGTCGCATCCCGTAATCGCCGCGCAGTAGATGCGCCTCGCGATGTCGAGCTCAAGGGCATCGACGGTCCGCAACGCGTCTACCCGACGGAGCGTCGACAACCCTGACGAGACGGTTGGCGTTATCCGATCAGTTCGCGCATGAACTCGGAGAACACGTGCCACCAGGTGCCCTCGATCGCGCGAAACGCCGGCCGAGGCCCTCTTCAGCGGAGTTCTGAGATGTCAGGGGCCTCAGTTTTGTGAACACCCCTGGTGGTGGGAGGGGGAGGATTCGAACCTCCGTAGGCTACGCCGGCGATTTTACAGACCGCTCCCTTTGGCCGCTCGGGCACCCTCCCGAAACCACCCGTAAGATTACCGAACGATGGCGAAGGACAGCTTCTCGTTCGACGTGGTCTCCCAGGTCTCGATGCCCGAGGTCGCGAACGCCGTGGACCAGGCCCGGCGCGAGATCGCCCAGCGGTTCGACTTCAAGAACACGAGCACCTCGATCGACCAGGACGACAAGCTCATCGAGCTCCGCTCCTCCACGGAGGACCGGCTGAAGGCCGCGCTCGAGGTCCTGAAGGAGAAGGCCGTCCGCCGGGAGATCCCCCTGAAGGCCTTCGCGTACGGGCCCGTCCTGCCTGCGGCCCGGGGGACCGTCCGGCAGAGCGTCAACGTGAACGTCGGGATCGGTGAGGAGAAGGCCAAGGAGATCGTGAAGTTCCTCAAGGGCACCCACGTCAAGGTGCAGAGCCAGGTCCAGGGCGATCAGGTCCGGGTGAGCGGGAAGAAGAAGGACGACCTCCAGGCCGCCATCCAGGCCCTCAAGGACCACGACTTCGACATCCCGCTCCAGTTCGTGAACTACCGGTAGCCACCCCCAACCCGGCGCATCCGAGGCCTTCCGACGCGCCGGTTCGTCCGATTGCCTGGCCGAGTGGGGCCCGGGTACGCTGGGCGTACTCAGGAGGTGGTACTGCGTGGACGTGGAGCGACTGAAAGCACGCGCGGCGGAGATCGCCAAGAAGGAGACCGGACGGCTGGTCGAGCGGACCCCCGCCTCGGAGGAACTGCACGCCCGGGCCGTGAAGAGCCTTCCCGCCGGCGTCGCATCGAATTTCCAGGCCAACGACCCCTACCCCGTGTACCTGCAGCGGGGCCAGGGTTCGCGGGTCTGGGACGTCGACGGCACCGAGTACCGCGACTTCCACGGGGGCTTCGGCGTGAACGTGGTGGGCCACGCCCACCCGGCGATCGTGGAGGCCATCCGGAAGGTCGCCGACCAGGGCATCCACTTCGCCGTCACCACACCGGCGACCGTGGCGCTGGCCGAGCAGATCTGCGAGCGGTTCGAGCTGGAGCAGGTCCGCTTCGTGAACTCCGGGACCGAGGCCACCATGGACGCACTCCGGGTCGCCCGGGCGGCCACCGGGCGCGACCGGGTGGTGAAGATGGAGGGGTCGTACCACGGGCACCACGACGCCCTGCTCTTCTCGGTCGTCCCCGAGGCCGACACGCTCGGCTTGCGGCACAACGTGAGCGGCGAGGCGGCGGACTCCGGGGGCACCGCTTACACGACCCAGCCCACCTCGAAGGGCGTCCCGAGGTCGATGTGGGAGGACACGATCATCGTCCCGTTCAACGACGCGAAGGCCGTCGAGGACGTGTTCGCGGAGCACGGAGACGAGATCGCGGCGGTGATCCTCGAGCCGGTCATGATGAACATCGGCATCGTCGTTCCCCAGCCCGGCTACCTGCAGGCCCTCCGCGACATCTGCGACCGCCACGGTGCGGTCCTGATCTTCGACGAGGTGAAGTGTGGCGGGACGATCGCCTACGGGGGGGCAACCGAGCGGTTCGGCGTTCGGCCGCACCTGGCCGCGTTCGCGAAAGCCGTCGGCGGCGGCGCCACCACCGGTGCGTTCGGCGGAGAGGCGGCGATCATGGACTTCGTGACCAAGGGTGCCGCGCAGCAGGGCACCTTCAACGGTAACCCGTTGTCGGCAGCGGCCGGACTCGCCGCGCTCACGAAGGTACTCACCCGGGATGCGTACGAGAACCTCGGCAAGATGGGCACGCTCCTGGCCGAAGGCTGCCAGCGGGCGATCGCCGAGAGCGGCATCCCGGCGCACACGGTGGATCTGGGTGCGAAGGGCTGCGTGTCGTACCGGAAGGAGCCGCTCACCGACTACCGGGACTTCCTGGAGACGATCCCCGACCTCTACTACGCCTCGTTCCCCTGGATGGTTAACCGGGGCATCTTCATGACGCCAGGGGACGAGGAGCAGTGGACCATCTCGGTCCAGCATTCCGAGGACGACCTCCAGCGCTACATCGAGGCCTTCGGAGCGTTCTGCCAGGAGCTCGCGACCTGACGGTCCCAGCCGCGTGACCCCTACATCGACGGGCCGGGACCGATCCATGACGCCTAGGACCCGCGCCGTGCTGCTCGACCTGTGGGACACCCTGGCCTGGAACGAGTGGCCGCCGTTCCGGGACCGGGTGGCCGGGCTTGCCGGCGTCCCGGTGGAGCGGCTGCGGGACGCGTTGATCCGGACCGTCCGGCTGCGGAACCGAGGCACGTACGCGGACAGCCCCGAGGACTGGGAGGCCGTGTTCCGGGCATCGGAGGTGGAACCTGCCGCCGAGCTCGGCGCCGAGGTCGCTCGTATGGAGGCCGATCATCTCCGACATGCCTCCCACCTGTTCGACGACTCGGTGCTCGCGCTTCGGCGGCTGCGGGAGAACGGCGTGCGAACGGCGATCGTGAGCAACTGCTCTCACTCGACCCGGCCCGTCGTGGACCGTCTCGGGCTCGCCGAGCGGGTGGACGCCGTCCTCCTCTCGTTCGAGGTCGGCAGCGTGAAGCCCGAGCCCGAGATCTACGGGGCGGCGCTGTCGGCGCTCGACGTCCCCCCCGAAGAGGCCCTCTTCGTCGATGACCAGGTGGGGTTCTGCCGGGGGGCCGAGGATCTCGGCATCCGGTCCCTCCTGATCCGGCGGGGGCTGCCCGCCTGGGACGACGCCGACCCCCCAGATCCCGGGGGCGTGCCGGTGATCACCGGCCTGGGCGAGCTGCCCCTGTGAGGCGCGGAGAGGGCCGGGGCTCACCGGCCCCGGCCCTCTCCGGTCGATCCCGCTCCCGTCGCCTACAGGCGGCGGGCGATCTCCTCGAGCCTGGCGATCCGCGCCACCGTCGGCGGGTGCGTCGAGAACAGGTTCGCCAGCGAATGACCGGCGCTCCTGCCCTGCCGGCCGGACCCCCCGGAGAATGGGTTCACGATGAACATGTGCGCCTGCGCCGGGCTCACCGTCTGCGGCACCGGGACCTGTTTCGAGGCCGCGTCGAGCTTGCGGAGCGCATCGGCCAAGGCCTGGGGGTCGTGCGACAGGAGCGCTCCGGACTCGTCGGCCTGGTACTCGCGGGACCGCGAGACAGCCAGCTGGATGACGGCCGCCGCGATCGGCGCCAGGATCCAGGCGATGAGGAACGCGAACGGCCCGAACGGGTTGTCCCGGCTGTCGCTGCCGCCGAAGAAGAACGCGAACCGGGCCAGCATCGTGATGCTCATGCCGATGCCGGCGGCGATGGAGTTGATGAGGATGTCGCGGTTCTGCACGTGCGAGAGCTCGTGAGCGAGCACCCCGCGGAGCTCGCGCTCGTCGAGGATCTGCAGGATGCCCTTCGTCACGGCCACCGAGGCGTGGTTCGGGTTCCGCCCGGTGGCGAAGGCGTTCGGCTGCAGCATGTCCGAGACGTAGATCTTCGGCATCGGCATGTTGTTCAACCCGGCCAGCTCGCGGACGATCGCGTACAGCCTGGGGTACTCCTGCTCGGACACCGGCTTGGACCGGGTCGTGGCGATGGCGATGCGGTCCGAGAACCAGTACAGCCCGAAGTTGATCGCCAGCGCGATAACCAGGAACGACCAGGCACCCTGGGTGCCGAAGAAGGCGTTCCCGATCAGGACGAACAAGCCGCCCAGCGCCGCGATGAGGATCCAGGTCTTCGCCCGGTTGATCCCGATCACTGTGTCGTTCCTCCTCTTGACAAGCAGAAAGACCTCCGCCCACGAGGCGAAGGTCTTGCCGGGTTCCCTCTCCCGCGGGGGCCGGCTCCGTCACCGGAGCGTGTTGACGACCTCCCGCCTGGGCTACTCCCCTTGCACCTGGGCACTATCCTCTCACACCACCTTCGCCACCGGAAGGAAGCAGGTTCACCGCACCCCGGGGGCGGCTCACGGCACGTGGAGGACCGGCGTCAGCGACCGACCAGGGTCGACAGCGGCGGGAAGTGGTAGAAGAGCTCCGGGTAGACCCCGATGGCCAGGATCGCGAGCGTGGCCAGCATGGCGACGCCCGTCACCAGCACCGGCGATCGGAAGGGCCGCTCGATCTCGGGCTCGGCGAAGACCATCTCCCGGGGGATCAGCAGGTAGTAGTACAGACTCGCCACCGAGTTCAGGAGCATCACGACCGCCAGGGCGACCCCGATCCCGCCCCGGTCGATGCCGGCCTTGAACACGAGGAACTTCGCCCAGAACCCACCGGTGGGCGGGATCCCGGCCAGGGACACCATGAAGGTGACCATGCCCACGGCCAGCACGGGGGCCCGGCGCATGAGACCCCGGAAGTCCGAGATCAGCAGCCCCTCAGACTCGCGGGACAGGGCCACGACCACGGCGAAGGCGCCCAGGGTCATGACGGCGTAGATGAGGATGTACGTGGTGGCGGCGGAGAATGCCTCCTTGTTCACCACGGGGTCGGCCGAGACGAGGGCGAACGGCAGCAGCATGTAGCCGGCCTGGGCGATGCTCGAGTAGGCCAGCAGCCGAACCACCTGCCGCTGCTGCAGGGCCACGAGGTTCCCGATCGTCATGGTCGCGATCGACAGGGCCGCGAAGACCGGCGTCCAGAACTCCCACTGGGAGGGGAACGCCACGAACATCAGCTGGAGCAGGCCGGCGAATCCCGCGGCCTTCGACGCCGTGGCCAGGAACGCGGCCACGGGCACCGGCGCTCCCTCGTACGTGTCCGGTGCCCAGAACTGGAACGGCACCGCGCTCACCTTGAACGCGAACCCCGCGACGATGAAGAGGATCGCGGCATCGGCCAGGGTCTGCCGGCCCGCGGGCAACGTGCTTGCCAGGACCTGCCCGATGGAGGAGAGGTTCGTGGTCCCGGTGAGGCCGTAGATCAGGCTCATCCCGTACAGCATCACCGCCGTGGACAGCACGCCGATGAGGAAGAACTTGATCCCTGCCTCGTTCGAGCGAGGGTCGGACTTCCGGAACGCGACGATGAGGAATCCCGGCGCGGAGACCAGCTCCAGCGAGATGAACAGCATCAGCAGGTCCCGGGACGAAGGCATCATCACCGCGCCGAGGAACGAGGTGAGCAGCAGGTAGTAGTACTCGCCCTGGTACCAGCGGCCTTCCCGGAAGTACCGGAGCGAGATCAGCAGCACGACCAGGGCCACCGACAGGAAGAACACCTTGAACAACAGCGCGAAGTTGTCGACGCGGTACATGCCGCTGAAGGTCGTGCGGTCCGAACCGATCAGCGTCAGCGCCGCGATGAGCGCCGCGAGGACGCCGATGAACGACAGCGGCATGGCCAGCCACTTCCGGCGGGGTCGGATGAAGGCGTCGGCGATCAGCACCAGCAGGAGCGTGCCGGACAGGATCAGCTCCGGCAGGATCGCGTGGTAGTCGATCGTCATCGCGCCGCCCCCGCTCCCCTCACGCTCAGCCGCCGAACAGATGCATGAGCGCGGTGACGGCCTCGTTCGTCACGCCGAACAGGAACCGGGGGAACACGCCGAGGGCCACCGTCGCGACGAGCAACGGGACCCACGAGACCCACTCCACCGCCAGCACGTCGGGAAGCGCGGCCTCCCGCCACTTGTCGGGCAGGGTCCCCATGTTCACCCGCTGGAGCATCCACAGGAAGTAGCCGGCGGTCAGGATCGTGCCGACCCCGCCGGCCACCATGTACCCGCGGAACAGGCCCGTGTTCAGCGAGCTGGCCGGGCTGAACGCGGACAACAGCGCCATGACCTCCCCCCAGAACCCCGCAAGGCCGGGGAGCCCGAGTGAGGCGATGGCCACGAACGCGAACACGCCGCCGAGGTAGGGCAGCTTCTGCATGAGCCCGCCGCCGAGGTCGACGATCTGCCGGGTGTGGTACCGGTCGTAGATCGAGCCCACGCAGAAGAACAGCATGCCGGTGATGATGCCGTGGGCCACCATGCCGAAGATCGCCGCGTCGATCCCGATCGGCGTGAGGGTCGCGATGGCGAGCATCACGAAACCCATGTGCCCGACCGACGAGAACGCGATGAGCCGCTTCAGGTCCTTCTGCGCCAGGCACGCCAGAGCCGCGTACACGATGGCGATCGCGGCCAGAAGCCCGATCCACGGGGCGTACTTCTGCGCCGCGTACGGGAGCATCGGCAGGGCGATCCGGACGAACCCGTACGTGCCCATCTTCAGCAGGACTCCGGCCAGGAGCACCGAGCCCACGGTGGGTGCCTCGGTGTGCGCGTCGGGGAGCCAGGTGTGGAACGGCCACATCGGCACCTTGATGGCGAAGCCCAGGAAGATCGCCGCGAACACCACCACCTGGAAGCCCTGGGTGAAGCCGCCCGAAGCGGCGAACTGCTGCAGTTGGATGACGTCGAACGTGTGAGCTCCGCCGATGTTGGACCGGAAGTACATGCCCAGGAAGCCCAGGAGCATGAACACCGATCCGAACAACGTGTACAGGAAGAACTTGATCGCCGCGTACTCGCGGTTCGCGCTGCCCCAGATGCCGATGAGGAAGTACATCGGGACCAGCACGAGCTCCCAGAAGATGAAGAACAGCACGAGGTCGAAGGCGATGAACGTGCCGGCCATGCCCGTCTCGAGCAGCAGCTGGAGGGCGAGGAAGGCCTTGGTCCGGCCGGGGTTCGGGACGAACCGCCACGTGTAGATGGCGCACAGGAACGACAGGACGAAGGTGAGGAGGTAGAGCGGCAGGCTGATGCCGTCGACGCCGACGTGGTACCGCGCCCCGATCACGTCGATCCACCGCGCGCTCACCTCGAACTGGAGGCCGGACCCGCCGTAGTCGAACCCGATCGCGATCGCGATCGCCACCGCCAGCGCGGCGCCCGTGAACAAGATGCCCAGACCGCGGATCAGTCGCTCGCGGTCCCTCGGCATGAACGCGATCACGAACGCCCCCACCAACGGCAGGAACGTGGCGATCGAGATCGCCGACTTGTCCCACCCACTCATCGAGACTCCCTCTCTTCGAACGTCACGCTCAGAACCTCGTGAAGACGATGGCCAGGATCACCACGCCTGTGAACAGGAATGCGGCGTAGCGCTGCACGTTGCCAGACTGGATGTAGCGAAGGAGCCCGCCGGTGAACCCGGCCGTCTGCGCCACGCCGTTGACCGCTCCATCCAGGACGTTCCGATCGAACCCGTTCACAAGGCCGGATAGGGCGCGGGCCACCCGGGCTGCGCCGTTCACGACGCCGTCCAGGATCACCTGGCTCGTCCAGTTCGCGAAGGCGGATGCCTTGTCGCGGATGGGCAGGACGATGCCCTTCCAGTAGATGTCGTCGAGGTAGTACTTGTGCTCCAGGAGCGAGTAGACGGGGCCGAGCGCCGTGAGCGGATCCCGCTCCCGGTACCGGCGGTACAGCGCGTAGGCAACCAGGATGCCGGTTCCGGCCACGAGGATGGACAGGCCCACGACGAGCACGCTGACCTCCGCCGCCTCCGGATGCTCGAAGAACACCCAGTCCAGGAAGGGGGCCTTCGTCGGGGCGAAGCCCAGGAAGCCCACGACGACCGTGGCGCCGGCCAGGGCGGCGAGGGGGCCGGTCATGACCGCCGGCGACTCGTGCGGGTGGCCGTGGCCGCGGTAGTCGCCGAAGAACGTGAGCATCACCATGCGGGTGGTGTAGAAGGCCGTGATGACCGCGCCGGCCAGCAGCGTGATCATGATGGGATAGTCGTGGGCCTTGTAGGCCGCATGGATCAGCTCGTCCTTCGAGAAGAAGCCGGAGAGAGGAGGCACGCCTGCCAGGGCCAACGAGCCGATCAGGTACGTCCAGAACGTCCGGGGCATCGGTTTCCGCAGCCCGCCCATCTCGCTCATGTTGTTCGAGTGGACCGCATGGATCACCGATCCGGCCGCCAGGAACAGCAGCGCCTTGAAGAAGGCGTGGGTGAACAGGTGGAACATGCCGGCCGCGTATCCGGCCTCGCCGAGGCCGAGCGCCGCCATCATGTAGGCGAGCTGGGAGATCGTCGAGTACGCGAGGACCTTCTTGATGTCGTCCTGCACGAGGGCCAGGAGCGCGGCGATGACCAGCGTGACACCTCCGATGGCCGCCACCACATGCAGGGCGATCGGGTTCGCGTGGACGAACACCGAGAACGTGCGGGCCACGAGGTACACGCCCGCCGCGACCATCGTGGCGGCGTGGATCTGGGCGGAGACCGGGGTCGGGCCGGCCATGGCGTCGGGGAGCCACACGTGCAGCGGGAACTGGGCCGACTTCCCGATCGAGCCGCCGAACAGCAGCAGGGCTCCGGCGGTGAGCAGGACCGTCGAGACCTCCCCGCGCGAGGCCATCTCGCCGATCTGCTGGATGTTCGTGGTGGCGAACCCGGTGGCGAACACGAGTGTGAAGATCCCGAACAGGAACGGGATGTCGCCCGTCTTCGTGGTGATGAACGCCTTGATGGCGGCGCTGGAGTTCGCGTGTTCCTCCCACCAGTGCCCGATGAGCAGGTAGGAGCAGATCCCCATGATCTCCCAGCCCACCAGCAGCTGGAAGAGGTTGTCGGTGACGACCACGTTCAGCATGGCGCCCGTGAACAGCGAAAGCACCACGAAGAACCACGTGTACCGCTTGTCGCCCTGCATGTAGCCGATCGAGTACACGTGGATGCACAGCGAGATCGCGGTCACCATCGTGACCATGACGGCGGTCAGCCCGTCGACGTACTGCCCGAGCTCCAGCCGGAAGGTTCCCACCTCGAACCACGTCACCGAGCTCGAGTACGGCGCGCCGCCCGTGACGAAGTGCCACAGGACGGCGACCGACATGACGAACCCGGCCGCCAGCGCGAGGATCCCGTAGATCGGCCCCTTCCCGGGCGTCCGCTTGCCGAAGAACAGGATCAGCGTGGCCGAGACGAGCGGCAGCAGCGCGATCACCCACGTGTACCGGAGGAACCCGGGGTTCGACAGGGCGGCTTCGGCGGCGGCTACCACTTCAGCAGGTTCACCTCGTCGACGTTGATGGTCTCCCGGTTCCGGTAGATGAGGATCACGATGGCGAGCCCGATGCCGACTTCTGCCGCGGCCACGGCGATCACGAACAGCGCGAACACCTGACCGGTGACGTCGTGCAGTCGCTGCGAGAACGCGATGAGGTTGACGTTCACGGCGTTCAGCATCAGCTCGATCGACATCAGCACCATCACGGCGTTCCTGCGGGCCAGCACGCCGTACACGCCGGACGAGAACAGCACGGCGGAGAAGAAGAGCGCCAGCGGGAGCCGGATCACGGACGATCGTCCTTCCTGGAGAGCACCACGGCGCCGATGAGCGCCGCCAGCAGGAGGAACGACACGGCCTCGAACGGCAGCACGTACTGCCGGAACAGCGACTCGCCGAGCGCCGCGGTGGTCCCGTGCACCGGTTCGATCTTCGGGTCGCTCCAGGCGAACGCGTCCTGGATCAGGAACACCAGCCCGGCCAGCACCGCGAGCGAGACCAGCAGCGCGAATCCGCGCTGCTGGTTGTCCAGGGCCTCTCGGCCGATGGGCGCCTTCGTGAGCATGAGCCCGAACAGGAACAGGATCACGATGGCTCCGACGTAGATGAGGATCTGCACCCAGGCCACGAACTCGGCGGCCAGGACCAGGTAGACGCCGCCGACCATGGCGAGCGTCACCACGAGGTACAGAGCGGCGTGGACGACGTTCTTCGCCGTGACCATCCGGATCGCCGACACGCTCCCGACGAGGGCGAGCACGGCGAACGCGTATTCCTGGGCGCTCACGCGGCTAGGCTCCCCCTTCGGCCTTCTTCCGAGCCGCGATCATGGCTGCTCGCCGGGCCTGCCCCTCGGCCACCCGCCGGTCCGTCCCCTTCGCTAGGAGCTCCTCCAACGTCTTGTCGAACACCCCCTGATCGAGCGCGACCTCCTTGCGCTCCGCCGGTGCCGGCGTGGGAGTGGGCGCCGTGGCAGGTCCAGGCTCGGGTGGTGCGGGAACCGGAGCGGCGACCGCGGGCACCGGCGACGGCGCGACGACGGGCGCGACCACACCTGCGGGCCCCGGCGCAACCACCGCGGCGGCGACCTCCTGGGGAGGCTCGGCACCGTCCTCGATCATCGGGGGAGGCGGGACCGTGTAGGTCCACTCCTCGAGCTTGTCCTTGTCGTGCAACAGGTCGTGGATGTCGTACGTGGCGTACTCGAACTCGGGGCTCCAGAACAAGGCGTCGAACGGGCAGACCTCCACGCAGATCCCGCAGTACATGCACAGCGCGTAGTCGATGTCGAAGCGATCGAGGACCTTCACGGACCGGGCCCGGCCGCCGGAGGCCGGCGGGTGCGTCTCCTTGTGAGCGTCGATGTAGATGCACCAGTCCGGGCACTCGCGCGAGCACTTGTAGCAGACCGTGCAGTTCTCCTGCTTCAACGCGATCACCCCGCGGGTGCGCGGGGGCAGGTCCGGCATCACCTCCGGGTACCGCTGGGTGACCGCCGGGCGCAGCATGTGCTTCAGCGTGACCGCGAGCCCCTTCAGCAGGCCCTGGCCGACGGCCACGCCGGTCTCCGGCGGCCTGCGGACGTCCTTCTCCTCGATCGTCGCCACGCCCTGCCTCTCCTCTCCGCCCCTCAGACCGCGACCTTCACGACGCCCACCACCAGGATCTGCAGCAGGGCGAGCGGGATCAGCGCGAGCCACGAGAAGCGCTGGAGCTGGTCCTCCCGGAGCCGCGGGTACGTGGCCCGCAGCCAGATCACGAGGAACGATAGCGCACCGATCTTCGCCGCCATCCAGAGCGGCTCGGGGATGACGGAGAATCCCCGGTAGCCACCCAGGTACAGGATCGAGGCGATCGCCGAGAGCGCCACGATGCCCCCGTACTCGGACAGCAGGAAGAACGCGAACTTCAGCCCCGTGTACTCGGTGTACGCCCCGAAGATGATCTCCGAGTCCGCGATCGGCATGTCGAACGGGGGCCGGGTGAGCTCCGCCAGGGAGGCGATCACGAAGATCAGGAACCCGATCGGCTGCGTCAACACGAACCAGTAGCGGTCCTGGGCCTCGCTGATCCCGATCAACGAGAGCGTGCCCGCCTGCATGACCACCGACGCCGCGGCGAGCACCAGCGGCAACTCGTAGGCGATCAGCTGTGCCGCCGCTCGCAGCGCCCCGATCAGCGAGAACTTGTTCGCCGAGGCCCACCCGGCCATCAGCACCCCGATCACGTTCACCGAGCCGATCGCCAGCACGAAGAAGATCCCGATGTCGAGGTTCTCGGCGAAGATCGTGTTCGAGAACGGAACCACCACGAAGATCGCGATGTACGGGATCAGGGCCACCGCCGGCGCGAGCGAGAACACCCACGGGTCGGCGGCCCCCGGGATCACGTCCTCCTTCTGCACGAACTTCACCCCGTCGGCGACCAGCTGCGCCCACCCGTGGAAGCGCCCGGCGTACATGGGTCCAAGCCTGGCCTGCATGTGCGCGAGGACCTTGTGCTCGGCGTAACCGACCACCAGCGGCGCCACCAGGAAGAAGACCAGCACCACGGCCGCCTTCACGATCAGCATCAGCCAGAAGTTGGAGAACCAGTCGTTGAAGACGCTGATCCCGGGGGTGGCCGCGATCACGCTTCTTCTTCCTCTTCCTCGCCCTCGACCGCGCCCGGCCAGGGCTTGGCCTCCCGCGTGGCCAGGGGGAAGTCCTTGCGGAGCGGATGGCCCTCGAACGGCTCCGGGAGCAGGAGCTTCACCGGCTGCGGATGGTGCGGGAACTCGATCCCGAACATCTCCATGATCTCCCGTTCGTGCCAGTTCGCCGTGGGGAAGATGTCCGAGATGGTGGGGCAGACCGGATGGTCCTTGGGAAGGGGGACCTTCATGCGGACGTTGTGGTGATGCGTGGTGGAGAACAGGTGGGTCACGACCTCGAAGCCCCGATCGCCGAAGTCCACCCCGCCCGAGAAGTCACAGTAGTCGCAGGCGAACTCGGGCTCGTCGCGAAGGAACGTCGCCATCTCCCGGTACCGCGCGGGAACGACCGTGACGACCGGGTGGCCATGCTGATCCTCGAAGGCGAGCACGTCGTCGCCGAACTGCGCACGCAGTCGCGACCCGACCTCAGGAGAGGGTAGCGGGCGTCGTGAGCTTGCCACTCCACTTCTCCCTGATGTCCTCGTCGCCGATCTTCTCCTGCAACTTCAGGATGCCGTGCAGCAGGGCCTCGGGGCGCGGGGGGCATCCCGGCACGTACACATCGACCGGCACGATCTGGTCGACGCCCTTCGTGACCGAGTAGGAATCCCAGTACGGGCCGCCGCAGTTCGAGCACGAGCCGAACGAGATCACGTACTTCGGCTCGGGCATCTGGTCGTACACGCGCTTCAGCGCCGGTGCCATCTTGTCCGTGAGAGTGCCCGCCACCACGAGCAGGTCCGCCTGCCGAGGGCCGTGGGCGAACGGGATCACGCCGAACCGGATGAAGTCGTGCTTGGAGGTTGAGGCCGCGATGAACTCGATCGCGCAGCACGCCAGACCGAAGTTCATCACCCAGAGCGAGTAGCGCCGGCCCCAGTTCAGGAGGAACTTCACCGGCTGGACGTTCGGCAGCGGCGTGCGCTCGATCAGACCCACCGGAGCACCCCCTTCCTCCAGGCGTACAGCAGGCCCACGGCGAGGATCCCGATGAAGATCGCCATCTCCACCACGGCCTGGTAGCCGAGACCCTCGAAGACGCGGGCCCACGGGAACAGGAACACGCTCTCGACGTCGAAGATGACGAACAGGAACCCGTAGATGTAGTAGCGGACCTGGCTCTGCGCCCAGCCCTCGCCGACCGGATCGATCCCGCACTCGTAGGTGGTCAGCTTCGCCGGAAGCGGCCGCCGGGGTGCCAACAGTCGCGCGGCTCCGAACGCAACGGCGACCAAACCGGCGCCGGCGATCAGGACCGCGAGGACGACCCCGTAGGACTGGTAGTAGGTCTCTGCCACGCTTGTGAACGCTTTCTCAAGCTCGGGGATTCTAGCAAGGCGACCCTCACGCTTGTCTCGCCCCACACCGGGCCGCCAGGTACTCCGCCAGGGTCATCAACGCCGAGCGGGCCGGGCCCGACGGCAGGCGCGCCGCGAGACTGGTGGCGCGTCCGACCTCGTCCGCGACGGCCCGTCGAGCGTGGTCGAGGCTCTCGGGAGCCCGGACGATCTCCAGGGCCCGATCCAGCCGCTCGGCCTCCGGAGGGCCCTCGGCAAGCAGCGCGGCCAGCTCCTGCCCCCTGGCCCCTCCGGTGAGCGCATGCAGGACCGGCAGGGTGTAGACGCCCTCCTTCAGGTCCACGCCCGGGGCCTTGCCGAGCTCGCGCTGGGAGGCGACCACGTCCATGATGTCGTCCGACAGCTGGAAGGCCATGCCGAGCGCCTCCCCGAACTCCTCGAGAACGTCCAGGTGCTCGACCGGGGCATCCGAGAGCATGCCGCCGAGCCGGCAGGAGGTCGCGATCAAGGCGCCGGTCTTGCGGCGGATGATCTCCATGTATCCGCCCTCGCGCTGATCGAGCCGGCCGGCCACCTCGACCTCCCGGATCTGACCGTCGCACAGGGTCGCGATGGTCCGAGCGAGCAGGCCGATCACCGCGGTTCCGAGCTCCGTCGAGATCTCCGAGGCCCGTGCGAACAGGTAGTCGCCGGTCAGGATGGCCACCGTGTTGTCCCACCGCGCGTTCACCGAGGGGATCCCGCGGCGCGAGTCGGCCTCGTCGATCACGTCGTCGTGGTAGAGCGTGGCCAGATGCACCAGTTCGATCGCCACGGAGCCTGCCACCAGCCGCGGGTCGGCCGGGTCGCCGAAGTAGCCCGACAGCAGCACCAGCATCGGCCGGAACCGCTTCCCGCCGGCCGACAGCAGGTAGGAGGAGGTCTCGGCAAGCAGATCGGAGTCGGCCCGGACGGCCTTCTCGAGGGCGGCCTCGACCTCGTCCAGACGGCCTCGGACCTCGCGCTCGAGGACGGGATCGGGTGCTTCCAGCCCGGGGATCACGCGGCGGCTCACGGGCTCGACCCTATCCGAAGAGGGCTGGGCATCACCATCGCAGGACCGATGCCTTCTCCAGGAGCCCAAGGACCAGGCCGGGGAAGATGCCGAGCAGCACGGTGAGGGCCGCCGGAACCGCCAGGATCACCCTCGGGACGAGCGAGTCGTCGGGCTCCCCCTCGTCCTGGGGATCCTGCATGTACATGAGGACCATCACGCGGATGTAGAAGAAGGCCGCCACCACGCTGGCCAAGACCCCGACCAGCGCGAGCTCCCAGTGCCCGGCGCCCACGGCGGCCCGGAAGACCTCCACCTTCGCGATGAAACCGGCCGTCGGCGGGATCCCGGCCATCGACAGCAGGAATAGGGTGAGCAAACCGGCCAGGAGGGGGCTCCGCCGGTAGAGCCCGGCGTAGGAGGAGAGCGAGGTCCGCTCCTCCCCCCGGCTCGAGACCACCATCACCACGCCGAACGCGCCGAGGATCACCGCCGCGTACGCGACCATGTAGAAGAGGGCGGCCGAGATCCCGTCCTGGTTCGCCGCGGTGAGCCCGATCAGCACGAATCCCGCGTGCGCGATGCTCGAGTAGGCCAGCATGCGTTTCACGTCGGTCTGCGCGATCGCGAGCACGCTCCCCACCACGACCGTCACGGCCGCCACCGTCCACACGATGGGCGTCCAGTCCCACGTGAGGGGCTGGAACGACACGTTGAACACCCGGATGAACGCGGCGAAGGCCGCGACCTTCGTGCCCGCCGACATGAACGCCGTCACCGGGGTCGGAGCCCCCTGGTAGACGTCGGGGGTCCACATGTGGAACGGCACCGCTGCCACCTTGAACCCGAACCCCACCGCCAGCAGGGCCACCGCCGCGAGCGCCAGCCCTTGGTTCCCGATCTGCCCCGACAATGCCCTCGAGACGTCCCCGAGATGGGTGGACCCGGTGGCCCCGTAGGCCATCGCCACGCCGTACAGGAAGAACGCCGAGGAGAACGCTCCCAGGAGGAAGTACTTCATCGACCCCTCGGAGGCTGCGAGGCGCACCGAGAGCCCGGTCAACACGTACAGGGAGAGCGAGAGGATCTCCAGCGCCAGGAACACCACGATGAGATCGGCGGCGGCCGTGATGAGCGTCATGCCGGAGGTCGCGAACAGCACGAGCGCGTAGAACTCGGATCGTTCCTCCCCCGACCGCTGGAAGTAGTGGTACCCGTACAGCAAGCCCATGGCCGCGGTACCGAGCAGGATCAGCCGCGCCGCGACAGCGAACCGGTCGGCGGCCACCGCGCCTCCGAGCACGGTGAGCGGCCCGGTCCAGTCCCACAGGAGCAGGGACACCGCTGCCGCTCCGGCCAGCCCTGCCAGCGAGATCATGAGCAGCGCGGTGTGCTCCACTCGGCGGAAGAAGGCTCCCGCGAGCAGGACGACGATGCCGGAGCCGACCAGCACGAGCTCGGGGGCAACCGGGCCGAGGTCGAGCCGAGGGGTCGACAGCGCCTGCGCGAGCACCTAGGAGCCCTCCCCCGCCGCCTGCGTCCCGGAGGCCGGGCCGGTCCCGGCCGTCTGGCTCTGCACGACCTGGTTCACCACCCTGGTAGCGGTGGGGTTGATCCGGTCCAGCAGGAGCTTCGGGTAGACGCCGATCACCAGGATCAGCGCCAGCACGGGCGCCAGCACCGCGGATTCCCGGACCGTCAGGTCGGGATGGTTCGCGTGCTTCTCGGGGACGGTGCCGTGCGCCATCCGCTGGTAGCTCCACAGGAGGTAGATCGCCGCCAGCACCACCCCGGTCGCCGCGATCGCCCCGAGCGCACGGTTCGTGGCGAAGGTCCCGAGGATCACGAGGAACTCCCCGACGAAGTTGTTCAGGCCGGGCAAGCCGAGCGACGACAGCGCGACGAAGAGGAACGCGCCCATCAGCCACGGCATCCCCTTCGCCAGACCTCCCATCTCGAAGAGGTCGCGCGTGTGGAGCCGGTCGTAGACCATGCCCACGAGCAGGAACAGCGCACCGGTCGACAGCCCGTGGTTGATCATCTGCATGACGCCCCCGGTCATGCCCTGCTGCGTGAGGGCGAACGTCCCCAGCACCACGAACCCAAGGTGCGACACGGAGGAGTACGCCACGAGTCGCTTGACGTCGGTCTGGATGAGGGCCACGACCGCGCCGTAGACGATCCCGATCACGGCGAGCACCTGGACGAAGGTTCGGAAGTACTCCACGCCGCTCGGGAACAGCGCCAGGTTGAAGCGGATCAGACCGTACGCGCCGACCTTCAGGAGGATGGCGGCTAGGATCACCGACCCGGCCGTCGGAGCCTCGGTGTGGGCGTCGGGCAGCCACGTGTGCAACGGGAACAGCGGCACCTTCACGGCGAATGCCACCAGGAACGCGAGGAACAGCCATCTGGCCGCCGCGGTGGACAGTCCGAGGTGCACGAGCTGGCGCAGGTCGAACGTGGGCCCGCCGGGCAGCGAGCCGGACTTCGCGTACAGGAACAGGATCGCCACCAGCAGGAACGCCGAGCCGAACATCGTGTACAGGAAGAACTTCACGGCCGAGTACACCCGCCGCTCCCCGCCCCACACGCCGATGATCAGATACATGGGGAACAGGATCGCCTCGAAGAACAGGAAGAACAGCAGCAGATCAAGCGCCAGGAACGAACCGATCATCCCGGTCTCGAGGAACAGGAACGAGGCCATGTAGAAGCGCACGTTCTTCTCCACCGGCCACGAGGCCAGGATCGCGACCGGCATGAGGAACGTGGTGAGCAGCACCATGAACAGGCTGATGCCGTCCACCCCCATCAGGTACTGGAGGTGCGGCGAGCGGACCCACGTGGCCTGCTCCACGAGCTGGAACCCGGTCGCGGACCCGTCGAAACGGCCCAGGATGACCAGCGACACGACGAAGGTGGCCACCGAGACGACCATCGCGACGACGCGAGCGACATCGTCGCGGACCCCTCGCCAGGGCAGCAGGATGACGACGCCGGCGAGCGGCAGGAACGTGGTGAGCGTGAGCCACTTCATCAGAGCCGGAACCCCACGTAGACGAAGATCGCGACCACGCCGAACAGGAACGCGAGCGCGTAGTTGCGGACCAACCCGGTCTGCACCCTGCGGCCCACGGACGCGAGCGCTCGGAACAACCGCCCGACGGCGTTCACCGCGCCGTCGATGAACCCGGCGTCGAAGACGTAGGCGAGGACCGCCGATCCGGCCTTCCCGGGAGCGACCAGGACGGTCGAGTAGACGTCGTCGACGTACCAGCCGCCTTGCAGGAACCGTTGGAGCCCGGCCGATCGGACCCGGAGCGCCACCCAGTCGATCCGTCCGGACCCGTACACGAGCCAGGCGCCACCCACGCCGAGCAGCGCCACGATCACCGAGATGAGGCTGAGGCCCGTCTCGGACATCCCTCGCGTGGGTTGATGCACCTCGCCCAGCACCGGAGCGAGGAAGGCGGGAAGCTTCCCGGTCACCGCGGACAGGCCGAGCAGGCCTCCTGCGACGGCGCCCACCGCCAGCAGGATCAACGGGACGAGCATCACCGGCGGCGACTCGTAGGGGTGCCCCTGCCACCGGGGCCGGCCGGCGAACGTCAGGAAGATCATCCGCATGATGTACAGGGCGGAGAAGAACGCGGCGACGAGCGCCACGACCCACGCGAGCTGGTCGCCGCCGTGGTTCGCCGCCGCGATCACCTGGTCCTTGCTGAAGAAGCCCGCCAGCGGCGGGACGCCCGCGAGCGCCAGCGCGCCGAGCGAGAACACGGTGCCCGTGATCGGCATCACGCGGATCAGCCCGCCCATCTTCTTCATGTCGGTCTCGTCGTCCAGAGCATGCATCACGGAGCCGGCCGACAGGAACATCAGCGCCTTGTAGAACGAGTGCGTCACCAGCAGGAAGATCGCCGCCGCGTACGCCTTCAGCCCGAGGGCGAAGAACATGAACCCGAGCTGGCTGATCGTCGAGTACGCCAAGACGCGCTTGAAGTCGTCCTGCCCGAGCGCGGCCGTGGCCGCGTACACCGCGGTGACGAGGCCCACGATCAGCACCACCGTGAGGGCCACCCCGCTGATCTCGAAGAAGACGTGCGTGCGGGCCACCAGGTACACGCCGGCGGTGACCATCGTGGCGGCGTGGATCAGCGCCGAGACCGGCGTGGGGCCCTCCATCGCGTCCGGGAGCCACACGTGCAGCGGCACCTGGGCCGACTTGCCGATCGCACCGGCGAGCAGCAGCAGCGCGATGACCGTGAAGACGCCGGAAGGCTGCGAGGACGAGACCCCCTGGCTCAGCACCTTCGCGAAGTCCAGCGACCCCAGCCGGAGGAACACCAAAACGACGCCGATGAGCATGAAGGTGTCGCCGATCCGTGTCGTGACGAACGCCTTCTTGGCCGCGTTCGCGGCGATGGTCCGCTCGAACCAGAACCCGATCAGCAGGTACGAGCAGAGGCCGACCCCCTCCCAGCCGAGGTAGAGGATCAGGAAGTTCTCCGCCAGGACCAGCATGAGCATGAAGAACGCGAACAGGTTCATGAAGGCGAAGAACCGGCCCCGGCGCGGATCGTGCTCCATGTAGCCGATCGAGTAGACGTGGATCAGCGCACCGACCCCGGTGACGACGAGCATCATCGTGACCGAAAGGGGGTCCACGCGCAGGTCCACGGCCACCCGGAAGCTCCCCACCGTGACCCAGTCGTACAGGTGCAGGATGAACGTCCGCTCGTTGCCGGGGAGCTTCGCCAGGTCGTTCAAGACGGTCAAGGCGATCCCGAACGCGGCCACCATGAGGGCCGAGGCCAGCCAGCCGGCCCGCCGGCCGAGCTTCTTGCCCGCGAACAGGTTGATCGCGGCCCCCGCGAGGGACAGGACCGGCACCAACCAGACCCACTTCAGCATCCGCTCACCACTTCAGGAGGTTGACGTCGTCCACGTTCGCGCTGGCCCGTCGACGGTAGATCGCGACGATGATGGCAAGGCCCACCACGACCTCGGCCGCGGCGACCACCATCGAGAAGAACGCCAGCACCTGGCCGGTGAGGTTCCCGTGCATCCGGCTGAACGCCACGAGCGCCAGGTTCACCGCGTTCAGCTGCAGCTCGACCGACATGAAGATGACCAAGGCGTTCTTGCGGACGAGCACGCCGACCGTGCCGATCGTGAACAGGGCGGCCGAGACCACCAGGAAGTAGGCGATCGGCGTGTTCACGGCACCGCCTCCCGTTCCCGCTCCGTCATCCCGCCGTCCGGAGCTTCCTCGGCCTCTCGCTCCGCCTGGGTCCGCGCCCGGGTCCGGCGCTGCGCCAGCACCATCGCCGCGATCGCCGCCACGATCAGGAGCACCGAGGTGACCTCGAAGGGGAAGAAGTAGTCGCGGAACAGCACGCGGGCCAGCGCCTGCGCGTTGCCGCCTCGATTCACCACCGTGTCGAAGTTCGCCGGCCCCTTCGCCGCGAACCCCACTCCGGCCCGAACCGCGAAGACGACCTCCGCGAGCAGCCCCAGGCCGAGGAGGATCGCCGTGGGGCGCTGGCCCTTCAGACGCTCCACGAGACTCTCGTCGCGGTCCACCCCGAGCAGCATGATCACGAACAGGAACAGCACCATGATGGCGCCGGCGTACACGATGATCTGGACGGCGAACAGGAACGGGGCGCCGAGCACCAGGAAGAACACGGCGAGCGTGAAGAAGTTCACGATGAGGAACAGGGCCGCGTGGATCGCGTTGCGCTGGAACAGCATCGCGATGGCCGAGCCGATCGATATCGGCGCGAAGACCCAGAACACGATCTGGTCGGCGGCCACCTAACGCTCCTCCTCGCGCGGACCCACGCTACCCCTCCTCCGTCCCCGGCGACGTGCCGAGCGGCGGCGGCGGCTCGAGGAGCTGGTCCTTCGTGAGGATCGCGTCCTCCCGGGATGTGTACGACATCTCGTAGAAGCTGGTGAGGGTCAGGGCCCGGGTCGGACACGCTTCGACGCAGAGCCCGCACATGATGCAGCGCAGGTAGTTGATCTGATAGTCCTTCGCGAACCGCTCCCCGGGCGAGGTTGGGTGCTCGGGGTCGTTCTCGGCGCCCTCCACCCAGATGGCGTCGGCCGGGCATGCGTACGCGCACAGCTCGCAGCCGATGCACTTCTCCAGCCCGTTCTCGTGCCGGTTCAGCCGGTGCCGCCCGATGTGCGAGCGCTCGGGGGGCGGGTTGATCTGCTTCGGGTACTGCTCGGTCACGTCGGGACGGAAGATCTGCCGGAAGACCGTGCCCATGCCCTTCGCGATCGCGCCGACGGCGCCCCTCCCCGCTGCCTGCTGCACGTCCCGGTGTTCGCGCTCGCTCACGGACGCAGCTCCTCCAACGTGCGCTGCCGGGGAGCCACGAGCGGCCACACGAGGGTGAGGACAAGCACCGCTCCGACCGCCACGGCCGCACCGATCAGCACCGCACGCCTGCCGTAGACGTCGGGGAGGACGACCACCGCACCGGTGGCCAGGATCCACACCAGCCCCACCGGGATCAGGAGCTTCCACCCGA
>DASWAT010000174.1:0-2190 GCA_036390995.1 Actinomycetota bacterium | reverse complement strand
AGGTAGCTCTGGACGACACGTGGAGCGCCTTGCGTTTCCGTCCCGCCTGAAGACGCAGCATCTCGCGGACACTGGGGGCGTCGGACGGTGCTGACAGGCCGGCCTCCAGCGGTCATCATTGCCGGAACCGGGGGGCATCCGAAGAGGGCGCGATGGATGAGGTCGAGGTATCGACGCGAGGTGAAGAGGCGTCTCCATCGCTGCTCAGCCTGGATCGGCTGAGGCTGCGGTTCCGCGACCCGGCCCTCGAGTCGGCATTCCGGGCCGACCGCTTCCGTCTCAATCTGGGGAACATCCGCTTCGCCTTCCTGGCCGGGATGGCTCTCTGGATCGCGTGGGGCCTGCTCCTGCGCGCCCACATCCTGGCCCTGTCCGACCTGAGGCTCGACGTGGTCATGCGGTTCGGGGTGTTCATCCCCATGCTGATCGTCGGGCTCTGGCTGTCGTTCACGCCGTTCTTCGGACGGATCTGGGAATGGGTATCGGTCGCCGTCGCGGTCGGGACGATCCTGTCGTGGGTCTACTACGTCTCGCACGTGTTGACGTTGCCCGCGGAGTACGGGTACGTCGGCGTCATCTTGATCACGGCGTTCACCTACACCCTGCTGCGGCTCCGGTTCGTCCTGGTCATGCTGATCACGGTGATCGGCATCGGGGCCTATCTGCCGTACGCCTTCACGGCCCAGTACATCGTCCCGGTGAGCAGGGTCCTGGCGACGCTCTACCTGGTGTCGTTCGGGATCCTGGGGGGACTGGCCGCCTATCGGACGGAACGGTTCACGCGGCAGCTGTTCCTCCGCGAGCGCCAGCTCGACCAGGAGCGGTTACGATCCGACGGCCTGCTCCTGAACATCCTGCCGCAGGCGATCGTCGAGAAGCTCAAGAGGGGATCCTCCGGGCGGATCGCCCAAGCGTTCGACCAGGTGAGCGTGGTCTTCGTCGACGCGGTCGGATCCACGGAGCAGGCCGCACGGTCCTCGCCGGAGGGGTTCGCGGAAGCCCTCGACGAGCTGTTCCGCCGGTTCGACGAGATCGCCGACCGGCACGGCCTCGAGAAGATCAAGACGATCGGAGACGCCTACATGGCCGTCGCCGGCGTGCCGGTCCCCATGGCCGAGCACGCCGAGGCGGCCGTCGGCATGACGCTC
Source organism: Actinomycetota bacterium (assembly GCA_036390995.1). Classification (GTDB taxonomy): domain Bacteria; phylum Actinomycetota; class UBA4738; order UBA4738; family HRBIN12; genus DASQQQ01. Next base: position 1,042 of record DASWAT010000174.1, on the reverse strand, counting down.
GACATCCTCGCCGAAGCGGGGCAGGTCCGGTGGCCGTGCGGCGATCCGATCGTGGTGCGGGCCGGGGTGGCCTCGGGGCCGGCCGTCGCCGGGGTGATCGGGAACCGCAAGTTCGCGTACGACCTGTGGGGTGACACGGTGAACCTCGCGAGCAGGCTCGAGGAGTATGGAGAGCCCGGCCGCGTCCTGGTCTCGGAGTCGACGGCGCAGCAGCTGACCGACCGGTACGAGTTCGGTCCTCCCCAGTCCCTGGATGTGAAGGGCAAGGGGCCGACCCCGGTGCGATCCCTGTTGGGACGTCGCTCGAACGTTCCGATCACGGTGCCGTCCCCTGAGGTGTGAGTCCTCATGCGCGTCCATCCGGGCCTCGGGCTCGCGGCAACCCTCGTGGTGGCGTGCATGGCGATCGGTGGGTGCAGTGGGTCCGATGTGGGCGGGACACCCCCCACCGCCGATGGAGCGAAGGGGACGATCGTCGTCGGAGTATCCGGCGCGTTCGCCGAGAACCAGATCGTGGCGGAGATGTACGCGCAGGTCTTGGAGCGGGCCGGCTACCCCGTCGAGCGGCAGTTCGACCTGCGGTCTCGGGAGATCTCCCAGAACGCTCTGGAGTCGGGGCAGATCGATCTGAAGCCGGAGTACCTGTCGTCGTCGCTCCTGTTCCTTGATCCGAACGCACAAGCCTCGGGGGATCCCGCCGACGTCGCCGCCCGGAGCCGCAGGCTGCTCCAGTCGAGAGGGATCACGCTGCTCACGCCGTCGCCGGCCCAGGACAGCAACGAGTTCGTGACGACCTCCGAGACAGCCGAGCGGTTCAACCTGACCACGATGAGCTCCCTCGCCCCCGTCGCCGGGCAACTGGTGTTCGGTGGGCCCCCGGAGTGCGCTCAACGACCGTTCTGCCTCCCGGGGTTGAAGAGCGTCTACGGGATCGTCTTCGACGACTTCGAGCCGCTGGACGTCGGAGGCCCCCAGACGGTCGCTTCGCTCAGGGACGGCACGGTGCAGGTCGGCCTGCTGTTCTCCACGGACCCGAGCATCG
>DASWAT010000173.1:0-34281 GCA_036390995.1 Actinomycetota bacterium | reverse complement strand
ATCGACGGAAGCTCCACGCGGCGAACCGGTGTCTCATCCATGGGACCTCTCCTCGTCGAACGACGTCGTCCCATGGTGTCGCGCCGCCGGCTCGGCCTCACCCGTCGAAGGTCCCGCGCCCCGCGGGCCGTTCCTCCGGCTTGGAGACGGCGGAGCCGGGATGACCCTGTGGCCTCAGTCCGGGACGAGGCGGGTGCCGGTCTCGCCGGCCAGGGCGCGCTCGACGTTGTCGGGATCGGTGATCACCGCCGTGCCCCCGGTCGCCGCCACGAAGGAGATCGCGGCCTCGATCTTCGGGGCCATGCTGCCCTTCGCGAAGTGGATGCCCTCCGCCAGGTATCCCCTCGCCTGCGACAGCGTCATGCGGTCGACCCACTCCTGCTCCGGCGTGCCGAACGCCAGCGCCACCTTCTCCACGGACGTGCTGATCACGAACAGCTCGGCCGGCAGGCGGGACGCCAGCAGCGACGACGCGCGATCCTTGTCGATCACGGCCGCGATCCCCTGCAGGTTGCCATCGGCGTCGGCCACCACCGGGATGCCGCCCCCGCCCACGCTGATCGTCACGAAGCCCTGCTCGAGCAGCGAGCGGATGACGTCCTCCTCGACGATGCGCTTGGGCATGGGGGAGGGGACCACCCGCCGCCAGCCACGCCCGGCGTCCTCGACCACGCTCCAGCCGTCCTGGTCCCGCCGGCGGGCGGCTTGCCCTTCCTCCATGTAGGAGCCGATCGGCTTCGACGGACGCTCGAACGCGGGATCGTCGGCATCGACCTCGGTCTGGGTGATGACCGTGACGGCGTGCCGGTCCATCCCGAGTCGCGCGAAGTCGTTGTACAGGTTCTGCTGTAACGCGTAGCCGATCGCGCCCTGGCTGTCGGCACCGCAGACGTCGAGCGGCACCTCGTGCAGCTCGTGCGCGGCCAGCTCGGAGCGGCGGAGGATGAACCCGACCTGGGGTCCGTTCCCATGCGTGATGGCGACGTCCCAGCCCTCGCGGATCATGCCCGCGATGTGCCAGCACGTCTCGCCGGCGGCGATGTACTGATCCCGCACGCTCTGGTGCATCTTGTCCTTGATCAGCGAGTTCCCGCCGATCGCCACCACCGCGGTCCTCCGTGCCATGGCCCGTCTCCTCCTGGGGTTCCCGGACCATTGTGGCGGAAAGGGCCCTGGTTCCCGTGACGGGAGGCGGCGTTCGGCCCCGGGAACGCGGAACGCGGCCGGACCTGCGGGTTCGCGCGGGCGGAACGCCTCTCCTACGATGGACCGGCATCCGCAGGACGAGGCAGGAAATGAGAGGGAGGGGGTCCCCATGCGAATGCGAAGCGTGGCCGTCGCGGCCGCCCTGACGCTCACGGCGTTGGTGCTCGCAGCACCGTCCGGGCAGGCCGCTACCGACACCACCGAGGCCATCCCCGGTGGAGACCTGGTCAGCACGCTCTGCACCCCGCTCTTCGATGGTGTCTTCGGCACGCCGAACACGGAGCCGTTCGGTCCGTGTCAGTGGGACATGTCGATCATCCACGCTTCCGACTCGGGGAGCTACGCGGTGGCGACCGGCGAGGGCGTGACCGTCGGCGTGATCGACAGTGGCGTGCAGACCGATCATCCGGACATCGCGTCGAACCTCGACCTGGATCGGTCGTGCTCGTTCATCTTCACCGACACGCCGACCGCCGATCCGAGCGAGATCGCGAACGGCGACTGCTCGAACAAGGGGGCCATCGAGGACCTGAGCGGGCACGGGACGCACACGGCCTCCACGATCGCCGCGCCGATCAACGGAATCGGCATCGCCGGGGTCGCGCCCGACGCCACGATCGTGGCCCTGAAGGCCTGCACCGTCGAGGGGTTCTGCTTCGCGGACTCGGTGGCCGCGGCGCTCCGGTACGCCGGCGACCAGCACCTCGACGTCGTGAGCATGAGCCTGTTCGCCGACCCGTACCTGTACTTCTGCAAGAGCGAGGCCGAGCAGCGGGCGATCCTGAAGGAGCTCGAGTCGGCGGCCCGCTACGCGCAGCAGCGGGGCGTGCTGATCGTGGCGTCCGCCGGGAACGAGCAGCACGACCTGCACCACCCGGGGCTCGACGACATCAGCCCCGACTGGCCACCGGACACCGCGGAGGAGCGGTTCGTGCAGAACAACTGCCGGGTCGCTCCGGCCGAGCTGCCCGGTGTGCTGACCGTGTCGGCCACCGGCCCGATCGGCTACCCGGGCTACGACCTGTGGATCGCCGACTACTCGAGCGTCGGCGTGGACGTGGCCGCTCCCGGCGGCGACTACTTCCGGGCGACCGGTACCGTGCAGGACGCGGTCCTGGCGGCGCTGCCCATCGGCTCGGCCATCTGGAACGGGTTCGATCCGCTGAACGCGGTGTTCCCCGGCATCACCACCACCGACGGCGGCGGGGGCTACGGCTACCTGAACGGCACCTCGATGGCGGCGCCGCACGCGGCCGGGGTGGCCGCGCTCGTGGTGCAGATGCATCCGACGTGGGGTCAGGGAGCCGTGGCCGCGGCCGTGGAACGGTCCGCCACCCACCTGGACTGCCCGCCGGACTGGGTGCCGCTCGGCCCGAGCGACGAGCGCACGCGCTGCTACGGCGGTGGCGGGTACACGTCGTTCTTCGGGAACGGGCTCGTCGACGCCCTCGGGGCGGCGTCCAGCTAGGGTCGTAGCGCGGTTCGTCCGGACTCGGCCCCCCGGTTCGCCGGGGGGCCGATCCGCGTGCGGCTGCCGTGGGCCGGCGGAAGTCAGGCGATCGGCTCGAACCGGGCCGTGAAGTGCCGCAGCTGCGGCGGCTGCTCGACGATGCGGAAGCCCGGCAACGCTCCCGCCTCGGCCGCCACCGCCAGCACGACCTCGATGACGTAGTCGACGTGCGACTGCGTGTACGTGCGGCGGGGGATCGCCAGCCGCACGAGATCCATCGTGGCCGGCTCCTCCGAGCCGTCGGGGTGGCGTCCGAACATCACCGTGCCGATCTCGCAGCCGCGGATGCCGCCGGCGAGGTACAGGGCGACCGCGAGCGACTGGCCCGGGTACTGCAGCGGCGGCACGTGAGCCAGCAGCGCCCGCGCATCGAGGTAGACCGCGTGACCGCCGACCGGCTTCACGATGGGCACCCCGGCCCGGTCGAGCGCCTCGCCCAGGTACTCGGTGGAGCGGATCCGGTATCGGAGGTAGTGCTCGTCGACGCACTCGCGCAATCCCTGCGCGATGGCTTCGAGGTCCCGCCCGGCCAGTCCGCCGTACGTGGGGAACCCTTCGGTCAGGATGAGGAGGTTCCGGCACCGCTCGGCCCAGGCGTCGTCGTTCATGGCGAGCCACCCGCCGATGTTCGCCATCGGATCCTTCTTCGCGCTCATGGTCATCCCGTCGGCCAGCGATGCCATCTCCCGGACGATGTCCGGCACGGCGCGGTCCGCGTAGCCGGGCTCGCGGAGCTTCACGAACCACGCGTTCTCGGCGAACCGGCACGCGTCGAGGAACAGCGGCACGCCGAACCGGTCGCACAGGGCTCGGACCGCGCGGAGGTTCTCCATCGAGACGGGCTGCCCGCCGCCCGAGTTGTTCGTGACGGTCACGAACACCACCGGGACGTCGGCGCCGCGCTCCTCGAGGAGCTGCTCGAGCGCGGCGAGGTCCACGTTGCCCTTGAACGGATGCAGCGCCGCCGGGTCGCGGCCCTGGGGGATCACCAGGTCCACGGCCTCGGCGCCGGTGAACTCGACGTTGGCCCTCGTGGTGTCGAAGTGCGTGTTGTTCGGGACCACCTTGCCCGGGCCGCAGATCACCGAGAACAGGATCTTCTCGGCGGCGCGCCCCTGGTGCGCAGGGATCACGTGCCGGAAGGGGAAGAGTTCGCGAACCGACTCCAGGAACACGAACCAGGAGGGAGATCCTGCGTACGACTCGTCCCCGTGCTGGATCGCGGCCCACTGGTCCCGGCTCATCGCGCCGGTGCCGGAGTCGGTGAGCAGGTCGATGAGGACGTCGTCCGCGTGCAGGTTGAAGAGGTTGTAGCCGGCCTCGCGGATCCTGGTCGCTCGCTCCTCGTCGCTCAGGAACCGCAACGGCTCGACCGAATGGATCCGGAACGGCTCGATGATCGTGCGGAACCTCGGCACGGGCCGATGATGGCACGGGACGCCGCGCGGCGTCCGGGGCCGCTCAGCCGTCCGCCGGTGGTTCCTGCGACCCGCCGGACCTCCCCGAGCCGCCGGTGCTGCCGGCGCGGCGGCGCAGCTGCTCGCCGGCCTCGGAGACGGTGGTGGCCATCGCGTCGCGGAGGGCCCGGGCCGCGCTGCCGAGGCTCTGCTTCGCCTGCGGGTCGCGCAGGGTCTCACCGAGCGACGTGAACGCGGCATCGAGCTGCCGGACCGCCGCCCCGACCGCGTCCTCCAGCTTCCGGCGGTCCTCCTGGGGCGTGGAGCCGCGCTCCTGATCGCGCTGCCGGTATCGCTCGGACAGCAGGTGGCCCCATTCCGAGAACCGCTCCCCGACTTCCTCCCATGCCTCTTTCGTGTTGCCCGCCATGCACCCGAGTGTACGCACCGCCGTCCACTCGCCGCGGTTGACATCCCGAGGAACCGAGGACACCCTGGTGGCGGCCCGCACACCGGGAGGGATCGTGAAGACCCTGCGCATCCGCCTGCTCGTTGGCGCCCTGACCGTGCTCACCGGCGTCGGCGTGCTGCCCGGTACTGCGTCGGGGAGCCCCCTCGGCTTCCGTCGTCCCGAAAGCGGCACGGCGGCTCGAGGATCGGTACGGCCGTCGGACCACGCCCTTCCCGCGGTGGTCCCCATCCGCGATGGGCTCACCCGCGCGCTCGAGCTCGGGCAGATCTCGGAGGCCACGTACACGCTGCTTCGGGCCCGGTCGCTGTTCCACCCGGCGTGGGCTCTGGCCCGGTTCGGCACCGTCCGGGCCCCGTCCCGCGGCGACGCCACGATGATCCTCCGCGACCTGGCACTCCGGGTGCGGGAGCTGTCCTGGAGGAAGGCCGCACAGGCCCGGGCGATCCTCGGTCGCCCCGACGACGGCGCGGCCGATCCCGAGGGCAACGGCTACACGGTCTCCCCTGTCGAGGTCACGTGCGGTACCGACGTGTGCGTGCACTGGGTCGCAAGCACGAGCGACGCACCGGATCTCACGGACGCCGACGTGAACGGGGTCCCGGACTGGATCGACACGACGCTCGCCACGATGGAGGAGGTCTGGCAGAAGGAGGTCACGGACGCCGGCTATCGGGCGCCGAAGCCCGACCTCACCTCGACGAACCACGGCCCCGACGGGAAGCTCGACGTGTACGTCGCCGATCTCGGCGACGACGGGCTGTACGGCTACTGCACCACGGACGACCCGAACGCGATCGATCCCGGCACGACGTACCAGTTCTGGGATTTCTCCGCCTACTGCGTCTTGGACAACGACTACTCGCCGGCGCAGTTCGGCACCGTCACGAACGGCGTCGCCGCCCTGCAGGTGACCGCGGCGCACGAGTTCTTCCACGGTGTCCAGTTCGCGTACGACGCCCACGAGGACCGTTGGTTCATCGAGGGCACGGCGACCTGGATGGAGGACGAGGTCTACGACGATGTGAACGACAACCTCCAGTTCCTCCGTGGGGCCAGCCCGCTCCGGCAACCCTTCGTGCCGCTTGACCTCGCGAGGAAGGGGTTCCAGTACGGGGCGTGGATCTTCTGGCGGTTCCTGTCCGAGTACTTCGGATCCGATCCCTCCACCCCCGACCCCACGATCGTCCGCCGGGCGTGGGAGCTCGCGGACGCCAGCGCCGCCGGCTCCGACGAGTACTCGCTCCAAGCCGCCGCCGCGGCCGTGGGCGAGCGGGATCAGTCCTTCCGGTTCGCGTTCGCCGACTTCGCCGCGTGGAACGCGATCCCTCGGGACTTCTACTCGGAGGGGAGCTCGTACCCGGTGCCGGAACCCGCCGACTCGTGGCGTCTCACGAACCGCCGGGTGCTGACCGGCGGGCAAGCGGTCCGGCTCGACCACCTCACGAACACCTACGTGGTGTTCCGGCCGGGCCGGGGGATCCGGCGCACGGCGACGCTCGGCGTGGTGGTCTCGACGCCGAAGTACCGCCGCGGTCCCGAGGCCACGCTGCTCGTGGTGTACCGGTCGGGCAAGATCCTCTACCGTCCCTTCCAGCTGCCGGACACCACCTTCCAGCGGGTCCCGTTCGGACGGGGCAAGGTGGCGAGGGTCGTTCTCGTCCTCACGGACGCGAGCACGAGGTTCGCCTGCTGGCAGAACCGTCCCTACAGCTGCCAGGGCCAGCCGCGGGACGACGACCAGGTGTTCGGCTACGCCGCCGGCGTGTCGACGGGCTGACCGGCGCCGCGCTGCTACCGTCGTGTAGCCCTTGGAGAGCGCGCACGAGCTCGGCCCGCGACGGGAGAAGGTCTGGAGGGAGGCGTGGTCTCTCCTGCGCCGCAACCGCGACTTCCGGTTGTTCTACCTCGGCCAGCTGATCTCCTTCGCCGGCGACTGGTTCCTCGTGGTCGCTCTCTCGGGGTTCGTGTGGGACGTCACGCGGTCCGCGACGCTGGTCGCGGCGGTCTTCGTCGCCTACAACCTCCCGTACGGGATCGTCTCGTTCGTCGGGGGGCCCCTGGCGGATCGTCTGGACCGGCGCATGCTCATGATCGTCACGAACGTGGTCATGGGTCTGCTCGCCGCCGGGTTCTTCCTGGTCCACGGACGCTCGGAGCTCTGGCTCGTGTACGTCCTGGCCGCGGGCATCTCAGGTGTCTCGGCGCTGTTCGAGCCGGCGGCGTCGGCGGCGGTCCCGAACCTCGTCGAACCGGAGGATCTGGCCGCCGCCAACGTGCTGAGCGGGTCGGCTTGGGGCACCATGCTCGCGGTGGGTGCCGGCGTGGGCGGGCTCGTCGTGGCGGCCTACGGCAACGACGTGGGGTACCTCGTGGACGCGCTCTCCTTCTTCGCCGCCGGAGCGCTGCTGCTCGGCGTCCGGCGCCGCACCTCGGAGGTGCGCGAGCCCCACCTGGTGCACCCGAGCATCCTCGGCGCCACCAAGGAGGCGGTGCAGTACTCGCGCCGGGACCACCGGGTGCTGGCCCTGTTCGCGGTCCGTCTGGGGGCGGGATTCGCCATCGGGGTGGTCGCGTTGCTGCCGGTGCTCGCGACCTCCGTGTATCACGCGGGCGACCGGGGGACCGGCCTGCTGTTCGCGATGCGCGGCGTCGGGTCGCTGGTGGGGCCGTTCCTGATCCGGCCGCTGATCCGCCGGGACGATCGGGGACGTTTGCTCCTCGCGGTGATCCTCACGCCGGTGGTGTTCGCGTCGCTCTACGCGGTGCTGCCGTGGATGCCGGACATCTACCTGGCCGGCCTCGCCGCGCTGCTGGCGCACGTGGCGGGCGGAGCCCAGTGGACGCTGGTGACCTACTCGTACCAGTCGATCGTGCCCGACCGCGTGCTCGGCCGGGTCTTCGGGTTCGACGGAGCGCTGATCACGTTCACGCTGTCGGGATCGAACGCTCTGTGCGGGTGGCTCGCGGGCGTCTACGGGGTCCGTTCGGTCATGACGGGGGTCGGTGTCCTGGTCGCCGCGTACTGCCTGCTGCTGTGGGTGCTGACCCGTCGGATGCGAGGCCGGCGGGAGCCGGCGTCCGGTGTAACGGCGGCGGCTGGAGGGGTCTCGGAGGGCGGCTGATCGGAGTGAGCGGCGTGATCTGGCGGAAGCGGTTCTACGATCGGTCCTACCGGCGGGGGACGGTCCCGTGGGACACCGGCGTCACGCCTCCGGAGGTGGTCGAGGCGATCGAGGGGCCGGAGCCGCTCCCACCCGGGCGGGCCCTGGACCTGGGCTGCGGCACCGGCACGAACGTCGTGTACCTGGCGCGGCACGGCTGGGAGGCGGTCGGGGTGGACTTCTCCGCCCTCGCGATCGAGCGGGCGAAGGGCAAGACGGCGGGCCTGGAGGGCGTCAGCGTCCTCCGGGGCGACGTCACCCGGCTGTCCGCGCTGGGCGTGGACGGGCCCTTCGACCTCGTCCTCGACATCGGATGCTTCCACGGGATCGGGCGTGATCGCCGGGCCGACTACGTCCGTGAGGTCACCCGCGTCGCGAGATCGGGGGCCATGTGCCTGGTGTGGGCGTTCGGCGCCCGCGGCATGAGGAGATGGCTGAGCATGGGTGTGACCCGGGGCGAGATGGAGCGCCGCTTCGGCGGCGCCTTCGACCTGGTTCGCGTGGTGCCCGGTCGCGAGCCTCCCGGGTCCGCCTGGTACACGTTCCGCAAGCGCTGAGCGCAGGGCGGGACGGGTGCGACCGTGAGCGGCGGTGGGTCCGGTCTCAGCTCCCGGGCGGGGCCAGCTCCGCGCGGACGCCGAGCAGTCTCACGGGGCGCGTCAACTCGAAGCGTTCGAGCGCGACCAGCGCGCCGATCCGGACCGGCCCGGGGTCCATCGACGGCTCCGGGAGGCTCACGCCGTGCGTGTGTGTGGTGAACGGCGCGAACCGGACCTTCACCACGATGCGGATCGCCGGCCGGCCCTCCTCCTGGAGGTCGTCCATCAACTCCCCGGCGAGCCGTTCGACCTCGCGCCGGATGGTCGCCGGATCGGTGAGGTCTCGCTGGAACGTCCGCTCGCGTCCCCGAGCCTTCGGCACGTACGGCTCGTCGGTGACCGGCGAGGCTTCCTCGCCGAGAGCCAGTCGCCGGAGCCACGGCCCAGTGTTCGGGCCGAATCGCGAGGCGAGCACCTCCGCGTCCGCACCGGCGAGCTCACGCACGGTGCGGACGCCGAGCGTCTCGAGCCTCGCGGCCGTCTTCCGGCCGATCCCCCAGAGCGCATCCGCGGCGAGATCGCCCATCACCGCGGACCAGTTCGCCGCCGTGAGGCGGAAGACGCCCGCGGGCTTCGCGAAGCCGCTCGCGATCTTCGCCCGCAGCTTGTTGTCGCCCACGCCGATCGAGCACCACAGCTCCGTCCGCTCGAGCACCGCGCGCTGGATCTCGGCGGCGAGCGCTTCGGGATCGTCGGTCTCCACGGCGAGGAACGCCTCGTCCCAGCCGGCCACCTGGACCACCGCGGGGAACGTGCGGAGCGTGTCCATGACCCGTCGCGAGGCGGCAAGGTACAGGTCGGCGTCCACCGGCAGGAAGACGGCGTCCGGACATCGCTTGAAGGCGGTCCGCAGCGGCATCCCGGACCGGATCCCGAACGCCCGAGCCTCGTAGTTCGCGGTGGAGACCACGCCGCGCTTCGTCGGGTCGCCGGCTCCTCCTACCACCACGGGGCGGCCCCGCAGTTCCGGTCGCCGCAGCAGCTCGACCGCGGCGATGAACTGGTCCAGGTCCATGTGGAACACCCAGCCGCCCACGGACCAAGCATGCCCGACGCGCGCCCTCGGCGGGGGCCGTTGGGCCCGCTCCGCTACGGCCGGGGGGCCGGTCCGCGCGAGCTCTCCACGTGCGTACGCTGGCCGTACTGCGGGAAGGAGACACCCCATGACGCGCACGACCGAGTACCTGGAACACAAGGGCATCCCCTTCGAGGTGGTGGTCCATCCGAAGGCGTTCACGTCCATCGAGGAGGCTCGGGCGCTGGGGATCGACGCCCACGAGGTGGTGAAGGCTCTCCTGGTCGACACGAGGTGGGGTCACGTGCTCGCCGTGATCCCCGGCGACTGCCGGTTGGACATGAAGCTGGTCGAGGAGGCCGTGGGCGATCACCACGCGCACCTGGCCACGGAGGGGGAGGTCCAGCACGACCTGCCGGAGTTCGAGCTCGGCAGCCTGCCGCCGCTCGGTACGTTGCTCGACATGCCGACGTTCGTGGATGCTGAGGTCATGCGACATGAGACCGTCGTCTTCGCGGCCGGCTCGCAGACCGAGTCCGTGAAGGCGGCCGTGAACGATCTGTTCGATCGGGAGCGCGTCACCGTTGCTCCGCTCACGCGCCACCCGCAGGACGAGTACGTCTAGGGCTCGAGGGTCCCGCCGCGCTCGCGGGTGAGCGCTCGCAACCGCGCCGTCACGAGGGCGATCGCGAGCAGCGCCACGCCCGCCAGCAACAGTACGATGGGCATCCCCAGCGTGTCGCCGAGGTAGCGCTGGATCGCGCTCAGCAGGTAGCCGAACAGGGCGAGCGCCCCCGGCACCAGCAGCAGCGGCTCACCGATGGCCACGCTCACCGCCAGGATCGCGCCGGCCGTCGCCAGGCCCAGGATGTACGTGCCTGCTGCGACATCGGCGACCATGAAGCACGGACCGATCACGGCGACGATCGCCCCGAGCCGGAGCGCCGCCTGGCGGGGACGGAGCGCTCCCCTCCACCCGAGCGTCATGTACGCGGCGCCGACGACCCACCAGGACAGGCCGATCGGGATGGGGGACTGCCACCAGCCGGTGAGCAGGGTGAGCAGTCCGGCGGTCAGCCCGAACAGCTGGAGCGTCCGAGGATGCAGCGCGTACAGGAGGGCGGCCGAGACGGTCATCGCCCCGCCCACCCAGACCGGGACGAGCCGGTCCGACACGTCGAGCACGTCGGCCGCCAGCAGCCCGACGCTCCAGGCGGTGCCGCCGACGGCGAGCAGCCACAGCACGCTCGACAGACGGCCGAATGCCGACTCCTCGCTCCCCCGCAGGACGAGGCCACCGGCGAACGCGAGGAGGGTGGCCGACGCGAGGACCGTCACACGCCCGCCGGGCGACAGATCATCCCAGACGCGCGCGAACACCACGATCCCGGCTGCCAGGGTGAGCGCCGCACCGAGATAGCCGAGGGCCTCCGCGACCAACGGGATCCGGGGGGCCGCCGGCGCTCTCCGGGTCTCGAACGCCCGGATCGATTCGGCCTCGTCGGATGAGATCAGCGCCTCGGAGACCCAGAGCCGGAGATGCCGCTCGAGCTCCTCGTCGTGTAGATCGGGCTCGTGCACCGTGGACATGGCACCCACCTCCCTCCCGTCATGGTCCGGAGCCCCCGCGACCACGTCGAGGGCCGGAGGGCCCCGCGGGCCCGGGACGCCTCCGCACCGAGGACCGCGTGTCCGGCGGTCCCGAGCCCCGCCATGGGGGATACTTGCCGCCGTGCGAGCGGCGGTGATGTACGAGACGGGGCGGCCCCTCGTGGTGGAGGACGTCGAGCTCGATCCACCGAAGGCCGGCGAGGTTCGTATCCGGATGGTCGCGAGCGGGGTCTGCCGCTCGGACTGGCACGAGGTGCGGGGCGTCCATCCGATGCCCACCCCCATCGTGCTCGGGCACGAGGGCTCCGGCGTGGTCGAGGAGCTGGGGGAGGGCGTGGAGGGGCTCGCGCCCGGCGACCACGTCGTCCTGTCCTGGCTCCCGTACTGCGGGTCGTGCCGGCGCTGCGCCTCCGGGCGGCCGAACCTGTGCGAGCGCCTCGGGGCCTTCGACGGCGGCGTACTGGCGGACGGCACGACCCGGCTCCACCAGGGCGGAACCAGGATCCACCACAACCTGCCCGCGTCGTTCGCAGAGCTCGCCGTGGTCCCCGCGAACACCGCGATCAAGATCGATCGGTCGCTCCCGCTGGATCGGGTCGCGCTCCTCGGGTGCGCGGTGACGACCGGCGTGGGGGCCGTGCTGAACACGGCGAAGGTGCAGCCCGGTCGGTCGGTCGCCGTGATCGGATGCGGCGGCGTCGGCTTGTCGGCCGTGCAGGGCGCGAGGATCGCGGGGGCAGCGTCCATCGTCGCCGTCGACGTGGTCCCGGCGAAGCTCGAGCTTGCCCGGGGGCTCGGGGCCACAGATACGGTGCTGGCGCTCGCCGAGGAGGACGCCGAGCCGGCGATCAGGGCGGTCCTGCCCGAGGGTGCCGACGCCGTGATCGAGGCCCTCGGCCGGCCGTCCACGATCGAGCTGGCCGTGCGGGTGACCGCGCCCGGAGGGATCGCCGTCCTGGTCGGGATGGCGCCGCCGGAGGCCCGGGTCGCCCTCGACGCGCTGACCATGGTCTACCAGGAGCGGACCGTGACCGGGAGTTGGTACGGCTCGTGCGTGCCGCCCCGGGACCTGCCGATGCTCGCCGGGCTGGTGGCCTCGGGCGCGCTCCGGCTGGATCCGATGATCGCACGGTTCAGGCCTCTGGACGAGATCAACGAGGCGCTCGCGTCGTTCGAACGGGGCGAGGAGGCGCGCACGGTGATCGCGTATGGGTGAGCTGGTCCGGGTGCGGCAGCACGATGGGATCGCGGTGGTTGCGCTGCATCGGCCGGAGAAGCTCAACGCGCTCTCGAACGCGGTCGAGCGCGACCTGGATGCTGCGCTCGCCTCCGAGGAGGTTCGGGGGAGCCGTGCGGTCGTGCTGGCCGGCGAGGGGAGGGCCTTCTGCGCGGGGGCCGACGTGCGCGAGATGCGGGACGCCACACCGGCCGGCATCCTCGCCTACTACCGCGAGCTCGGGGACGTGTACGAGCGCGTGGCGCGCCTTCGGCAGCCGACGGTGGCGGCGATCCACGGCTACTGCCTGGGGGGTGGGTTCGAGCTGGCGCTGGCATGCGACTTCCGGGTGGCGGATACGACCGCGGTGTTCGGGCTGCCGGAGGTGGCGATCGGCATCGTCCCGTCCTCCGGCGGCACGCACCGGCTGGTGCGCGCGGTGGGCGCCGCCCGGGCCAAGGAGCTGCTGCTGCTCCGCCGGCGTGTCGACGCGCAGGAGGCGCTTCGCTTCGGCCTCGTGACCGAGGTCGTGGACGAGGGGGACGCGATGGACCTCGCGACCGCGATGGCCGGTGAGCTCGCCGGGCTTCCTCCGTTGGCGGTGGAGGTGGCCAAGCACGCCGTGGACCTGATGGCGGAGTCCTCGCGGGAGGCCGGGCTCATGATCGAACGCCTCGCCTACGGGGTCTTGTCGCAGACCGAGGAGCACAGGGAGTCCACGGGCTCGTTCGGGTCGGAGGTTTGAACCGAGCCGCCGTCGAGCCGTCCCTCGCCCGCCCTCAGGCGGTGCGCTGCAGCGTTCCGAAGTCCTGACCGCCGAAGTCCAAGCGCAGCGTGGGGTAGTTTCCGGGTCGGAACCCCGCCGGGAACGAGATCTGGAACAGCGCCGACGAGCCCGCCGAGACCGGGGCTGCGTTCGCCACCGATGCGTTCACGCGATTGCCCGCGGCATCCACGGCGGCCACCCCGGGGGCACCGAGGTCGGTCGCTCCCTGGTTCTCGATCTCGAGCTGTCCGGCCGTGCCGATCATCGTCAGGCTGGCCTGCACGCCGCTGCCGGAGAACGTATAGGAGCCCGGCCTTCCCACCGGGGTCCCTCCGACGTTCGGCTCCTCGGTTCCGGTGACGCATGCAACGAGGGCGATCGCCGCCAGGACGATCGGCATCGCGGCTCGCAGGCTTCGGTGCACCTCGCCTCCCTCGGTCGGGTCCGCCTCCGGCGAAGTATCGGCTCCGCAGGGGCCCCCGTCGAGTGCTCGAACCCCAACACCCCGCGGAGTGGGATCCGATCGCGGGGGGATCCGTCCCGGGGTCACCCGAGCCGTTCCGGCGGCAGGGTGGCCAGGCCCCAGGCATCCAGGCCGCCGTCCACCACGACGGTGGTACCGGTGACGTAGGCGCCTCCCGCCGAGGCCAGGAAGGCGATCACCGATGCCACCTCCTCGGGAAGGGCCAGGCGCCCAAGCGGCACCTCGCGAGCCCACCGTGCCACCTCCTCGTCGCCGTACGCCCGAAGACCGTCCGTATCCACGTTGCCGCAGGCCACGCACACCGCACGGATCCCGAAATGGCTCCACTCGATGGCCAGCCCGCTCGCCAGGTTCTCCAGAGCGGCCCGTGCCGCCGCCGCATGGGCCATGCCGGGGATACCACGACGGGGGCTGAACCCGATGAACACGACCAGGCCGTCCCGATTCGGGATCATGGATCGGCGCGCGACGGTTCGCGTGAGATCCCAGGCCGCATCCACCACCAACCGGTGGACGGCGCGCCAGCCCTTGGACGCGATGTCCTCGGCGGGAGCTTCGAACTGCCCGCCTGCGTTGTTCACCAGAACGTCGATCCGTCCGAAACGATCGAGCGCCTCGTCGACCGATCGCTCGACCTCGTCCGGCTCCCGGACGTCGGCGGCAACCACGAGGACCCGGCTCCCGCCCTCTTCGAGCTCGGCCCGGACGGCCTCGAGCGGCTCGGACCGCCTCCCGCAGACCACGACCGACGCTCCGGTCCGCGCGAGCTCACGGGCGGTTGCGCGGCCGATCCCAGTTCCGCCCCCTGTCACCAGGGCCACGCGCCCGGCGTTCGCGCCGTCGCGGAGTGGTGATCGGAACGGATCGATGCTCACGGTCCGTCATCATGCCGGAGCCGGCCCTCGGACGCGACCCGGGCCGACCGAGGACGACCCGCTGCCGCCGACGTCGCGCGCATCCCGACGAGTCCGGCGGTTCGGGTGTAGCGTCCGTCGTGGGAGGGGTGCCCTTGGCGAGCCGCCTCGACGAGCTGGCGCGGGCAACGCCGGCCACGCGCGATCGCTACGTCGACTTCCTCCGGGCGGCCTCGATCGTCGCCGTGGTGTTCGGCCACTGGTTCATCGGGATCATCCACTGGGAAGGCGGCCTGCTCCGCACGACGAGCGCGGTGGGCGTGACCTCGTACCTGTGGCTCGGCACCTGGCTCTTCCAGGTCATGCCGATCTTCTTCTTCGTCGGTGGGTTCTCGAACCTCGTGGCGTACGACGCCGTTCGGCGGCGAGGAGGCACGGCGTGGGACTTCGTCCGGAGCCGGGAGATGCGATTGCTCGGGCCCTCGCTGGTGTTCCTGGCCGTGTGGGCGGCGATCCAGATCGGGTTGCACCTGGCGGACGTGGGACGAGCGGCAGGCCCGGTCCTGTGGGGAGATACCCGGATGCTGCGAGGCATGCTGCCGCCCGGAGCGACGCTCCCGTTCGGGCCGCTCTGGTTCCTCGGCGTCTACGGCGTGGTTGTGGCGATCGCGCCGGCGACGATCCGGCTCCACCGGCGGTTCGGACTCTGGGTCCCCGCCGTCATGGTGGCCGGCACGGTGGCCGTCGACGTGATCGGGTTCGGCTTCGGACATCCGGAGGTGCGGTGGTTCAACGTGGCGTTCGTCCTTCTGTTCCCCCATCAGCTCGGCCACTTCTACGCGGATGGGAGCATGCTCCGGTGGCCCCGGCGTGCGTTCTGGGGCATGGTCGCGGCGGGCCTCGGTGGACTGTGGCTGCTCACGAATCCGTGGATCTTCCGGTTCTTCGGCGATGTTCGCTTCGAATGGTTCCCGACGATCGGCTACTACCCGAAGAGCCTCCTCGGGACCGACGTCGAGCCGATCTCGAACGCCTATCCGCCGACGGTGTGCTTCCTGCTCGGCGGGATCTGGTCGATCGGCGGGGCGATGCTGCTGCGGCCGTTCGTGAGTCGCTGGCTCCAGCGACGAGGACCGTGGAAGGCCACGATCTTCGTGAACGGCGTGATCATGACGCTGTTCCTGTGGCACATGACCGCGTACCTCATCGCGATCCTCTTGCTGCATCCGCTCGGGTTCGGGACGCAGCTGGACAGCACGCCGAGGTGGTGGATCGAGCGGCTCGTCTGGGAGGCCGTACCGGCCGCGATCCTCGCCGCCCTCATCGCCGTCTTCGGCCGTTTCGAGCGACTGGGCGCCCGGGCCGGCGACCCGAGCGCCGCCTGAGTGAACGGATCACCGGCTACAACGTGTATCGCGGCGAGCTGTCCGGCACAGAGACGCTGCTGGTGAGCGGTGTGACCGGCGTGTGGTACGACGACCTCAGCGGCACCGTTGGCACCACGTACTACTACGTCGTCACGGCGATGAACGCGGCGGGCGAGAGCCCCTGGTCGAACGAGGTGGCGGGAACCCCCGCCGCTTGACCGCGACCGATCCGAGGAGGCGGTCGGCCGTCAGGCCGCGCGGCCACCCGACCGGTGACCCCGGACGTGGTAGGCGTGGACCGGGGCATGCCGCCAGCAGGTGTTCTCGAAGTTGTAGACGGACAAGACCGTGCGGCAGCCGGGCTCGGCACACACGCGGCCCTGCCGGGCGGTCATCTGCCGCCGGCCCCGGGGGGCCACCCGGGTGCCCCGGAAGACCGGCTCGTCTCGATCGTCGTGAACGGTCATCTCCGCGCGGATACCCGCGGAGGGATCCCGGCAAACGCCGAGGACCATCGAGAAGATCAGGCAACGGTGCCGGAGACGTTCTCCCGGAGGAAGGTGAGGACCTGCGAGAGGAGCCGGGAGACGTGCATCTGCGAGATCCGGAGCTCGGCGGCGATCTCGCTCTGCGTCCGATCCTCGAAGAAGCGCAGGTAGAGGATGCGCCGCTCCCGCTCCCCGAGCCGCTCGATGAGGGGGGCGACCGTGGCCCACCCCTCCATCTGCTCGAGGCGCTCGTCGGTCGCGCCGAGCGACGCCGCCGGGGTGAGGTCGCCTTCGCCCGAGGGCTGATCGAGGGATTCCGTTGTATACGCCTGCGCCGCGTCCATGGCCTCGAGGACGTCGTCCTCGGACGCATCGATCCGCCCGGCGATCTCGCGCACCGTGGGGGAACGGCCCAGCTCCTGCCACAGCTCGGGAAGCTCCCGCGTGATGCGTACGGCCATCTCCTGCAGCTGCCGGGGGACGCGCACCGACCAGCCACGGTCGCGGAGGTGACGCTTCAGCTCTCCCACGATCGTGACCGTGGCGAAGGTCGAGAACCGAACGTCCCGCGACGGGTCGAACCGGTCGATGGCCTTCAGCAGCGCGAGGATCGCCACCTGCTCGAGGTCCTCGAGCGCCTCTCCCCGGCCGACGAACTTGCGGGCCAGGTACGAGGCGAGGGGGCGGTGGCGGACCACGAGCTCCTCGCGTGCCGACGCATCATCCGGAAGCCGCGCGAACAGCTCGTCCTCGGCGGCCTGGCCTCGATCGCTCACGATCCGGCGGCGGCCCCGAGGGCGCGCTTGGTGATCCGGATGAGGGGCCCTCGGTCTCCCCGTTCCATCGCGACCTCGTCGCTGAGACCCTTCAGGACCTGCCAGGCGAGTGAGCGCTCGATCCCATCGGGGGGCCAAGGGGCGTCGAAGGCGTCCGTCGTGACCTCGGCCCGGATGCCGTCGGCGGTGGGGGTGAGGCGAAGAGCGAGGGTGGTCCCGCCGACCGGAAGGAGCTGGGCAGCGGCCTCGTCGACGGCGATGCGCAGGTCCTCGATGGCATCGAACGTGAGATCGTGCTGGGCCGCCACCGTGGCCGCGACCATGCGGAGCAGCCGCACGAACTCCGCCCGAGCCGGGACGGAGACTTCGACGTCGTCGTTGGCGGGTTCTTGCACGAGCGGCCCTATACTAGCCAGGCTGCGGGGCAGGGCGGATCGGGGGAGGAGACCATCGAACTTCGACTCGACAGCCGACAGGTCGATCCATGGACCGTCCTGGACGTCGCCGGAGAGGTCGATCTGTTCACCGCACCGGCGCTCCGCGAGCGCATCGTCGGGCTCATCGGGGAAGGCCATCTCCAGCTCCTGGTGAACCTGGGCGAGGTGGGGTTCATGGACTCCAGCGGCCTCGGTGTGCTGGTCGCAGGGCTGAAGCGGGCGCGGGAAGCGGGGGGTGAGATGGCGCTCGTGTGCCGCGAGGGGCCGACGTACAAGGTCCTCGCGATCACCGGGCTCGATCGCGTGTTCCCCATCTACGACTCGGTCGACGACGCCGTCGGCTCGTGAGCGTCGACGCCACCTTCTCCCTCGAGATCCCCGCCACCGCAAGCCACGTTGGAACCGCACGTTCGTTCACCTCGGCGCTGCTTCGCCAGCTCGCAGCGCCGGACGAGATCGTCCAGGACGCGAAGCTCGCGGTCTCCGAGGCGTGCAGCGATGCCGTGGTGGCGCTCCAAGGACGGGGCAGCGTGCGGTTGCGGGCCACGGCGCTGGATGGGCGGCTTATCCTCGAGATCGACGCGCCGGGCGGTCTGCGCCACTCGGGCCTCGACCCTTCGGCCCCCGGGCTCTCGGGTCCCGGACGCCTCGAGCTGGTCCGCTCCCTGTTCGCGGACGCCGATCTCGCCGGCGGCCCGGGGGGTTCGGTGCCCCGGCTGCGCTTCTCGATCGCGCTCGACTGAGGCCGCCGAGCGAGGACCCTTCGCTCCCCCCGACGGCTCTGACCCGTACCCGCCGGCGCTGGGTCGCCTGATCCGTTTGCGTCGGGCCCCCGTGGGGAATGACCCTCGCACAACAGCGAAAGGAGATCGCCGTGGGCGACCGGATGGATGAGGCGAAGGGGCGTGTGAAGGAGGCGGCAGGCGACCTCACGAACGACGACGAGCTGAAGCGGGAGGGCAAGCTCGATCGGGCCGGCGCGAAGGTCAAGCGCAAGGCGGACGAGGTCGTCGACGGGGCGAAGGAGAAGGTGAACGAGACCCTCGACGACGAGTCGTGAACGGG
This sequence comes from Actinomycetota bacterium, assembly GCA_036390995.1. Classification (GTDB taxonomy): domain Bacteria; phylum Actinomycetota; class UBA4738; order UBA4738; family HRBIN12; genus DASQQQ01. The sequence goes on along the minus strand of DASWAT010000173.1, from coordinate 15,857 downwards.
GCGGATCCGTCGGACCGTTCCGCACCGTGATCCGGGAACGAGGAGGGAGAGAGGTATGAGCTATCCAGAGCAACACACGCACGAACCCGTGCGAGAACCCGAGTCCAACGGGCTCGTCGGGTACGCCGCGATCAAGTACACCGCGATCGTGGTGATCGTACTGGCGATCCTGGCCTTCCTGGCCTGGTACATCCTCCCGAAGGTGACGGGCTGATGGCCGCCGCGGCGATGCAGGTGCTGGCGGCAAGCGGGGGGGCGGCCACCCTTCTCTGGATCATCGCGGCGATCCTGGTGATCGCCGGGATCGTGGCACTGATCCGGGGTGGCGTCGTCGCCGGGATCGTCCTCATCATCGTCGGGCTGTTGATCGGCCCGGGAGGGGTCAGCATCTTCGCGTGACGGGAGGAAGCACCTGACGTGGATACGGTCCGAGCTGCATCCCGGAGGACCGACGAGGTCGCCGTGCTGGAGCTGGCCGGCGACCTCGACGTATCGTCGGCCGACGACGCGGAGCGGGAGCTCCTGCGTCTGGAGGACGGCGCCCCTCCGCACCTGGTGATCGACCTCCGTCAGGTGACGTTCCTGGACTCGACCGGCCTTCGGCTGATCGTCGCGGCAGATTCCCGTGCGCGACGCTCGGGCCGCCGGATGAGCGTGGTCCACGGGCCCGAGAGCGTCCGCCGCGTGTTCCGGATTACCCTTCTGGAATGGCGGCTCGACTTCGTCGACGACCCTGCTCAGGCGATAGGGCTGGAGGATGACGGTTCTTGACCGTCGATACCCCGCGGCTCCCCAGGCCGTGGCGGAGGCTCGCCGGGCCCTCGATGGACTGAGCCGCCTCGTTCGCCCGGACTGCCTGGACAACCTCCGCCTGCTCGTGAGCGAGCTCGTGACGAACGCGATCCGTCACGGACCGGCCGACCCCGAAGCCACGGTCGCGGTCACCGTCTCGCTCGACGGCCGGACCGTCCACGTGGAGGTCGAGGACGGAGGCGGAGGATTCCGTGCGCGTCTGGGGCCCGCCGAGGATGGGACCTCCGGCTGGGGTCTGTACCTCGTGGACCAGCTCGCCACTCGATGGGGGATCCGCGAGGGGGAACCCACCCGGGTGTGGTTCGAGCTCGACCACTGCGCGCTCGTGGAGGGCGATCGCCTCGGGCGAAGTCGGCCCGAGAGAACCTTGCCCGGGGGAACCTGGCCGGACGCATGGGATCCCGTGCTGCTGGACGAACTGCCCGCGGCAGTGGTGGCCACCGATCGTGACGGCGTGATCACCAGGTGGAACGGGCATGCTGAACGACTGTTCGGTTGGGCGGCGGCCGAGGTCGTGGGGCGCAAGCTCGGCGAGCTCCTCGTGGGACCGGCAGACGCCAACGCGGTCGCCAGGACCATGGAGCGCCTGCGTGCCGGCGATCCGTGGGAAGGTGAGTGGGCCGCGCCCCGCAAGGACGGCACGCACGTCTGGGTCCGCATCGCGAACGCGCCCATCCGGCATGCCGACGGCACCCCGGCAGGCATGATCGGCGTGTCGATCGACATCAGCGAGCGCAAGAAGATCCAGGCCGAGCTCGACCGGCGCCTCCAAGAGCTCCGGGATTCCGAGCGTCGCTTCCGGCTGATGTCCGAGAACGCCCCAAGCGCCATCTTCGCCTACGACCTATCGGGCGAGCTCCTGTACGCGAACCAGGAGGCGGAGAAGCTCACCGGCCATCCGCTGGAAGAGCTGGCTCGCCCTCGGATCCTCGACTGGGTGCACCCCGACGACCTCGCCCGGATCCGTCCGATGTGGGATGCGGTCCTCGCCGGTGGGGAGATGCGGGACGAGGAGTACCGGATGGTCACGGCCGGCGGCACGGTTCGATGGACGTCGGGGTCGTGGGGACCCCTGCTGGACGAGCGCGGCGAGCGGATCGGGATCCAGGGGCGGGAGCGGGACGTCACCGAGCGCAAGGAGGCCGAGCTCGCCCTTGTCGCCAGCGAGGAGCGCCTTCGGATGGCGCTCGACGCGGGCGCGATGGGGACGTGGGACTGGGAGATCGTCTCCGGGCGCGTGCGCTGGTCCGAGAGCCTGGAGGCGATCCACGGGCTCGACGCTGGGACGTTCGGGGGGACCTTCGACGACTTCCAGCGCGACATCCATCCGGAGGATCGCGACCGCCTCCTCGCCGCTATCGCCGACGCGGTGACGGCCGGAGCGGAGTATCAGCAGGACTACCGCATCGTCCGGCCCGATGGGGCCGTGCGGTGGCTCTCGGTCCGGGGCCAGGTGTTCACCGAGGGCTCCACCCCGGTGCGCATGGTGGGGGTTTGCGCCGATATCACCGAGCGCAAGGAGCTCGAGCGGCGGCTGGCCTTGAAGGACGCCGTGGCGGAGGTGTTGGTCGAGGCCGAGACCGTGGAGGCGGCGACGCCGCGGATCATCGGGGCGATCGGCCGGGCCATGGGCTGGGAGCTCGGGGCGATGTGGTTGGTGGACGAAGACCGCGACGTCTTGCGGTTCGCCGGCGGCTGGCACGCGGACCACGAGAGCAAGGACGACTTCCTCGAGGGCACCCGCGACTTCGCCTTCGAGCGCGGTATCGGCCTGCCCGGGCGGGTGTGGGCGAACGCCCAGCCGGCATGGATCCCCGACGTCGGAGCGGATCCGAACTTCCCGCGGGCCCCGATCGCGATCGCCGAGGAGGTGCGCGCCGCGTTCGGGTTCCCGCTGATGCTCGGTCGGGAGGTGCTGGGCGCGATCGAGTTCTTCAGCCGGTCCATCCGCTCGCCGGACGAGGGCTTGCTCCGGATGGTGCGGGTCCTGGGGATCCAGATCGGCCAGTTCCTGGAGCGCAAGGGGGCCGAGGCGGCGGTCCTCGAGAGCGAGGCCATGAAGAGCGCGATCCTGGGCTCCTCGCTCGAGGCCATCGTGACCATGGCCGAGGACGGCACGCTCGTGGACCTCAACCCGGCGGCCGAGGAGATGTTCGGACTGCGACGCGAAGACGTGGTAGGCAAGGAGCTCGCGGAGGTGATGATCCCCGAGAGCCTCCGGGGACGTCACCGAGATGCCCTCGCCCGCTACCGGCAGACCGGTGAGGGGCGATCGCTCGGTCGCCGGATGGAGCTCTCCGGTCTGCGCGGCGGCGGCACCGAGTTCCCGCTCGAGCTCAGCGTTGCGCGCGTGGACCTACCCGGGCCCGCCCTGTTCACGGCCACCCTCCGGGACATCACGGATCGGCGGCGGGCCGAGGAGCTGCGCGCCGAGCTCCTCGCCAACGAGCGCACCGCGCGGAGCGCGGCGGAGGCGGCGAGGGAGCGGATGTCCTTCCTGGCGGACGCGAGCGTCATCCTGGCGTCCTCGCTCGACTTCCGGAAGACCCTGGCGAAAGTGGCGCGCTTGGCCGTGCCGCGCCTGGCCGACTGGTGCAGCATCGACATGGTCGAGCCGGACGGCTCGTTCCAGGCCGTGGCCGTGACGCACGTGGATCCCGCCAAGGTGGCCTTGGCACGCGAGTATCGTCGCCGGTTCCCCCCCAGCCCCGATCAGGAAGGTGGAGTGGCTCGGGTGATCGCGACGGGATCGTCGGTCCTTTATCCGGAGATCCCCGACGAGATGCTGGGGGCGAACGTCGGTGATCCCGAGCAACTGGCGTTGGCCGAGGAGCTCGGCCAGCGGTCGGCGATGATCGTGCCGCTCGTGGCTCGGGGTCGGTCGTTGGGCGCGATCACCTTCGCCTCCGCCGAGTCCGGGCGGCTGTTCGGCCGGGCAGACCTCGAGCTGGCCGAGGATCTCGGCCGGCGCGCCGCCCTGGCCATCGACAACGCCCGGCTCTTCGAGGAGCGCAGCCACATCGCCCGAACGCTGCAGCGCAGCCTGTTGCCGCAGCGACTTCCCGAGATCCCCCGGGTGGAGGTGGCGGCCGTGTACCAGCCGGCGGGGGTCACCAGAACCGAGGTGGGGGGGGACTTCTACGACGTGTTCGAGATCGGCGATCGAGCCTGGGGCGTGGCCATGGGCGACGTGTGCGGCAAGGGCGTGGAGGCGGCGGCGCTCACGGGGCTCGCGCGGCACACCCTCCGGTCCGCGGCGATCCGCGTCCACGGACCCGCCGCCGCGCTCGAAGAGCTGAACGAGGTCCTCCGCCGCGAAGGCGGAGAGCGATTCTGCACGGTGGCCTACGGGCGCCTCGAGCGGGCCGGCGACGATACCCGGCTGGCCGTCGCCTGCGGCGGTCACCCGTTGCCGCTCGTCCTGCGCAGCGATGGCACGGTGGAACCGGCCGGAGAGCCGGGGACCCTCCTGGGCATCTTCGAGGACATCGAGCTCCACGAACGCGAGGTGACGCTTCATCCGGGCGACGCCGTGGTGTTCTACACGGACGGGCTCGTGGACACCCGGATGTCGGAGCCCTTCGACGATGTGGCGCTCCGAGCACTGCTCCAGACCTGTACGGAATTCACCGCGCAGCAGATCGCGGACTGCTTCCGGGACGCGGTGGCGGATCCCCAGGGGGAGGCTCCCGACGACATCGCGATCCTCGTGGTGCGCGTGACGCCGTAGCCGCCGTATCGTGGGTGCGATGCCCTCCACCGCGCCGATCGAAACGGACCGGCCCTCCGGCGATCAGGACCTCGAGCCCGAGATGCCCTGGGTTGTGGTGGTGTGGAACGACCCGGTGAACCTCATGTCCTACGTCGTCTACGTGTTCCAGAAGCTGTTCGGCTACAGCCGCGAGAAGGCGACGAGGCTCATGATGGACGTGCACCAGAAGGGCAAGGCTGCGGTCTCACACGGCTCCCGCGAGAAGTGCGAGTTCGACGTCTCCCGGCTGCACGCGCACGGCCTCTGGGCCACGCTGCAGAAGGACCGCTGACCGATGCCGCCCGCACGCGTGAAGCGGACCCGCAAGGGCGACTACCTGCTGCGCCTCACCGCGAACGAACGGGACGTGCTCCGCACGCTGCCGGGACAGCTCCGCGAGATGTTGACGAGCGGGGGAGCCAGCGAGGACCCGGGCGTACAGCGCCTATCCCCGCCGGCCTACCTCGATGACGCCGCTTCGAGCGAGGAGTTCGACCGGCTCGTCCGCGACGATCTCGTGGCCCAGCGCATGTCGGCGGTCGACGAGATGGAGCGCACGGTGGACGCCGAGCGCGTGAACGAGGACGAGCTCACGGCCTGGCTCGGCTCGATCAACGACCTCCGGCTGGTGTTGGGGACCCGGCTCGGCGTCACCGAGGAGATGACGCCGGCGGACCTTGCTCGAGACGACCCGCGGGCGGCCTCGTTCGCGCTCTACGCCTTCCTGAGCGTTCTCGAGGAGGACGTGGTCGCGGCGCTCGCCGGTTGAGCTCAGTCCTCGCCGCGGCGGCGCTTCGGGGGGTTGAGCGAGCGGCCGATCATCGCCATCGCGCCCATCAGCGCCACGACGAGCGCCGCCGTCACGACCGCGAGCCCCGTGAAGACCAGCGGGAGGTTGGTCGTGGAAGCATCGAAGGTCGTGCCCTTGGTCATCGCGTAGATCGTGAAGAACGTGTACAGCGCGACCACCAGGACGAAGGGCAGTATGGCCAGGAAGACGATCGCCCCCACGGCGATGCCGATCCCGATGCCGGACCCCTCACGCACGGCTCCAGCCTACCGGGTGACGGGCAGGGCCGTGAACCTGCGCTCCATCGGCCGTGGTGATGCCGGTCGGGTGCATGCGTGGGAGCATCGGAGGTGATGCGAGGGCCGGCGACGTTGCTCGTCCCCTTCCTGGTGGTCGCTGCCGCGTGCTCGACGTCGGGCGGTTCCACCCCCGCATCGAGCTCGGCTGCGACGGCCGGGCCGGCGGCGACGGGTACCGGGATGCCGATGACGGGGGCGTCCGCGTCGTCACCGGGCCAGTCTTCGGGACTCCCGTCCCCGGACGCACCGCTGCCCGTCGGAGCCGTCGCGCTTGCCGAGGATCTCGCATCCACCACGACCGCGCTTCGGAGCGCCGTGGAGCGGTGGCTCGGCGACGGTTCCACCGATGCCTGGCCGCCGCCCGAGAACGTCCAGCTGCTCGGGCTGCACCAGCAGCGGCTCTACCGAACGCTCGCGGCCGCTCCCGCCTTGGCCCGCAACGTGTTGGGGCGTCTGCCGGGCAACGTTCGGGGGGAGGCGCGCGACGACGTGGCGGCCGGAGCCGCGCTGCTCTCACTGGCTCGGCCCGTGTCCGATCCCGGCGCGCTCCGGACTCGCCCGCCCGAGCCGGCTGCGGTGCTGCTCGGCTACTACCGCGAGGCACAGCGGCGCTTCGGCGTCGACTGGCAGCTGCTCGCGGCCGTGAACTTCATCGAATCGAAGTTCGGGCGGGTCGTGTCGCCGAGCTGGGCCGGTGCCCAGGGGCCCATGCAGTTCATCCCATCCACGTGGGCGACCTACGGGATGGGCGGGGACGTCCGCGATCCGCGCGACGCGATCATGGGAGCGGCGAACTACCTGCGCGCCTCCGGCGCCCTGCAGGACGAGTGGCGGGCGGTGTACGCGTACAACCCGGTCCCGTCCTACGTATCGGCGGTCCTCCACTACGCGAAGCGCATGCGGCAGGACCCCCGCGCGTACTACGCGTACTACACGTGGCAGGTGTACGTGCTCACGAAGCACGGAGCGGTTCGCCTCACCGGCCCCGGCGTGAAGGCGCCCGGCTCAGGGTAGGCACGATCCGCGCGCCCACCGTCGCGACCGGTTCCGTCGTCAACGGGCTCCGTGGTTCTCCCGGACGCGCTCGGGCGTTCCGGCATCCGGGCCTTCGTTCAGCGAGGTCGTGGACTCGGACTCGGAGATGTCCTCCAGCACCTGCCCCACCGCGCGCTTCGAGGCATCGGCCACCGCAAGATCTCCGAGCGACAGGATCCCCACCAACCGCCCGTCCTTCACCACTGGGAGTCGCCGGATGCGCCGTTCGGCCATGAGGTCGCGAGCGTCCGACAGCTGTGCATCGGGAGAGATGGTGATGGTCGCGGTCGTCGCGATGTCGCCCAGCCGCACGTCGGTGGGGTTCAGGCGGTTGGCGAGCACACGCATCACCAGATCGCGATCCGTAACCAGGCCGACCAGGCGGTCGTGCTCGAGGACCGGGATCGCGCCGACGTCGAAGTTGCGCATCAGGCCGGCTGCATCCGCAGCCGTCATGTCCGGAGTGGCGGCCCTCGGTGCTTCGCTCATGGCGTGACGTACCAGCAGGGACATCGTCGGTACCTCCTTGCGATCTTCGGGTTCAGGGTCCGGATACCCCCTCAAGGGGATGGGAAACGCCTGGATCGGGCGGCCGTCGGCACGGGCGCCGGGTCCGGGGGTGGTCCGGGCTCGGGAACCGGCCCGGGCGGTGGTTCGGGCTCGGGAACCGGCCCGGGCGGGGGCACCGGAACCGGCTGCGGTGGCTGTGGTGGCTGTGGTGGCTGTGGAGCTGGATCCGGTTCGCGCATCCGATCTCACTCCTTCCCCAGGTCGACCTCGTGGCATCTTGCCGTTCTGGGTTCGCTCATGTCTGCCCGATCCTTCCGGTTCATGCTTCGAGCCTTCCCTCCGCGCGCAGTGGACAAACGACCAGGACCACAGGGGTTTCACCGCGGCCCCGTGCGGATACGGCGATGGGCGGAAGGAACACGGCGTTCTCCGTGGCGTCGGGAGAGGTACGGGAGGAGCGAAGAGCGATGCCAAGGACAGGACCGGGACCGAGCGTGAAGGACGACCGGCGGTACGAAGCGCTCCGGAGGCAGGGAGCGAGCAAGGAGAAGGCGGCGAGGATCGCGAACTTACCGAAGAGGGCGACCGCCCGGCGTGGCGGTAGGTCGCAGAAGTACGAGCAGTGGTCGAGGGACGAGCTCTACGGCAAGGCGAAGCAAGTGGGCATCGAGGGCCGGTCGAAGATGTCGAAGCGCGAGTTGATCGACGCGCTGCGGAACCACTGATCGCCCCAGGGGTCCAGCACCCCGCCGCCAACGGGATCGCGAGGCGGCCGACGTGATCGTGGTTCGCGACGATCCTCGAGACGTCGCCCGCACGGTTCGGCCGGGGCAGTAGCGTAGGCGCGTGCGGACCGAGGGGAGCGGGGAGCGGGGTCCATGGCGCTGAGCCTCCTGGAGCACGTCGCCGTCGGCGCGGCGGCCGTCGCGGGTGGCGCGGTGAACGCGCTCGCGGGTGGGGGGACCCTGATCACGTTCCCGACCCTCACCGCGGTGGGGATCCCGGCCGTGCGGGCGAACGTCACGAACACGGTCGCGCTCACGCCCGGATACCTGGGAGGAACGCTCGCACAACGCCGCGACCTGGATGGCCAGGGCCACCGGCTGTGGCTGCTGCTCCCGGCGGGGATCCTCGGAGGCCTCACCGGGGGGGTGTTGCTGGTGATCACCTCCGAGGGCCTGTTCCGCCAGCTCGTGCCGTACCTGATCCTGCTGGCGTCCCTGCTCCTCGCGGTCCAGGAGCGCGTCCGCGCCGTTCTCGTCCGGCGCGCCACCGAGCGATCGGGGGGCGATCCCCACGAGGCGTGGGTCCTGGTCCCGGCGTTCGTGGCCTCGGTCTACGGCGGGTACTTCGGCGCGGGACTCGGGGTCATCGTCCTGGCCGTCCTCGGGCTCGTGATCGACGACACGCTCACGCGGATCAACGCGCTCAAGCAGGCCCTGTCCTTCGCCGTGAACGTGACCGCGGCGTTGTTCTTCCTGTTCTCGGGCAAGGTCGTGTGGTCGGCCGCCCTCGTCATGGCGGCGGGTGCCGTCGCGGGCGGGGTGATCGGCGGCCGGTTGGCAGGTCGGATCCCCGCCGGATCTCTCCGCAGGGCGGTGGTTGCGATCGGCGTCGCGGTTGCGGTCGTGTACTTCGTCCGGTAGCGACGACGTCCCAAGGCGCGACGCCCGCAGCTCCTTCTCGCTGGGGGGTCGGGTCAGGCCCGGAGCGCCGTGGCGATCGCGCTGATGTCGTCGGGGCCCGTGCCGCAGCAGCCGCCGATCAGCCGGGCTCCGGCGGCGAACCACTCGGCCGGACGGAGGCTGGGTGCCGCGTCCTGTCGCGGGGGATCCATCCACGTGCGGCGAAGGGGATCCCAGAAGGCACCCCGGTTCGGGTAGGCCACCACCGGCTTGTCGGTGGTGGACGCGGCGATCTCCACCAGCGGCCCCACGTGGATCGGCGCCGTGCAGTTCAGCCCCACCGCGACGACGTTCGGCGGAGCGGCCGCCACCTCGATCGCGTGTCCGAAGGGCGTCCCGTCGCAGATGTGGCCGCCGTCGCGGCAGCTGAAGCTGATCCAGGCGGGAACCTCGGGGAACGACGCCAGTGCGCTGGCCAGCGCCTCGGCCTCGACGACCGAGGGGATCGTCTCGATCGCCAGCAGGTCGGCGCCCGCCGCGGCCAGCACCTCCATCCGCGGCAGGTGCCAGCGCAGCAGCTCGTCCGCCGTCTTCCCGTAGTCGCCGGTGTACTCGGCGCCGTTCGCGAGCACCGCTCCGTAGGGGCCGATCGAGGCGGCGACGAGCAGCGGCGGGCCGCCGGTGTCCCCGTGCTGCTGCATCCAGTCCTCGCGCGCCTCGGCCGCCAGCTCGACGCTTCGGCGGAGGAGGCGAGCGGTTCGGTCCCGATCCAGGCCCCGAGCCTCGAACCCCTCGAAGCTCGCCTGGTAGCTCGAGGAGATGGCGACACCGGCGCCCGCCTCGAAGTACGAGCGGTGGACCTCGCGGACGAGATCGGGGTCGTCCAGGAGCACCCGGGCCGACCACAGTGGGTCGCGCAGGTCGGCGCCCCGCCGTTCGAGCTCGGTGGCCAGTCCTCCGTCCAGCACCACGGCGCCGCGGCCGGCCAGGACGGTTGCGACGAGATCGATCACCGCCTCAGCGTAGCTGACACGGACGAGCGGCCGGGCGTTCGCGCACCCGACGGGCCGGGTATTCGCGGTACCACTTCCTGCGGGCGTTCCGGGACGGCCGCACCTGCCCGCAACCGCGAGGGATCGGGGCGCGGTATAGCCTTCAACCCATGGGGCCCGTGCTGGGCGTCGAGGGTGGCGGATCGCACGCGCACGCGATCGTCGCCGAAACCTCCGGGCGATGCCTAGGGGTCGGCACGAGTCACGACTCCGCGAACTGGGAGGACGTCGGGATCGAGGCGGCAGCCGGTTCCATCCGCGTGTGCGTTCGCGAGGCCTTCGATGCCGCGGGCCTGGAGCCGGAGGCGATCGCGGCGTCGGTCTTCGCGCTGGCGGGGGTGGACTTCCCCGTGGACGAGCAACGGCTCGGCGGCATCCCCATCGCGTTCGGCCTTTCGGAGCCGAGCAGGGTGATGAACGACGCGTTCGCCGCGCTCCGGGTCGGCTCCGACCGGCCGTTCGGCGTGGTGGTCATCGCGGGGACGGGCTCGGTCGTGGCGGGACGCGATCCGGAGGGACGGGAGTTCCGCACTCTCGGGCTCGGCCCCGTCTTCGGCGACTTCGGGGGCGCCTCCGAGGTCTCCGACGCCGCGGTGACGGCCGTGGCGGAAGCGTTCACTGGGTTCGGACCGGGCACGGCGCTCGAGCGCCTGCTCCCCGAGGCGGCCGGCGCGGCGTCCATGGTGGACTTCATCGAGGCGGCCGGGCGCGGACGCATCGATCCGAGCTCCTTCGCCCCGCAGGTGAGCCGGGCGGCGGCGGACGGCGACGCGGTTGCCTGCGGGATCCTGACACGGGCGGGAGAGGCGCTCGGGGCGAACGCCGCGCACGTGGTCCGGATGCTGAAGATGGAGCGGCTCGAGTTCGACCTGGTGCTCGCCGGCGGCCTCTTCCGCACCGGGACCCCGTTCCTCGTGGATGCGCTGGATGCTGTGGTCCGGCCGGTCGCTCCGAACGCGGTCACGGTCCTGCTCGAGGACCCTCCGGTGGTCGGGGCTGCCCTGCTCGCCATGGAGCTCGCCGGGACGCCGCCGGACCCACCGGTCCGCCTCGAGCTCGCGCGGGCCACCCGCTCGGCGCTGGGCCTGGCCTGATCGCGGCCCGGATGTCGGGGGGCCTGCTCGTCCTACGCGGAACGGGTCGCCCGGTCCTCGATCTCCCACACGTGATCGAGCACGTGCCAGGCCTCCCGACGCACGAAGTACCGGGGCCTCCACATCTTGCCGCCCCGGGGACCCGTCTCGGGAACCCCTTCCGAGGCTGCGCGTTCGAGACCATCGAGAACGGCGCGGCGCACGTCGTCCAGCGACGCCGACGGGTCGGCGTCGTCCACCTTCGGAGGCGTCCCGGCGATCCGCCGGAGGTAGGCGCCTTCGGCCCCGATCACGTGCGCGACGATCGCGTCGAGCTCGCGACCTCCGCCTCGCGGGCCCTTCCGTAGCTCCGCGCCTTCGGCCGCCGCAGCGACCCGATCGAGGGAACCCCACGAGGCCTCGAGGATCCTGCGGAGTCGTGCGAGCTCGCGGCGATCGATCGGTCGTCCGTCCGCATCCGGTGCGACGTCGGGTGCTCCCCAGTCGGTGGTGGGGTTGCCCTTCAGCCGCTCGGTGATCTCCAGGCCGTTCGACGTCTTGGGAGCCCGGAACCCCAGCCGCGAGCCGCGAAGCACCTCCGCGTAGCGGGGGGCGTACGCGTCGAGCGCGTCGAGCGCCTCGGTCTCGTCGCGTCCGCTCCGGCACCAGCCCGGCCACTCGATCGCTCCGGCGAAGACGCGCTTCGCGCCCATCTCGAGGTAGACGTCCACGGATGCCGCGCCGGCCATGCCCCCTTCATAGCAGACGCCGCCGTCACGGATCGGGCCGGTTCAGGCCGGGGCGATCTCGTCGGTCACGCGCGGCTCCGAGGCGAACCCGGCGTCGACGTGGGATCCGTCGCAGAAGGGCTTGGTCTTCGAGTGCCCGCACCGGCAGAGCTTCACGCGCTCGCCGTGCTTGTCGGGCTTGCGCCACGCGGACAGGTCGTATGCGTTCCCGTCCACGTCTTTGACGACCACGGGGCCGTACACCTTCAGGGAGCCGTTCGGCCGGACGTGAATCTCGGTGGCGCTCTCCCGGTTCGTGGCCTCCATCCGCTGGATGGTACTCGAGGTGGTCAGGAGGCCGGGGTAGTCGGCGCCGAGCGGGTCGAGGAAGCGAGAAACCGCCAGAACCCGAGGGCCCCAGCGGTTTCTCGCTGCGGACTCTACGGGCGGGAGCCGAACCCCGTCAAGCCGGAGAAGGCGTTCCTGTCACTCTCTTTCCTAGCGGCCGGTTCCGGTTCCCAGAAGGTCGGGCCGTGAAGGTCATGAGGGCACCCGGCCGGGGAAAGCGTCCTGTCAGGCTAGATTGACAGACGACAAACTGTCAGCGTAGACTGACGGCCGTGACACCGAAGGAGATGGTGGGGATCGCCTCCGACGACCCCGGACTGGGCCTGCGCGCGGTCGGCGTGCTGCGTCGCCTGGCTGAGCAGGTCGAGGCGACCCAGGTGAGGCTCGCCAGGGAACGGGGCTGGTCGTGGGAGCAGATCGGGGACGCGCTCGGCGTGTCTCGCCAGTCCGTGCATGCGAAGTACGGGAAGTGAGGGCCATCATGGTCAAGCGGTTCAACGAGGACGCCCGGAGGATCGTGCTGACGTCGGCCGCCGAAGAAGCCCACCGGCGAGGTGACCGGCGCATCGGCACCGATCACCTCCTGCTCGGGCTCCTGCACGACCATCATTCCGTGCCCGCCCGGGCCCTCGGCGTCGACCTCGAGTCCGCGCGCGCTGCCTCGGCCGCGCTCGACCGGGCTGCGCTGGCCGCTGTCGGCATCGATGTCGGCGAGCTCGGCTCCTCACCACGAGCCATCCAGGCTCGTCGGCGTCCTCCGCTCACCTCCGGTGCGCGGGCCGTCCTCGAACGCAGCCTCCACGATGCGCGCTCCGCCAAAGCCCGGTATATCGACGCGCGCCAACTCCTGCTCGCGATCCTGACCCGGGAGCGTCCCGACCCCGCCGCCGAGTTGCTCGCCGCCCTTGGGCTCGATCCGGCCGAGGTCCGTGACCGCTTGATGCCCACCGCGAACTGAGCTGACACCGGGCGAGCACCGACGGACGGGGGGCGTTTGTGTCGAGGGGGCGGTCGGTGGATGATGTGGTTCCATCGGCGGTGGAGATGATGATCCGAGCCTACGTGCTGATACAGACCCGGGTGGGCCAGTCGGGGGCAGTGGCCCACGTGGTGGGGCAGATCCCCGGGGTGAGCGAGGCCCAGGCCGTAAGCGGTCCCTACGACGTCATCGCCCTGGTGGAATCGAGCGATCTCGCCGATCTGAAGCGGACGGTCCTCGTGCCGATCCAGGCCGTCCCCGGGATCACGCGAACCGTGACGTGTCCGGTGCTGAACCTCTGAGACCGGACACGTCTTGCGCCCCTGGCTCGGACGGGCATAGGTTTCGAACGAAGACTCGTTGTTCGGTGGCGCCCCGCAGATCCCCGAGCCCTGCTCCAGACGCCGGAACCGAGGCGCCTGCTCGGAGACGGTGGAGACTAGCCTGCGGGCCTGACGTTCGCAGCCTGCGGGCCTTTCGGGCCTTCGGTGAGGTCGAACTCCACCTTCTGATCCTCTTCTAGGCCCTTGGACCCCTCGCCCTGGATCGCGCTCTGATGCACGAACACATCGGGGCCGTTCTCCTGCGAGATGAAACCGTAGCCCTTCTGGGAGCTGAACCACTTCACGATGCCAGTTGCCACGGCGATCCCCTCCTTCCCTCGCCGTCCCGACCCTCGTACTGAGCCTCCGGCTCGTTGCCGGTGAGGGAACTGCTCCAAAGAACGCGAAACGCTGAACCCTCATGTGAACGATACGCCGTTCAGCGTCTGCCGGTGCTCGCCATCGGATCCCGGGTAGGCCATCTAGCAACCGGGCCGGGCGGGCGGTTCGACGACCGAGACGCAGCCGCCCGCACGCGCAGGTCCCATGGGAGACTCCTCTACGCGGTCGGTGACGGCACGAAGAAGGGCGGCGGAGCGACGGGGAGAGGTGAACCGAAGACATGGACGAGCCGACGAGCGAGGAACGGATGCGCGTCCTCCACGCGCTGGCGAAGGGTGGTTGCGTCGCTCCCCGCGCGGAGGCCGACGCGCTGCTCAGGGCATCGAGCGAGGGCGTCGGTCCGATCGAGGAGCTGATCGCTCGCCGGCTTCGCGGGGAGCCGCTGGCCTGGATCACCGGGTCTGTGCGCTTCTGCGGCGTTCGTGTCCGCGTCGACCCCGGGGTGTTCGTGCCCAGGCCGCACACCCAGGCGCTGGCACGGCGGGCGGCCGCTCTCCTGCCGGCCGTCGGGATCGCGGTCGACCTGTGCACCGGCAGTGGGGCGGTGGCCGCCGTCCTCGGATCGGCCCATCCGCGGGCGGCGGTGGTGGCCACGGACGTCGACCCGGTGGCCGTCGCATGTGCCCGCCGGAACGGCGTCCGCGCCCTCGTGGGCGACCTCGACGAGCCGCTGCCGCCGTCCTTGCGCGGGCGCGTCGATGTCATGACTGCCGTGGTTCCCTACGTCCCCGCCGAGGAGCTTCACCTCCTACCGAGGGACGTGCTCGCCAACGAGCCCCGTCACGCGCTCGACGGCGGACCGCGCGGAACGACGATGCTCGTGCGGGCCGCCGAAGCAGTTGCGCGCTGGCTCCGCCCAGGCGGCAGCGTGCTCCTGGAGCTCGGCGGCGACCAGGCGGGCGAGGTGGCGGCCGCGCTGGCGGACGTCGGCCTCTCGGAGATCCGCGTGCATCGCGACGGCGACCGGCAGGACCGCGCGATCGAAGCGCGACGTCCTGATCCGTAGCCCTCTCCGGCGGATGGCCGTACCTCACGCGACGCGCCTCGGTCGCTGGGTACGCGGGTGGTGCTCCCGGGCGGCCCGCCCAAAGGCCGCCAGCTCAGGCTCGACCTTCGCGAACTCTCCCCACGTGAACATGCGCGAAGGATGGACGTAGGCTGGCTCGTCAGTCGTTGAGACCACCAGGTCGAGCTGGCGGAGGCGCTCGGGGTCCATCCCGATCTCCACGATCTTCCCGCGTGTGATCGTGAAGCCGAACATCACCCGCGGCCCTCCGTGCTGGATCCACACCAGGCCCACGGCACCATCGAACCGGCACGTCGGCGTCATCACGCTCTGAGTCAGAGACCTGGACCGGGCGAAGCTGTTCTACAGCGAGAGGCTCGGCTGGCCCATCCAAGGGGACCAGGGCCACTTCGTTCCATCCGGTCCTGGGACGGATCCACGGAGACGAGGAGGAGCAGCACCATGCTGTGCATGAACACCTATGACAAGAAGTACATCGACGCATGCCGATCGAGGATCGCCTCGCAGATCTCCGCCTATAGGGAGCTCGTGTCCGCAGCCGGAGGACTCTCTGGGTCCAAGGGGTCGCAGCTCGACTCGGCCGTGGAGACGTAAGCCCGACCTCGGTTCTGGGGCATCAGGTCGCGGATGAGATCAAGCTCAGCGAAGAGGACCTCCTCCAGCTGTCCAAGGCCTTCTTCGCTGAGATCGACGGCAAGTTCCCGGCCGACGTGCGTTGACCGTGTCAGCCCTGCGGGGGACCGCCCCCTGAACGACACGAGACTGCCCGGTGTGGGCATAAGGCCCCCAGGGGTCCCTGCCGAAGCATCCAGGGTGGGGGGATATCCGGCTCCCGTCCGGGGTTCCACCAACCGTCCAGCCGAGGGGCAGAACGTGGACCGAGACCGCAGTTCGGTGAGTTCGTCGCCGCCCCGGGTCGAGGCGTTGCCGCCGCTTGTCTCCCGCGGCCTGGCGGGACCGCTCCTTGGCCAGATGCCGGCGGTCGTGTGGGTCGTCGATCCTGAGCTCCGGTTCACCGTCTCAGAGGGCGGCGGCCTGGTGGCTCTGGGGGCTGAGCCGGGCGAGAACGTCGGCCGAAGCCTGTTCGAGTTCTTCGGCACAA
>DASWAT010000172.1:0-5308 GCA_036390995.1 Actinomycetota bacterium | reverse complement strand
GAACGCCCCGGTTCGCGAGCACCTTGGCCGGCTCGCCCGGATCGCCCAGGGAGCTCACGACCAAGACGGCCTCCGAGAAGCCCTCGCGCTCCGTGTACCCGTTCACGGTGACCAGGCAGGCCAGCCCGGCGCCCACGGCGGAGAGCAGGCCGTTGCGGGAGTCCTCGATCACCAGGGTGTCCTGCGGGTCGGCGCCCAGACGAGCCACCGCGAGCTCGTAGATGTCGGGCGCCGGCTTCTTCTTCGGCACCACGTCGCCGGCGAGGACGAGCCCGAACCGGGCCACTTGTTCGGCGCCCGCGACCTGCTCGAGCACGGCGCGCACCGACGCCTCTGCGGAGGTCGATGCCACCGCCAGGACCCAGCCCGCGTCGAGCGTCTCGCCGATGATGCGCGCGACGCCGGGTCGACCGGGCAGGCGGCCGGCCGCGACCATCTCCGTGTAGATCTCGGTCTTGCGTGTGTGCCAGGCGGCCACGGCCTCCTGCTGGCCCTGGGGATCGGTGGGGAGCCCAGCCTCGCGGACGAACTCGTCCGTGAGCAGGCTCCGCATGCGCTCCTTGCCCCCGGCGATCTTGAGCTTGCGGCCGTACTCGTCCTCGGACCACCGAACGGGAAGGCCGAACTCCTCGAACGTCTGGTTGAAGGCGGGGAGATGCCCGTACCGCTCGGTGTCGGCCAGCACGCCGTCGCAGTCGAAGACGAGGGCGGTCACCAGGCCTTGCCCTCGCTGCCGAACCGCCGGATGTGGTCGGACGCCATGTCGACGACCTCCGCGCGAACGTGCTTGAACAACGACGGCGGATCCCACTTGTCGGCGGCCTCGGCGTCGCGCAGGAACTCGAGGTTGGCCTTCATGAACCGCCGCTTGAGCGCCGTTGAGATGTTGACCTTGGCGCACCCGCGCGCGATGAGGTCGGTGAACTGCGCGTCGGTCATGCCGCTGCCTCCGTGCAGGGCGATCGGGATCGGCTCGGCAGCCTCGATGTCCGAGACACGCTGGGCGTCGAGCTTCGGCTCGCTCGCGTACCAGCCGTGGGCGTTGCCGATGGCCGGCGCGAAGCAGTCGATGCCCGTCTGGCGGATGAAGTCCAGGGCGACCGGGAGCGACTGGCGCGCCGACTCTTCGTCCGACCCCAGATCGTCCTCGACCCCCTTGAACGGCTCGATCTCGCCCTCGACGTGGGCGCCGTAGCGGCGCGCCTCCTCGACGACCTCCTTCGTCTGGCGCAGGTTCTCCTGCACCGGGAGCGAAGACCCGTCGAACAAGACGGAGTTCCAGCCGGCCTCGAGGCAGGACGTGATCACCTCGCGCTCGGGGCAGTGGTCGAGGTGCAGGGTTACGGGAACCTCGATCCCCTCCGTCATCGAGCGCCACATCCCGAACAAGACGTCGCGCCCGATCGACTTCACGGTCTTGACCGAGGTCTGCACGATCATCGGCGCACGGAGTTCGACGGCGGCGGCGAGCACGGCCTCGAGCGTGAGGTCGTTGACGATGTTGAACGCCGCGACGCCGTACTTCTCCTTGAAGGCCCGATCGAGGATGTCCTTCAGCGAGACGACAGGCACGACTACCCCCTCTGGGCTCGTTCGAACGAGTCAAAGGCTAGGAGGTCGCCCCGCGCGGGGCATCGGGGAGATCACCCGTCTGTAGGTCGGGGATCTCCCCACCGGACCAGGCGTCCGCGGGCCAGCCCCGCCGCCTGGGTCCGGTTCTGTGCCCCGGTCTTGCGAAGGATCGAGCCGACGTGCTTCTCGACCGTCTTGACCGAGATGCTGAGGGTCGTCGCGATCTCCCGATCGGGCAGCCCGCGTTCGAGGAGTCCGAGCACCTCCCGCTCGCGCTCGGTCAGCGGGGGTGTGTCGCCGGCGCCGTTCAGGTGGGCGTGCAGCAGGTCGGCGGCCGAAGGGGACAGCACCATCTCACCGCGATGGGCGGCCAGGACGGCGCCGACCAGCTCGGACTCGGAGGCGTCCTTGCCGAGGTAGCCCCGGACCCCCGCGCGGAAGGCGCCGGCCACCAGCTCGTCGTTCGTGAACGCGGTCAGCGCGACGATGGCGGCGCCGGGATCCTCCGTCCGGATGCGCTCGATCGCGCCGATCCCGTCGCCGTTCGGCATCTGCAGGTCCATGAGCACCACGTCGGGGCGGAGCTCGCGCCACGCGACGACCGCCTCCTCGCCCGACTCCGCCTCGCCCACCACGTGCAGCATCGGGTCCGCGGTGGACAGGACGCGAACGATGCCCGTCCGGGTCATCGGGTGATCGTCCACCACGAGGACCTGCACGGGGCGGGTCGGACGCCTGGGGGCACCGACCGACCCTTCGGGGAGCGGGATCGACGCCCGGACCCGGGTCCCCCAACCGGGGGTCGAGTCGAGCTCCAGCGTGCCGCCGAGCAGCCGGGCGCGCTCGGCCATCCCGCGGAGCCCGAGGCTGTGCAGCACCCCGTCGTGCTCGACCTGAGTCTGGTCGAAGCCCGAGCCGTCGTCCTGCACGAGCACCGTCACGCTGGTTGGCGCGTAGACCACGCCGACCCGCACGGACCTGGCCTTGGCGTGACGCAGGGCGTTCGTCAGCGCCTCCTGGGCGATCCGGAACACCGTGTGGGCGAGGTCGGTGGGAAGGTCCAGCGGTTTGCCCGCGGTCACCAGGCGAACGTCGGCCACGCCCGCCCGGTTCGCCCATGCCAGCTCGAGCTCGAGCGCCTCCTCCAGGGATCGGCCCTCGAGCGGCGATGGGGCGAGCCCGAGCACGCTCCGCCGGGTCTCCTCGAAGGCGGTCTCGGCGGCCGCCCGGGCCTCGACGAGCGCCTCGGTCGCCTCCTCGACCTGTCCTCCGACGATCGCGCCGTGTGCGGCGCGGAGCTGCAGGAGGATCGACACGAGCCCTTGTGCGACGGCGTCGTGGACCTCGCGGGTCATCCTGTTGCGCTCGGCGGCCGCCGCCTCCGCCCGGGCGTTCGTCTCGGCGGCCTCGTGGAGCCGGGCGTTCGTGATGGCGATGGCCGCGTGCTTGGCGAACAGCTCCAGCAGCTCGGCGTCCTCGGGGAGGAACCTGCGCGCGGGATCGCGCGTGAACACCACGCAAGAGCCCACGATCGCTCCTCGCCACCAGATCGGGACCCCGATCACGCCCCTCAACGAGGCGCGGTCCTCGGGCCGCACGTGCCCGTCGGGCACCTGGCCGTAGTCGTCGAAGATCACCGGTCCCCGCCGGGCCACGACCGCGCCGGTGACGCCCTCGGTGAGCGGGAAGACCTTCCCGGACTGGCAGGCGACCCCGATGTCGGCCTCCTTGCGATACACGCCGGCGACCTCGTCCACCAGACAGATCGAGCCGGCGTCACAGCCGAGCAGCTCGGTGGATCGTCTGAGGATCCGCTCCAGGAGCGGACGGAGCGAGAGCTCGCCGGCCAGATCCTCCACGACGGCGGTCAGGGACGCGGTCGGTTCGAGCTCGCGAACGAGGGCCGTGCGTCGCGCCCTGCTCTTCGCTGCCGTCGTGTCGACGCTGACCATGTGCATCGCCGCTCGCGTTGGGGAGTGCATCTTCGCACGATGGGCCCTTGCGTGCGTCGGCCGCGTGGAGCAGGGGGAGCGAGTGGCTCCCGCCCGGGGCCGGTCACTCCGGCGGGTTGTCGCGGCGAGCCTCGACGATCTCGGTCATCCCGGCCAGCACGTCCTCGGGCAGGGAGGGCACCGAGTGCTCGCCCCACACGCGGAGGACCCGCTCCTTGGCGCGCTCGCGGAGCGTCTTCGCGCCCGTGTCCTGCCACGCCTGACGCGGCTCCCACGCGAGCAGCTTCGGGAGCCAGAGCTCGCGGAAGTGCTTCAGCGTGTGCGGCTCGCCGAGGTACAGGCCGCCCGGGCCGACCGCCTGGATCGTCTCGAACGCGATCGTCTCGTCGGAGACCTCGACCGGCTCGGTGGCGCGGCGGGCCATCTCGACGGCCTCGTCGGCGATCGCCAGGAGCTCGGGGGAGAACAGCAGGCCGCCCTCCAGGCACCCGGCGTCGAACACGAGGTCCACGCCGGCCATCGTCACGCCGAAGCCGTAGTACATGGTCTCGAGCGCGGCCTGCTCGTCCATGGCCTTGGAATCCCCGCCGAAGCTCATGCCGACCAGCGGCAGACCCCACCGGCGGCACACCTGGCTCATCGCGGCCATGAAGCGGAGGCCGTCGGGCCCGCCGGCGGTGACGGCGCCGCTCCGCATGTCCATGAGGAACGGGACCGTGCCGCTCACGAAGGGCAGGCCCGGGCGGCGGAGCTGTGCCAGCACCAGGCCCATCAGCGTCTCGGCCGCCGAGATCACCAGCGTGCCGGCGATCGTGGCCGGCCCGGTCGCGCCCACCTGCGGGGCCGCCTGGCAGCAGACCGGCAGCCCCCGGTCGGCGGCCACGAACAGCTTGTCGACGGTCTCGGGATTGAACACCAGCGGCGACACCGAGTTCAGGTAGGGGATCACGAACGGCTTCTCCCGCAGGGCATCCGGACCGCCGGCCACGACCTCGGCCATGTCGTAGATGTCCGCGAGTTCGGGACCGCCGGCGATCAGCACCATGAGCGGCTTCGTCGTGTTCGTGACCATCTCGACGAACTCGCGCTGGTTCACGACGTGCTGCGGCATGTCGTCGGTGGCGCGGGTGACCCCGGGCGTGGCCACGAAGCCGATGTGGGGAAGGGCGTCGGCCAGCAGGGTGGACTCGGCCGTCGCCTCGAGCGTGAACGGCTCCACCGCATCCGTGCGTGGGTTCAGGTAGTTGAGGTTCGTGACGCCGGCCCCGACGAACACGTTGCCCTCGCCGAGGCGCAGCGCCGGTGCGCCGCCACGGTCGAAGAGCGCGAGCCGCTTCGGGGAGCTCTGCAGGGCGCGCTCGACCACGTCGGGCGGGATGCGGACCACGTCCTCACCTTCGAGCGTCCCGCCGTGATCGAGCAGGAGCGTTCGACCCTCCTCCGTCATGATCCGGGCGCCGACCTCTTCCAGCACGCGGAGCGCAGCGTCGTGCACGCGCGCGAGATCCTCGGCGCTCAGGGGGGCAAGGGTGGGCCAGGTCCGCTCCATGGGCGGCATGGTCGCGGCCTCGACGAGGAGCCCACCAGGGTCGAACGGCCCGGGACCGTCGCCGATCCGAGCGGCGCGACGTACTGCTAGCCCGCGCCGGCGGGCGGTTTGACCTTCCGTGCCGCTCGGGCGGACGATGTGGCCGCACCCGCGGGTTCCGTCGTCCGCCGCGACGGCCGTCGCCCGATCGCGCCATCGCGGCGAGGAGGTGAAGACACGATGGCCGTTCGTGAGG
>DASWAT010000171.1:0-15022 GCA_036390995.1 Actinomycetota bacterium | reverse complement strand
AGCCGGAGGAACGGCCCGCGGGGCGCGGGACCTTCGACGGGTGAGGCCGAGCCGGCGGCGCGACACCATGGGACGACGTCGTTCGACGAGGAGAGGTCCCATGGATGAGACACCGGTTCGCCGCGTGGAGCTTCCGTCGATCGCCGATCCGGGCCCGCTCGGCCTGGCGGCGTTCGCGCTCACCACGTTCCTGCTCTCGGCGAAGAACGCCGACTGGACCACGGGCGGGGCCGCATGGCTCGGGTTCGCCTTCGCGTACGGCGGGCTGGCGCAATTGCTGGCCGGGATGTGGGAGTTCCGCAACCGCAACGTGTTCGGCGCGACCGCGTTCTCCACGTACGGAGCGTTCTGGATCGGGCTCGGCCTCTACGTCCTGCTGGTCGAGGAGGGCAGCCCCAACGCGCTGAACGACCTGGGCTGGATCCTGCTGGCGTTCGCCATCTTCAACACCTACATGCTGCTGTGGAGCACGCGGCTGAACGTGGCCGTGTTCCTCGTGTTCCTGGCGCTCGAGGCGACCGAGATCGTCCTCGCGGTCGGTTTCCTGTCCGAGATCGATGCCATCGTGAAGGCCGGCGGGGTCGTGGGCATCGTGACCGCCGCGGTGGCGTGGTACACGTCGGCCGCCGGGGTCGTGAACGGCATGGCCGGACACACGGTCCTGACGGTGGGCAGGCCGCTCTGGAAGGAGAAGCCGCAGGTCGCCCCGGTGCCGAAGCTCGCGGCGTAGGCCCGGACGCGAGGCCGGGTCAGGACGCGTCGGATCCGGCGACGACCTCGAGCACCTCGTCCGCGTACCGCTCGAGCTTGGCCGGACCCACGCCCGAGATGCACGCCAGGGCGGCACGGGACCGCGGACGCTCGTCGGCGATCGCTGCCAGCGTGGCGTCGTGGAACACCACGTAGGCCGGCACGCCGTCGGCCTTCGCCCGCTCGAGCCGCCACGACCTCAGCCGATCGAACAGCGGCCCGCCCTGCGAGGTGGGGACGGCCGCGGCCTTCGAGCGCGCCGACGGCTCTCGCGCCGCGGCCTGCACGCCCACCTCGGCCAGGAAGGGGCTCGGCGCCGAGCGCGGCTCTCGCGGCCACGACAGGTACAGGTGCGTCCGAGCCCGGGTGATCCCCACGTAGAGCAAGCGGCGCTCCTCCTCGGGGTCGGCCTCGGCCCGGCGTGAGCGATACGGGAGCTCGCCGTCCAGCAGGCGGGGAAGGAACACGGCGTCGAACTCGAGCCCCTTGGCCCGGTGGTAGGTGAGCAGGTTCACCCCGCGACCGGACTCCTCGGCCGAGAACCGGCGGGCCAGCTCGGCAACGAAGCCGGCCGGGTCGCCCTCGGGATGCGCCCGCTCGAACTCCTCGGCGAGCGCCCGCATCCTGGCCAGGTCCGCCTGCCGGGTGACCTCCTCCTCCAGGTCGGGCTCGGCCTCGGGGTCGTACCCGAGGGCGTCGGTGACGGCCGCAACGGCGCGCGCCGCCGGCCCGGTCGCCCTCCGCAGCCGGGCCAGCACGGCCCGCGGTCCCGGCCGGCGGAGGAACGCGCCATCCCGCACCTGGTACGGGACGCCAGCGGCGGCGAACGCCTCCTCGAACGGCTCGGAGCGCGCGTTGATCCGGTACAGGACGGCCATATCCTCGAGCGGGATCCCGGCGGCGTACAGGCGGCGGACCTCGTCGACGACGAAGGCGACCTCCGAGTCGGCGTCCGGCAGCGCCCGGGCGGTGGGACCGGGCCCGTCCTCGCGCGTGGCCCGCAGCTCCTTGCGGAAGCCGCCGAGGTGGCGCGCGAGCGCGTTCGCCACGGTGAGCACCTGCGGCGAGGAGCGGTAGTTCTCCTCCAGGCGCACGATCCGCGCGCCTGGGAACCGCTGCGGGAACCCCAGCAGGTGCTCGGGCGAGGCTCCCGTGAACGTGTAGATCGTCTGGTAGTCGTCCCCCACGACGCAGAGCTCGTCTCGTCCGCCAAGCCAGCGCTCCAGGAGGGTCTGCTGCAGGGCGTTCACGTCCTGGTACTCGTCCACCGTGAAGGCGTGGAACCGGTCGCGGACCTCGTCGGCCGCGACGGGGTGCTCATCGAAGAGGCGCACGGCGAGGCCCAGCATGTCCTCGAAGTCCAGGCGGCCGGTGCGCTGCTTCCGCCGCTCGTACCCGTCGAAGATCCGCGCCATCAGCTCGGCGGGGATCGGCGGCTCGTGGCCGCGACGCTCGAGCTCGTCCAGGTAGCCGGCCGGTGCGACCATGCGGTTCTTCGCCCACTCGATCTCGTTCGCGAGCTCGCCGCGCGGCAGGTAACGGTGCGGAGGCGGCAGGGCGTTGGCCAGCGAGGCGATGAGCGGCGCCTTCGAGCCGAGCACCTCGGGCAGTGGAGATCCCGCGAACCGCGGCCACAGGCGCGAGAGCTGGGCGAGTGCGGCCGCGTGGAAGGTTCGCGCCTCGACACCCTCCACGCCGAGCCCGGCCAGCCGCCCCTTCAGCTCGCGCGCCGCCTTCTCGGTGAACGTCACGGCGAGGATCCGGGACGCCCGGAACGCACCGCTCGCCACCTGGTAGGCGATCCGATGCGTGATGGTGGTGGTCTTGCCGGTGCCGGCCCCGGCGAGGATGGCCACCGGTCCCCGCACGGCGATGGCCGCCTGCCGCTGCGCCTGGTTCAGCCCGGCGAGGATCTCCTCAGGCTCCGGCATGCGCGCGAGGCTACCAGCGCGCCCCGACACGACGGAGCCGCGTTACCAGACCCGGGCGGTGGCCATGGCCAGCACGGCGATGGCGATGAGCGCCAGGCTCGTGCGGGCCAGCACCTTCAGCCGAGCCTGGAGCGCGGGGAGCTCGGCGGCGATCTCGGGCGTCGGCGGCCCGCCTGCCTCTGCGACCTGCCGGCCGAGCGCAAGCAGGCGGTCGACCCCTGGCTTCGTTCCGAACAGCCCGATGAGGTAGGCGAGGATAGCCGCGACCGCGCCCACCGTGAGCCCGATGCCGAACCCGGTGTCCAGGAACCGACCGAGGCCGCCGTACAGGTGCCAGTCGTGCCAGTAGAGGAACAACCCGCCGACGATCGTGAACGTGGCGATCCACAGGATCACGTTCACGAGCTTGCGCTTGCCCAGGAGCTCTGCCATGAACGGTGCCGCCGCAGGTCCGATCGCCGCCGAGCTCGGCTGGATGAACACGACGAACAGGAACACCGACCCGCCCCAGGTCACGCCCGAGACGATGTGCACGATCCGGAACACGATCAGGTAGACGCTGGACGCCAGCACACGGCCCTCCCCTCCCGATGGTCCGGTGCATCCTGCACCGCAACGACCGCCGGGTCAACGGGCGCGCCGCTGTCCGCCCTTACTTCTCGTATAGGCTCGCGACCTCTCGAGCACACTTCTCGATCGCTTCGAACAGCGCCTCGCGCTCTTCTGGCGGGAGCTTGGCCTCCAGGAGCGGCTCGAGATCCGCGTCGACCTCGGCCAGATGGGCCGTGAGGAGTGCGTGGATGCTGTACAGGACCCGCCGGAGGTTGCGCTCGGTGGCCCCCGTCAGAGACCGGCCTTGCACCGAGGGGATGAGCGCCTCGAGCTCGTCGAGCAGCAGGCCGAGCTGCACGTGGCACTCCGTCATGCGGACCCCGATCGTCGGCTCCGCTCCCTCCTTGCGGACCAGTGGGAACAGGACCCGGCCCTCCGCGACGGCGTGGGGCATCACCGTGTGGGCCAGGAACTCGTCCACGTCTCGCACACCCCCACGGAGCTGCGCGACCGATGCCTCGCCGACCGAGTCCGCGAGCCGTCGGATCGCCTCGAGGTGCGGACGGAAGGCCTCGTGCTCCTCCTGGATCGTTCGTGCCGCTGGGGTCATGTTCCTCACCGCTCCTTCCACGTCGATCGTCGGTACCGCGTCTCGAACTCGCGGATGAGCCGGACACGCTCCTGCATCACGGCCTCCCATTCCACGAGCGCCGCACGGCCGGCATCGGTCAGCTCGTAGTCGCGACGCCGGGGGCCGGCCGGATCGTCGGACCAGCTCGACACCACGTGGCCGAGGTTCTCCAAGCAGTGGAGCGTCCGGTAGACCTGTCCGACGTCGATCTCGCCCTCGGACACGCCCATCTCCCGGAGCCGGCCGATCAGCGCGTACCCGTGCGCCTTCCCCTCGGCGAGCAGCACGAGCACGAACGGGGCCATCCAGCGTCGCCTGCTGCCGCACGGGGGCCAGCCGTGGTGGACGGGGTTGCCCTCCGCGTCCCGGTCCGACGCGATCTCCTCGACGACCGCGGGGGGCATCCCCTGCACCGTCGAGGTCATGCCGAGGCACCTCCCCCGCGGCTGTGCACCCGGAGGACGCCCAGCGCGACCGGGCGGTAGATCGCGTGCGCGAACTTGCCGAACGGGGCCAGCAGGATCAGGGCCATCGAGATGGCCACGTGGACGAGGAACACGGGGTAGCCCCAGCCCGGCGCCTCGGGCAGGTACAGAGCGAGCTCGAGCACGAAGCCGGTGACCCCGGCCAGCCACAGGAGCCACAGGAACCACCAGTCCGGCCCCGTCGAGCGGGCCGACGAGCGGTCGGTCCGCCGGATCCGCCGGGTGATCGACACCGACGTGCCGTACACGAGGAGGAGTCCGGCGAGCGTCCCGAGCAGGCGGATCGGATACCAGAGCGGTTGGGCGGCGCCCGTCGACTTCACGCCGGTCAGGTCGAGCAGGTAGTCGAGGATCGTGGCCGCAAGGAGCCCCAGGAACCCCCACATCGTGGCGGCGTGGATGAACCACCGGCGCTGGTACCAGGGCCGCAGGTTCGCGTCCGGATCGTCGGCGCAGTCCCGCCGCATGCGCTCCTGCCCGATCGATTCGCGGCCCACGGCGTACCACGCCGCCTCGCCGACTCGGCCGATCGGGGGCCGAGCGCGTCCCGCGCCCCGGGCCCGCCGGGAGAGCCGCCGGCTCATCTCGACGAGGCCGGCGATCGCGCCGAGCCCGAAGATCGCCATCACGGCGATGCCCAGATCGTGGATGAACCCGGCCGGGACGAACTCGAAGACCGCGAGCTCGTCTCCGGTAACCGGGCGATGGGCCCGGTACATGAACGCGGCGAGCACCGTCACGAGCAGGCCGATGAAGACCACGGCGAACGCGGCGGACGTCGCGAGGCGCCGGGCCAGGCCTGTCCGGTCGTAGCTCGCCACGGCGTACCGGCGCGCCGACGCCATGAAGTCGGCCGGATCGGCCTGGCGGGGGCAGGTCTGCGTGCACTCTCCGCAGCCGTAACACGCCCAGAGCTCGTGGCTCGCCAGGAGCTCGTCGCGCATCCCGAGCTGCGCGTATCGGATGATCCTGCGGGGGAAGGCGCCGTCCCCGGTCGAGAGCGGGCAGACCGCGGTGCAGTTGCCGCAGTTGAAGCAGGCCGAGATGTCCGCGGCGCCGAAGCGCTGCAGCTCGGGGAGGAGGCTCCCCTCGACCCGAACCGGTGCCGTCCGCGTCTCCTCCATCGTCGCCCTCATGTCCGGGGGTCCTTCCCGCTCAAGGCGTACCGGACGTAGTCGCCGTCCTGCCCGTCCTCCTCGACGACGCCGTACTTCCGCAGGGCGATCAGCATCCACAGTGCCTCGCGGGGAGAGATCTCCGCGGCCTCGGCGACCTCCGGCGGCGTCATCGGTCCGTTCGCGAGCGCCCGTCGGACCGCGGCCTTCACGTGGTTCTGCTCGCGGACCCGCTCGAGCAGGTCCGCGGAGGCCTGGCCGTGACGCTCCTTGAAGGCTGCGATCGTGCCCGGCTTCTTCCCGCCGCTCATGAGGACCCCGCCTCCGTTCCGGCGCCGACGGGCACCGGGGTGGCGTCATCGGCCGTGATCGCGTCGACCATCGCGACGTACTGGGGGATCTCCCACCCCTGGACGTCGATGGCGCCGTTCGGGCAGACGGCCACGCACGCGCCGCAGCCTTTGCACGCCACCGGGTTCACGTACGCGCGCTGCTCGACCACGCCGTCCTCGAGCTCGAGCTCCTGGAGCCCGATCGCTCCCGCGTACGGACACGCGCTCACGCACGCCCCGTTCCCCGAGCAGCGCGAGGGATCCACCTTCGCCACGAACGGCTCCATCTCGACCTGGTCGCGGGCCAGCAGCGTCGCGACCTTGGCCGCCGCGGCCGACGCCGACGTCGTGCTCTCCGTGATGTCCATCGGTCCCCGGGCCGTCCCCGCCAGCAGGATCCCGGGGGTCGCGCTCTCGACGGGACGGAGCTTGGGATGGACCTCCAGGAGGAACCCGTCGGCCCCCGTCGGGGCCTTCGTCGCTGCCACGAGCGCGTCGGCGCCTCCCGGCTCCATGCCGGTGGCCAGCACGACCACGTCGACCGGCAGCTCGAGCTCCGCCCCGAACGTCAGCGAGTCGCGGGCCCGAACCAGCAGCGGGTAGGGATCCTCGGCCGCCGCGGTCTCCACCCGCGCGCGCTCGTCGTTCGGCAGACGAACGAACAGGACGCCCGCCTGGCCGGCCGCGCGGTACGCATCCTCCTGGTCGCGGGCGTACGTGCGGATGTCCCGGAAGACGTCCACGACGCGCACGTCTGGGAACCGCCGACGGGTCTCGGCGGCGGCGCGCACGCTCGCGGTGCAACACACACGCGAGCAA
This sequence comes from Actinomycetota bacterium, assembly GCA_036390995.1. Taxonomy (GTDB): domain Bacteria; phylum Actinomycetota; class UBA4738; order UBA4738; family HRBIN12; genus DASQQQ01. The sequence continues at coordinate 8,407 of DASWAT010000171.1, read as the reverse complement.
TACGTGTTCAGCTCGCCGTCGCCGCCATCGATGCCTTCGGCCTGGCGGCTGCCCACGCAGTGCAGGAACGCCACGGCGCGGACGGGTCCTTGCATCCCGAGCGCGGCGGCGAGGTCGCCATCCGGCTCTTCCGCGTACAGCCGCTCCTGGAACGCAGCGAGGGTGACCACGCCCGGACCGCCGAACCCGTACTCGCCGGCGGCGGGCTCGTAGTCCCGGAATCCGGTCGCGAGCACGATCGCGCCGACCTCGACCTCGTCGCTCCCCGCCGATCCGTTCCCGGAGGGGGCGACGGAGTGCAGGGTCACCTGGAAGTCGCCGACGTAGCCGGAGACGCCCGTGACCTCCGTCGAGAGCCGGACGTCGACGAGCGGCTCCGCCCGCACCGCGGCGGCGAGACGCTCCACGAGCGCCCGGCCGGGTTCCTCGGTCGGATACGTCCGTCCGAGCCGCAGCGTGTGTCCGCCGAGCACCTTCGAACGCTCGACCAGCACGACCTCCATCCCGAAGCGCGCGAGGTCGAGGGCCGCGCGGAGCCCGGCCACGCCCCCGCCGACCACGAGCGCGCGATGGACGGCGGCCACGCGGACCATGTCGAGCTCGTGCAGCGAGGCGGCCTTCGCGATCGCGGCCTGGACGACGCGGGCGGCCTTCTCGGTCGCCGCGGCGTGGTCGTGGACGTGCGCCCAGCTGACCTGCTCGCGGATGTTCGCGTGCTGGTACAGGTAGGCGTTCAGGCCGGCCCGGGACACGGTGCGCCGGAACGTCGTCTCGTGCAGGCTCGGGGTGCAGGCGGCCACGACGACGCGGTCCAGGCCGAGCTCGGCGATGTCCTTCTCGATCGTCGTCTGGCCCTCGTCCGAGCACATGAAGGGCAGGTGCCGGGCGATCACGACGTCCTCGTCGGCGCCGGCCCGATCGGTGACCGTCTCCACGTCGACGACGTCGCTGATGTTGCCGCCGCAGTGGCAGACGTACACGCCGATGCGCCGGGGCACGCCCTGCTCATCCATGGGCCACGCCCACCAACTCCCCGGCCGGCGTCGCCGTTTCGCGCAGGTACGCGGCGACCCGCATCGCGACGGCGCTCGCCTCCGCGACCGTGTCCACGATGTCCTTCGGGGCCAGCGCCGTCCCCGCCGCGAACAGGCCGGGGACGTCGGTCGCGGTCGCATCGAGCGCCGGATCGGCCGACCGCACGAACCCGTAGGCGTCCGTGGAGACCGGCGCGAACCGCCGGACGTCGTCGCCCGGCTGCAGGCCGACGGAGAGCACGACGAGATCGTGCGTGACGTCCTCGACACGGCCGTCGTCCTCCTCGAGCTCGACGCGCAGGTCCAGGTCCCCGTCGGGACGCTCGTGGATCCGGGCGACCTTGGCCTTCACGAAGTTGATGCCCATCGACCGGGCGGTCTGGAAGAACTCCTCGTAGCCCTTCCCGAACGCGCGGATGTCCATGTAGTAGATCGTGATGTCGGCCACCGGCAGCGAGCCCGACAGGAGCATCGCCTGCTTCACGGCGTACATGCAGCAGACGCGCGAGCAGTACGGCACGCCGAGCGTCTCGTCGCGGGAGCCGGCGCACTGCACGTACGCGATGTTCTCCGGGACCTTCCCGTCCGAGGGCCGCAGCACCCGCCCGTAGGGCCCGTTCGGCGAGAGCAGGCGCTCCATGTCGAGCCCGCCGATCACGTTCGAGATCCTGCCCGCCCCGTACTCCTTCTTGGCTCCCGTGGGGGTCGGCCGGTACCCGGTGGTCAGGACGACGGCGCGAGCCCGCACGGTGATCGTCTCGGGCTCCTGGAGGAAGTCGATGGCGTCGGTGGGGCAGGCCTTCTCGCATTTTCCGCACAGGATGCAGTTCGGAAGGTCGACGACGGCCTTCTGCGGGATCGCGGTCCCGAAGGGGATGTAGACGGCGCGCCGGGCGCCCAGGCCGCCGTCGAACTCGTGCGGCACGTCGACGGGGCACGCGTACTCGCACAGGCGACAGCCGATGCACGCCTCCTCGTCCACGTAGCGGGGACGGCGCACGATGGTGGCCTCGAACCCTCGGCCGGCCGGTTCCACCGACCCGACGTCGGTGTAGGTGAAGGTCGTCACGAGCTCGTGGTGGGCGGCGGACGACATCTTCGGCGTGGTGATGCAGCTCGAGCAGTCCATCGTGGGGAAGACCTTCGAGAGCGCGATCATCCGGCCTCCGATGCTCGCCTCCCGCTCGACCAGGAGCACCCGGTTGCCCTGGTCGGCCAGATCGAGCGCCGCTTGGAGCCCGGCGATCCCCGCGCCGACGACCAGGACGTCGGTGTCGATCTCCCCGGCCGCCGTCCGCTCGCTCACGACGCCTCGCCCCCTACGACGGCCGGCTGCCGGGCGAGCTCGTCGGCGGCGGGCCCGAGCTCCTCCACCACCTTCGCGAGGTCCCCGACCTCCTTCACGAACGCCTTCGTGCACACCGAGCAGATCGCCGTGAGCTTCAGGCGCCGGATGTCGAGGCCGCGCTCCTTCATCTGCGCGTAGACCCGGTTGATCCTGGCCGCGAGCTGCTCGTACGAGCCCTCGTAGGGACTGTCGGTGCCGCAGGAGGCGATCAGGATCCCGTCGATCCCGTGCTCGTAGCCGTACAGGTAGAACCACTCGGGGAACATGACCGGATCCGGCGTGGGCAGGACGTACGTGTTCGCCGGGTAGTCCAGGTGCGCCTGCCCGGTCGCGTCGATCCCCGGGTACGCGCACAACAGCGACGCCAGGACGAGGATCCTCGTGGGCGGCGCCACCGCTGCCTCACTTCGTCCGGCGAAGGAAGACCCGGTCGTAGCCGTCCGCGACGAGGATCCCGAGGAACTCGTGCCCGACCTTGCCGGCCCAGGCTTCGATGTCCCCCTTCGTGTTCGGGTCGCTGGACCAGATCTCCAGGACGCTGCCGACGGACACGCCCCCGATGCCCTTCTTGGCCTCGAGGAGCGGACCTGGGCAGGCCGATCCCCTGGCGTCCACGACCTTGCCCGGGGTAAGGGTCGCGAGGTCGCTCTCGCTGAGTGCCGTGGTCATGTGTGAACCCTCCTTCGCGGCCGCGCGGCCGCCGGCCAGACGCGGCCGGTTGATGAAGCGATCAGTAGACGAGGCTGTTCGTCGCCGAGGTGATCTCGACCACGAAGCGGGCGGCCGCCACGATCTCGGTCCCCTCCACGAGCGCCTCCGCCGGTATCTCGCGGCTCTTGATACAGGGGCTGCAGACGAGGAGCTTGCCGCCGAGCTCGCGATAGTCGTCCAGCAGCTTGGCGAGCGGCGGGAACTCGGGCGCCTCGACCTTGTCGGCCACGCCACGGTGCACGAGACGAACGCCTTCGGCCTGGAACCCCATGACGACGTCGATCTCGGTGGCGAGGGCAGCGCAGCCCATGACGAACGGGATCGTCGCGAGCTCGGCGTCCTCCGGGCCGTGCGTCGCCATGATGAAGAGCTTCTCTCGGTCGGCCATCGCGACACCTCCTGGTGTTGGGCATGTATGCCTGTGACCAACATAGGTCTCGGACATACAGCCCGAGCAGGGCGTGTGGTCCCGGACCCGACGGCCGATGGTCCCCCCGCCGTGCACTGCCCGGATCGGGCCGCGGACCTCGTGGGCCCGTGCCTTGCGCCGTTCGGGTTCCGCGCCGACGATGGGTGCGGCATGGCGGTACCGCCGACACCCGAGCGCTTCGCCGAGCCCATCCGAGGCTGGCGGATCTGGAACCTCTCGGAGGATCCCGAGAGGGGTACGCTGCTGCACCCCGTGGGCTCCGGCTCGGGCGCATGGGAGCCGCGGCGGGCGGTTCGCGCCCGATGCACCCCGCCCCCGTTCGTTGGCCTCACGCGGCGGTCGCACGAGGCGCCCGATCCCGCATGCACATGCGGCATCTACGCGGCGCGCTCGCTGGAGGTGTTCGACCGGCCCCGCCCCGCGTACCCACCACCGCCCGTGGTCGGCACCGTGTCGATGTGGGGTCGGGTCATCGAGCACGAACGCGGGTGGCGCGCCGCCGAGGCGTACCCGGCCCAGCTCCGCCTGGTCTGCGCCATGTGCGCGTGGTTCGAGCCCGGACCGGGCACGCCGGCCGTCGTCCACGGCTTCGCCGGCCAGCTCTACACGCTGTGCGACGTCCACCGCGGTGGGATCCAGCTCCCGGACGGACGCCGGTCCGCCCCCACCGACCTGGACCCCGGGGGCCTGCAGGCGCGAGTCCTCGACGCCTATGCGGTGGAGCTGGTCCCGTGGGAGCGTGTGGAGGTCCTGTTCCGGTTCCCGCGCACCCCCGATCCTCCCCCGTACAAGCCGACGATCCGCGTGGTGCCCGCCGGGTAGCGCGGCGGGCTACCCGGTGCCCAGCATCGGGGGCAGCCAGATCGGGTGGAGCAGGACCAGGCCGGCGAGCGCGACGAACGCCGCACCCACCGGCCTCACGATGGCGCGCCCGCGAGGGGCCGACCGCTCGACGGCCATGACCGTGGTGAGCACGGCCATCCACAGCAGGTTCCCGGCCCCCGCCGCGAACCCCACGAGCATCAGCGCCCAGCAGCACCCCACGCAGAACGCGCCGTGCGCGACCCCCACGCGGAAAGCGGCTCGGGCGCCGGGCCGGTAGCGTTCCATGAGGAAGCCCAGGGGCGTCCGGCACTCCGACAGGCACCGATCCTTGAGGTCCGAGAACTGGAAGGCGCCGGCGACCAGCAGCACGCCGCCACCGATCAGCCACTCGTGCGCGCCGAGCCACGGTGACGCGTCCACGGCCCGGTGCAGGATGCCGTCGCCGGCGAAGGCCGCGAACCCGAAGCCCGTCCACACGAGCCCGTAGGCGGCGACGAACGCCGTCCGGCTGCGCGCCGGATCCGGCTCCCGGGCCGCCAAGCGTCCGAACGTGCGCAGCATCCCCACGCTCGAGGGCAGCATCATCGCCGCGAGCATCACCTGCCACGACAGCACGAACAGGGCGAGGGCGGCCGGCACCGGCATGCCGCCCTCGATCAGCGCGTCGTGCCCGAACGCCCGGCCGTGACCGGCGACCTCGGCCCCGATGGCCAGCGCCCACGCCCCCCCCGTGAGGAGGACCACCGCGCGGGGGACCTCGAGCGACCTGGCCCGCAGCGTCGCGATCGCCACCGCGGACCTCACGCCGCCTCGTACCGGAACTCGGCGATGAAGCTGTTGCGCGCCGAGGTCTGGAACGAGAACGCGCCCTCGTACCACAGCTTCTTCGAGCGACCCTGTCGCACCGGCTGCACGAGCGCGGAGAAGAGCGGGTTGTCGATCGTCACCGGGCGCTCCCCGTCCATGCCGCGCAGCTCCTCGACCTCGGCTTCCATGAGGTCGGCCACGCGCAGCGTGCGGACGCCGTCCCGCTTCTCGAAGACGATCGGCGCGCTCTGGACCCCGGTCACCGTGCCGATCAGCGGCGCCACGTTCGCCAGGTGGCCGCCCGCCTGGCCCGAGAAGATGGTCTGGAGGGCCTCGGTCTGCGCCGGATCCGCCCGCTCGTCCAGGTACAGCGCGGCCGTCCAGCCACCGTCCGTCATCTGCTTGGGCGACCGCACCGCCAAGGCCACGTTCAGGCCAGCGAGCGAGACGCCGTCCTTGTGGCCGCTCGCGACGTGCCAGCCGAACACCAGATCGCAGGTATCCTCGGTGGCCGGGCTCAGCATGATGCAGGGACAGCTGGCCTCGCAGTTGCAGGCCTCGAAGTAGTCCCCCTCGATCTCGTACGCCACGTCGATCTCCTTTCCTGTCCCGTGCAGGCCGGCGTAGGCTTGCTGTCGGGCGCGGTGAAGCCGCTGAACATCAGGTCGCTGTGCTCCTCCCCCGAGTCGAGCACCGCTCGCCTCGAAGGCGCCGATAGCAGGAACAGCCGGATCCGCATCTCTCCCCCCTTCAGCCCTGTTGCATCCCCCCTACCCGGTCGCCCGCTCGAGGCTCGGGTGCAGCACCATGACCACGCCGGCCACCTCGCCGCTGGGCGATCCCTGGACCCGATACACGTCCGGGATGGTGTGGGCGAGCTCGGAGCGACCGAACGCCTCCAGAGCCTCCTCCGACTCCCAGATGTAGACGGCGCCGTGCTCGCCGGTCTCCGGGAAGCGCAGGTAGTACTTCTGTAGCAGGCCCGGAACCGCCCGGTACCGAGGGGCCCGCTCCTCGTACGTCGCCCGGACCTCCTCGTCCGACAGGCCCGACGTGAATCGAACGATCCGCACGATCATCGCCGCCTCCTCCGAGTCTGTTGGGGCCATCCTCACCTCCCGGTAGGGGCTCTCCATCGGCAACGGCTACGGAACCGGCTACGGAACCGGCACCGCGCGTGCTCGGGGTCGGAGGGAAGCCTCCGGAGGCGCGCGCTACGATGCCTCGCGATGGACGCCCCGACGCTGGTGGGGCGGCGGGAGGAGCTCGCGTCGCTCTCGAACGCCTTCGAGGGCGTGGGCCGGAGCGGCTCACGCATCGTGATCGTCGAGGGCGACGCCGGCGTCGGGAAGACGCGCCTGCTCGCCGAGCACATCCTGCGGAGCAGACGGCGCGCGACCACCCTGATGGCCCGAGGCTCGCCGCTGTCGGCCTCGATGCCGTTCACCACCATCGCCGAGGCGCTCGAGGGACATCTGCGCTCCTGCGACGCGGACGAACTCGGGCGCCTGGTGGGCGACCGGCGGGCCGCCCTGGCGGCGGCGCTGCCCTCGGTGGCGGCCCGGGGCGGGCCGTCAGCCGGGTCGGGCCGCGACTCCTCCGGCGGGTCGGTCGGCCGCCTGGCCGTGCTCGAGGCGCTCGCGCGGTTGCTCGGTCGTCTGGCCGAGGACCGTCCGGTGCAGCTCGTGCTTGACGACCTGCATCAGGCGGATCCCTCGACCTGGGAATGGCTCGGCTACCTCGGCCGCAACCCGCTCGCGGCGCCGCTCCTGGTGGTCAGCGCAGTGCGACCGTACGCCGTCACGGAGCGCACCGACCTGTGGCGGCTGGTCTCCACGCTGGTGAAGGACGGGCTAGCCCGTGAGCTCCGGCTGCGCCCGCTCGACAGCGAGGACATCGCCATCCTGGCCGACCGTGCGCTGGGCGCCGAGGTCGGGGGCGGGGAGCTGCGCTCGTGGCTGTTCGACCGGACCCGCGGTAACGCCCTGTACGCCGTCGGGCTGCTCGAGCAGCTCCGGCGCGACCCCGCCGCCAGGGTGGTCCCGGTCAGCGTGAAGGAGCGGGTCCGCATGGAGATCGCGGAGCTCTCCCCGCAGGCGGCGGACGCCGTCGAGCTGTCGGCGGCCCTAGGCCGATCGTTCGCGCTCCGGCAGCTCGAGGCGGCGATGCCGGGCGCCGGCACGGCCCTGGACGAGCTGGTCCGCCGGGGGCTCCTGGTCGAGCAGGCGGATGCGAGCCCGGGTGGTTCGGCTTCCTACGACTTCGCCCACCCGCTCGCGCAGGAGGCCGTCTACGAGAGCATGGGCGCCGGCCGCCGGCGCGAGGTCCACGCTCAGCTGGCCGAGGCGCTGGCCGACGAGCTCCCCGCGGTCCGCGCCTACCACGTCGCCCGCAGCGCGTCGACGGGGGACGCGGTCGCGATCGGACTGCTGCAGGAAGCCGCCGAGCTGGCCGAGCGCGCGCAGGCGCACCGCGAGGCTCTCGGGCACCTCCGCGCCGCCCTCGAGCTGACCCCGCCCGGTCACGCCGAACGAGAGCGCCTCCTCGATCGGATCGCCTGGCACGCCCAGGAGGCATCGGATCACAGCGTGGCCCTCCCCGCCCTGCGCGAGCTCGCCGAGCTCGCCGAAGACGATCCCGTTCGACTGGCCGCGACGAAGATGCGGCTGGCCTCGTCGCTATCGATCGGGGAGACGGACCTGGCGGCGGCCGGCGACCAGGCCCGGGAGGCCGTGGCATCGTTCGAGCGGGCCAGCTCGCCGCGTCTTGCCGCGGCGATCAACGAGCTGGCGTGGATCGTAGCCCTGGGCGGCGACTTCGGCGCCCAGGAGGAGCTCTGCCGCCAGGCCGTCGCCCTGGCCGAAGCATCCGGGGACGAGCAGACGCTGCTCCACGCGCTCGGTCCGCTGGCGCACGGGCTGGCCATGCGCGGCAGGTTCGAGGAGGCTCGCCGGCTCGGCGCCCGGTGCATGGAGCTCGCGTCGGCCACGGGTGACGCGCTGCAGATCGGCTGGCACGCTGGGATCCACGCGGCGACGTTCGGCTACGAGGGACGGTTCGACGAGGCCGCCGCCGTGATCGATCCGGTGCTGCGGGGGGCCGGCGACCCCGGCGGCGGGGGTGGGGACCGCGCCCTCGACCGTGGCCACCCCGGCGACGTCGCCTACGACAACGCCGGGTGGATCCGCTGGTTCCACGGCCGGTGGTCGGACGCGCTGGCGGCGTGCAGGGCCGTACACGCGCTCCACCCGA
>DASWAT010000170.1:0-7281 GCA_036390995.1 Actinomycetota bacterium | reverse complement strand
TCCCGACCGCGACCAGGAGGCTGATCACGGGGAGCCGGTTGGCATCGAAGATGCCGCCCGTGAAGAGCCACGCGAGCACGCGACGAGCTCCGAACGAGTCGTAGTAGAAGGTCCCCCGCGAGAACTCGTCCTGCGCGGTCCAGCGAGCGTCCGCGATGAGCGGCACCAACATCCACGCCGCCGCCAGGAGCCCTCCCACCCCGACAAGGACGCCTCGACCGACCCTTCGAAGGAACTCCGGGGGTTTGACCAAGATCCACACCCCGAGGCTCAGCAGGGCAAGGTACCCGGTGAGCAGGTGGAGGGCCAGGGTGAGGGCCAAGGCGATCGCAGCGAGTGCGTAGCCCGTGCCGCGGGAGATCGCCCTCCACGTCAGACCCCAACAGATCGGGAGGGCCCACATGCCCCAGAGCTGCGCCCACGTTCCAGATCCCTGCCACGTGTAACTGCCGTATTCGTAGCCAAGGCCGGGGACGCTTCGCAGGAGCGGTGAGATCACGGCCGCCGCGGCGGACGCCCACACGCTCCAGCCCAAAAGCCGACCTCCCAGGTACACGGCCAGTGGCCACAACACCAGTAAGAGGTAGAGCGACCAGGCGAAGACCCGAGGACCGAAGAGCACGGTGAGGGCGCCGGTCAAGATGTGCGGCAGGCTCTGGTAGTGGTGGAAGCGCGAGGACCCCAAGCTGAGGTACGGGTACCACCCGTCGAAGGGTAGGTGCCCCTCCTGGATCCGCGCCGCCGCCCACCGAACCATGGAGGAGTGGATAGCGCTGTCGTTGAGGTACTCGACCCGAAGGAGCTCGGCGCGCAGCGTCCAGGCGTTGAAGAGCACCGGAACGAGAACGATCAGGAGCGGCGCGTACCGCGGAAGGTTCGAGCGCGACCCGTCAGAACCCTTCTGCCTGGTGCGACCGATCCGGAATCGGCGTTCCTTCTCCGGCTTCAGGACCCATGAAGAGTCAGAGGCCCCGCCGCTGCTGGTGTCGAGGCTTGCCACCGCGCGGTATGCCTATCACGAAACGAGCGGCTCGGGAGCCAAGCAGACGTCGAGCGCCGTCCTCCTCACCCACGACCGCCGGGCGCACGCCGTCCCGGATCACGAGTACGGGAGTTCCGCGCTCGGGTTGAGCAGCCCTCACGGCGCTCCTGGAGCCACTGCGAACCTCGATTCCGCGCCAAAGAAAGGGACCCCCGAAGGGGTCCCTTCCTCGTTCCCGGAGGGTGGGTGTCGCTCCGCCCTCTCGATCCTCAAATCCTGGCCGACCTACTTGAACTGGAAGTCCGCTGTCTTGTACGGAGAACCACTGCCAAGTAGGTAGAGCTTCATCGTCCGGCAACTCCCCGCGTACGACTTCGGCGTCTTCCAGTTGTACTGCCAGTTGCCATCGCCGAGATACAGGAGACCGGAGGAACCCGCGTACTCCTCGATCGCGTCCACCGTACCTCCGCACGAGCCTCCGGCTGTTGAGGACGAGACGCTAACGAAGCTGGCGGGATCCGAGATTCCAACCCCGTAGTAGTCGGTCAGCCGCCACTTCACGGGGACCGCCTGCCCGGCCTTCGCTGAGTTCGCAACGGTGTTGTCGATTGGCTGGTAGAACCCGGTGAAGTTGTAGCCCACGTTGTACGGACAACTGACCGTCGCGAAACGTCCGGCGATGTCGTACCCGGTCACGCTGGCCGTGAACGACCCGACCGCAGAAGTGTTCGCCGCAGCCGTCACCGGCGAAGCGAAGGGCCCGGACTGATCATCCGTCACCGTCGCCGAGACCTGTGCGCCCGGCTGGTTGAGGATCAAGGACGGCGTGGAACCACACGTCACCGTCGGGTTCGTGAGGTCGATGTCGAACGAGTGCGTGGCAGAACCCTCGGCCGCCGTGTTGTTGGCCCAGTCGGTGAAGGCCGGGCTGCCCACGCTGACTCCCGCGCCCTCGCCGGAGGAGACGCTCGTAAGGTCCTTCGTGAGGGTGCCGATCGCGTCGAACCCCGAGAGGTTGTCGGTGCCGGTGAACGTCGCGGTAACGGCGCTGACGTACCAACCAGCGTTTCCAGCGGTGCCCGACGCGCTCTTGTAGGCGACCGTCGGAGCCGTTGCGTCACGCTTTATGGAAACGGACACGGGACCTGCGCTGCCGCCCGCACTCGTCGCCGAGCAGGAGTAGGTCGTCTCCGCTTGGTCTGCCGTGATGTTCTGATTGACGCAGCCCGTCTTGGAGAGCGAGTTCGGCGACTCGTTCTCGGTCACGGTCCACGTCAGCGTGACGTTGGTGTTGTACCAGCCGTTGCTCTGGGGGGCTGCTGGATTCAGGACATAGGTAATCACCGGAGCGGATGGGTCAACGATGCTGTACGTAGCTGAAGCGGTGGCCGTCAGGCCGCCCGTGTCCATGTACGAGCACGACGCCGTCTGCGAGCCGATGCCATCGCTGGCGTAGGTTCCCGTGATCGCGCTCAGCGTGGCAGCGAACGTTCCGCTGCCGTCCTCCGTGTCGGTCCACGAGCATCCCGCAGCCGGAACGGAGCCCTTGTTGTACGACCCGCCATGCGTCACGCCGGTGACGACGACCGTGGGCGGGGTATTCGTCACGACGGGAGCTACCACGTGGACCGTGACTGAAGTCGCCGTGGTGTCACCGAGCTTCCCGGTAATCCCGCTCGCGTTGGTGACATCGGTAGTGCCAGCGGCCACACTCAGCGTAATCGTGTAGTCGCCCACCGGGGTCGTCGCGGCGGTGCTGACTGAAGCGGCCCGGGAGTAGTTCGTGGGAGCGTTGGTCCACGTGACGCCGCAGTTCCCACTGCCGCCCTGACTTGTCCCATCCGAGAAGAACGCCATCGAAGACGAGGGCGTCCCAGTCGAGAGCGCACCCCCGGAATCGAGGAAGTACACAGTGTCGACCGTCGCGGTCGATGGACTGCCGGAAGCGACCGTGCACGCGATCGCGCCCGTCGCGTATACGTCAATCGTGAAGTTAGCGGAACTACCTTGCGTCACGGTCACGTCGTTCACCGTGCCGGTAACTTCGGCCGTCACGAGCTCAGCCGCCGAAACGATGCCTGCAAGCGCGACGGTGAAGAACACCATCAGCGCCGCGATCAGCGGCACATAGATCTTCTTCTTCCTCACCGGAACTTCACCCACCTTTCGGGACCGCACCATTCGGGCCACGGCCTCGTCGCCTGTCTGAGGAGCTATGACTCCCCCAGAGTGCCTACCGCGTATGGTGGGATTGCGCGGCGGCGCAAGCATCGGCCGCGGAGAGGGTTTCCCAGTCGCGTCTTACGCGCAGCCGCGATTGTGCGTTTCTGCGTAGGGCTTAGGCGCACTCGATCGTCCGGCCGAGGATCGACGCCGAACGTCAGGATCGGGACGCCCGGTGCCTCTCGACCAGTGCGATGATCGCGTCCCTGCGGTCGTCGGGGAGCACGATCCGGCCCCCGGCCGCCCCTCGGATCACCGGCACGCACTTGTCGACGGCGCTCACCTTCGGCACGAAGCCTCGCGCACCCGCCTCGATGGCCCTGGCTACGGCGTCGTCACCCGCAACGGCGGCGATCAGCACGACCCGTGTGGCGGGGTTCGCGGCCATGATCCGCCTGGTCACCTCGATCCCGTCGATGTCCGGCAGCGCTAGGTCGAGCAGCACGACATCCGGCGCCAGCCGGGCGCACTCGCGGACCGCCTCCTCGCCGGTGGTGACCGTTCCGACCACGCGGAGTCCCTCCTCGCCGTCGATCAGCAGGGCCAGGGACTCGGCGAAGGCCCGGTGGTCGTCCACAACCAAGACCGAGACCTGCCGGGCGGGCTCGGCCGCTCCCTCGCGGCCGCCGACGTCACGATCGTTCAACGGAGATCCTTCTCGAGGACTGGTTCCGATATTGTCGCGGGTCGACGCACCGGGGACCATCGCATCCGCGGCGGATTTCGCGGTGCCTCGGTCGGCCTACGCTGGGGTGCGCGTTCTTGCGCACCCACTATCCGGCAGGAACGGGCAGGCGCCATTCACTCGATGGGTCGCAGGCGGATCAGGCCCTGGCGGAGCGCCCACAGGACGGCCTGGAGCTTGGAGTGCAGATCGAGCTTGGACAGCACGCTGCGGATGTGACTCTGCACGGTCCGCTCGCTGATGAACAGGTGCGCCGCCACCTGCTCGGTGGTCAGCCCGTCGGCGAAGGCCTGGAGGACCTCCAGCTCCCGCTCGCTGAGCTGGGCCTCCGGGCCCTCCACCACGCTCCTGCGCCGGGACGACTGCAGCTGGCGCAGGATCTCGCCGGCTTGTTCCTCGGGCAGCACCATTTCGCCTGCGGCCGCCGCCCGGATCATGCCGGTCAGCTCGTCGGCCGCCCGGGTCTTCGACACGAACCCGGCCGCCCCGGCCTCCACGGCTCGCGCTATCAGGTGCGGGTCCTGGAGCGCCGTGATGATCACGATCTCCGCCGATGGGCAGGTCCGCAGCACGTCGCGGGTGGCCGCGATCCCGTTCTCCCCTGGCAGGTCGACGTCCATGAGGACGACGTCGGGGCACTCGTCCCCACACTGCCGCAGGGCGTCCTCCGCTGAGCCCGCCACGCTCACCGACTCGACGTCGTCCTCGCCCGTCAGCAGGGTGCGCATGGCCTGGGCGAACATCAGATGGTCGTCCACGATGAGGATCTTCACGCCTCGCTCCCGGCCGATGCGGATGTCGGGATCGTGAAGCTGAAGGCCGACCCCCCTGGATCGCCCGGCTCCACCCAGATCCGGCCGCCGTGGCCCTCGACGATACCGCGCGACACGTACAGCCCCAGGCCGGATCCGGGGATCCCGCCCTGCTGCGCCGTCGTTCCGCGCGCGAACGGCTCGAACAGTCGCTCGGCCTCCTCGGGCGACACGCCCGGCCCCCGATCGATCACGCGGAACCTCACCTCGTCCCCTCCGGCCTCGGCTTCGATGACGATAGGGGACCCGGACGGCGAGAACTTGTCGGCATTGGACAGCAGGTTTCGGAACACCTGGAGGATCCGGACGGGATCCACGCGGATCCTGCGGCGGGCGACTTCCGGCGGGACGCGCAGCTCGATCGCGTGGCCGTTCGGTGGCGCGGCCCCGGCCTCCGCGAGCAACTGTCCCACCTCCCGGTCCTGGAACAGCAGCGGGAAGGGCTCCATCGTCGAGTGCGCCACCGAGGGGACACGCTCGGCCAGCGCGACCAGGTTCCGCGTCTCGACATCCAGCCGTTCGACCAGCTCGACCTTCGCGTCGTCGTTCAGGTCCTGCCACCGGCGTTGCAGGACGAGCACCATGCTCCGCGTGGCGGCGACGGGGTGGAGCAGCTCGTGCGTCAACATGCCGAGGAGCTCGGCGCGCGTTCGTTCGGCCTCCTCGAGATCCTGGATCCGCTCGCGTTCCGCCTCGTAGGCGCCCTGGAGCTCGCGGGTGCGCTCGCGCTCGGCCAGGAACGTCGCCCACATCTCGCCGATGAGGCCGACCAGCAGCACCCCCGAGAACGCCAGGCGGAGGAGGTCTCCGGTCGAGATCCGGTCCCCGAACACGGTCGGCATCAGCATGTAGTGGATGTGGCTGAAGGCGGCCACCACGAGCGCCGAGGGCAGCCACATCGAGAACGGACGGTCGGACGGGCGCACGTACAGCAGCGCGGCGATGAGGAACACGGCGGCACCTACGAGCCCCATGGCCAGATCGATCCCGGTGAGCCCGGGGAGGATGCCACGAACCTCGTCGACCCGCACGGCACCCGTCGCGAGCGGCGGCAGATGCGCCCGCAGCAGCCATAACGGTGCCTCGACCGCCGACAGGACGGCGAGCGACCCGAGTGAGCCGATCAGGAAGACCGTGAGGGGGTGGCGGGCCTCAGCCCCGGCCGTCGCCCACCGGACGGCACCGAGCAGCAGGAGCACGCCCATCATCAGCCGGGCCACGGTCCACAGGTACGCCCCCTCCTGCAGCCCGACGATGCTCGGTTGGAGGACGACGCCGAACACCAGCCGGTTCGCGCCGATCACGACGAACGCGAGCGCCAGGAACAGGAAGGAGCGGCTCCCGTCGAGCGAGAACCGGATGTACGCGAGCGCGGCGATGAGCACGGCCACCACGATGCCGGCCGTTTCCAGGGGCAGCCGAGCCCGCGGCCAGTCGACGTTGAACCGGAAGCTCGAACTCAACAGGATGAGGAGCGTCCAGGCGACCAGCGCGAGGAACAGGATCGACGGTAGCAGCAGTGGGACCTCAAGGATCGCCCCCCGCTGCCGCCCCCGCCTCCTGGTCATCCGCCCTCCCGACGTGGGCCACGAAACAGCCTACCGCCAGTCAGGGGCTGGTGATCCAGGACCTCCCGGCTCGTTGTCACCCCTCGATGCTATGGTCGCTCCATGGCCGTAGCTTGGGCGACCCTTGGGATCCTGGGGGCGACGCTCGTGGCGTCGTTCTTCTATCTCGGTGTGAAGATCGATGGCCTCGGCACCGAGCTTCGCACGGCGATCGCCACCCAGGGCAGCGAGCTCGGGGGGCGCATCGACGCCCTCGCGGCTCGGATCGACGAGCGCATCGACGCGCTGACCTCACGGATCGACGGCCTGAACGAACGACTCGATTCCCACATCGGGAACCACCGCCACGCCGGTTGAGGATCTAGGCCGGGACCGCGGTCCCCTCGGCGATCTTCATCCGGTTCGTGTCGATCGGGATGCCCGGGCCCATCGTCGTGGCGATCGTCAGGCTCTTCACGTACTTGCCCTTGGCCGCCGACGGCTTGGCCCGAAGGATCTCGTCCACCACGGCTCCGTAGTTCTCGAGCAGCTGCTGCTCGCCGAAGGACTTCTTCCCGATCACCAGGCTGAGGTTCGCGGTCCGGTCGACCTTGTACTCGAGCTTCCCGGCCTTGATCTCCTGCACGGCCTTCGCGATGTCGAACGTCACGGTGCCGGTCTTCGGGTTCGGCATGAGGCCGCGCGGCCCGAGCACGCGGCCCGCCTTGCCCACCGCGGCCATCATGTCCGGCGTGGCGACGGTGGCGTCGAAGTCGATGTTGCCCTTCATGACCTCCTCGACCAGCTCCTCGCCGCCCACGACGTCGGCGCCGGCCTCCTTGGCCTCGGTCGCCTTCGGCCCGGTGGCGAACACGGCCACGCGAACGGACTTGCCGGTTCCATGCGGTAGCGAGACCGTGCCCCGGACCATCTGATCGGCCTTGCGGGGATCGACGCCCAGGCGGAAGGCGACCTCGACGCTCTCGTCGAACTTCGCGTCGGGGAACTCCTTCACGAGCTTGATGGCCTCGG